>NZ_JAPVZN010000003.1:0-196438 GCF_041432385.1 Streptococcus sp. 27098_8_91
GTAAGGTTCTTCGCGTTGCTTCGAATTAAACCACATGCTCCACCGCTTGTGCGGGCCCCCGTCAATTCCTTTGAGTTTCAACCTTGCGGTCGTACTCCCCAGGCGGAGTGCTTAATGCGTTAGCTGCGGCACTAAACCCCGGAAAGGGTCTAACACCTAGCACTCATCGTTTACGGCGTGGACTACCAGGGTATCTAATCCTGTTTGCTCCCCACGCTTTCGAGCCTCAGCGTCAGTTACAAGCCAGAGAGCCGCTTTCGCCACCGGTGTTCCTCCATATATCTACGCATTTCACCGCTACACATGGAATTCCACTCTCCCCTCTTGCACTCAAGTTAAACAGTTTCCAAAGCGTACTATGGTTAAGCCACAGCCTTTAACTTCAGACTTATCTAACCGCCTGCGCTCGCTTTACGCCCAATAAATCCGGACAACGCTCGGGACCTACGTATTACCGCGGCTGCTGGCACGTAGTTAGCCGTCCCTTTCTGGTAAGATACCGTCACAGTGTGAACTTTCCACTCTCACACTCGTTCTTCTCTTACAACAGAGCTTTACGATCCGAAAACCTTCTTCACTCACGCGGCGTTGCTCGGTCAGACTTCCGTCCATTGCCGAAGATTCCCTACTGCTGCCTCCCGTAGGAGTCTGGGCCGTGTCTCAGTCCCAGTGTGGCCGATCACCCTCTCAGGTCGGCTATGTATCGTCGCCTTGGTGAGCCGTTACCTCACCAACTAGCTAATACAACGCAGGTCCATCTGGTAGTGATGCAATTGCACCTTTCAAGCAGATATCATGCAACATCTACTGTTATGCGGTATTAGCTATCGTTTCCAATAGTTATCCCCCGCTACCAGGCAGGTTACCTACGCGTTACTCACCCGTTCGCAACTCATCCGGAGAAGCAAGCTCCTCCTTCAGCGTTCTACTTGCATGTATTAGGCACGCCGCCAGCGTTCGTCCTGAGCCAGGATCAAACTCTCATTAAAAGTTTGAGTTCTCACTCATTTCTGTCACTGACAGATTTATTGTTTTTTCATTGTTCAGTACTACAACCTTAGTTGTAGTGCCCTGCACATTGGTTCGTCTTGTTCAGTTTTCAAAGGTCTTTGTCACTCACTTCTCTCAAGCGACAACTATATTAGTATATCACAGTCGCTTTCGCTTGTCAACACTTTTTTGAAACTTTTTTTAATTTTTTTCATCTAGTGTTTCATCTGCTTCATACTATAGTCCGTACGGGATTCGAACCCGTGTTACCGCCGTGAAAAGGCGGTGTCTTAACCCCTTGACCAACGGACCGGAGTTGTTATTTTCAACTCTTACTATTATACCGACTTTTCTTACTTTGTCAACACCTTTTTTTAATTTTTTTTAGAAGTCTTGTAATGTTTCCTTCAGATCTCTGAGAAGGGCTTTGCGGCCTTTAAATCGTTCGTCTGCCCAGAGGCGTTCATAGGCTTCTTGCTTATCTTCTGGTAACTTTCTTCTATAAGTATTCAACAATTCATGAAGGGCGTAGTAATCATCCAGCCACAATCCTCCTTCTGGTAGGCGATGGCTAATCTCCCCTACTTCTTCGTAGGCCATTCGGTCTAGGCGACGTTTTTGACTCTCTTGCTTTCTGACGCTATCTAGGATTCGATTGCGGAATTTTGTTTTGAAGTAGACGTAGAGTTTCTTTTCCTCTTCCACTAATTCTGGATGGGCTTCGAGGAGTTCATAGAGACAGATCAGTCCTTCTTGGTCCCAATCCTCTTTTTCCCACAGGTGGAGATAGTAATCTTTTCGACATCTATGGACAATTCCTTTTACCTTCTCATAATACTTTTCAAGCATTTGCTTTCCCCCTTTCTCTGCTTGTAGTATAGCAGAGAAAGGGGGAAAGAAGGGCTTTGGTTTCTGTCTTGTGTTTTTTTGAGTCTGTAATGTTATTGATTATGAGTTTGTAATTCACATAAAGGTGACTAGTTTTTCACAGTCTAATTTTCATGTAAAGAAAAAAGCCCACTGTTGTAGGCTTTCTGTAAGATATTTCTTAAAATTAAAGCATTTTGTTGTAGAATTCAACGACAAGGGCTTCGTTGATTTCTGGGTTGATTTCATCACGTTCTGGCAAACGAGTCAATGAACCTTCCAATTTTTCAGCGTCGAATGATACGAATGCTGGACGTCCAAGAGTAGCTTCTACTGCTTCAAGGATTGCTGGAACTTTCAATGATTTTTCACGAACTGAGATCACTTGACCTGGAGTTACGCGGTATGATGGGATATCAACGCGTTTTCCGTCAACAAGGATATGACCGTGGTTTACGAATTGACGAGCTTGACGACGAGTAGTCGCAAGACCAAGACGGTAAACAACGTTATCCAAACGACGTTCCAAAAGAAGCATGAAGTTAAAACCTAGGATTCCGTCTTTGATTTTTGTAGCTTGTACGAACAAGTTACGGAATTGTTTTTCACCTACACCGTAAGTGAAACGAAGTTTTTGTTTTTCAGCCAATTGCAAACCGTATTCTGACAATTTAGAACGGTTGTTTGGTCCGTGTTGTCCTGGTACGTAGTTACGACGTGCCAATTCTTTACCTGTACCTGTAAGTGAAAGGCCAAGGCGACGAGCTTGTTTCCAAGATGGTCCTGTATAACGTGACATGTGTATGTCCTCCTGATATAAATAATATTTCGGTGGAAATAGTCACTTAGAAAGCCCTGATTCGTGCAGATGCCCTTCGCCTAAACAGCCAAGGTTACTTATCAGAAGACATCTGTTGACGAGCTTCATGCGTTCCTGCTGATATTTCACACAATGGATATTGTACCATGAATGGTTAGATTTGTAAAGGGGGTTTAAGCTTTATTTTCATTGCCAGAGAGATTGAGAAGGAGGGTAAAGGTGCTTCCTAGGCCGTACTGGCTGGTAACTGTGATTTCTCCACCTAATTGATGGGCCAATTCGCGCGCAATCGCAAGACCTAAGCCATGACCACCTGTTTTCATGTTACGAGAAGTTTCTACACGATAAAGGCGTTTGAAAATATTTTCCAAATCCTCTGGGGCAATGCCCTGCCCTTCATCCGTTACACTGACTGAAAGCTGGTTCTTCTCCAGCTTAGCCACCACTTCCAGCTTGGTTCCTGGAGCTGAGTATTTAAAAGCGTTATTGATCAGATTCACCAAGATGCGAGAAAGTTTGGCATAATCTCCTTCAATCCGGGCAGACTCTGGAATTACCTGCAAGTGGACATCTCGCTCCTCCTGCTCAATCAAGAACTGAAACTCACTCATACACTCAATCAAGAGCTGATCCAGAAAAATGCTGTCTTTACTAGTTGTCTCTGCCTGATTTCTAGCTGTGTTTAGAGTCAAAAAATTCAACTCTTCAACCAGTTTATTAAGCCTTTCTGTCTGGCGTCCAATGGTTGCTAGATAATGGGCTTGTTCTCCTTCCTTGATAACTCCGTCCAAAATCCCTTCTACCGTCGCTTGAATCGAAGTAATGGGAGTCTTGATATCATGCGACAGTTGGGCAATCATCAAGCCCTTTTCTCGTTCGCTTTCTTCCAAGGAATCAAAGGTCGCTTGCAAATCATGGGACATTTCATTGAAAGCTTGCCCTAACTGCTGAAATTCTACAGGCCCTTGAACCTCCAGATTTGAAGGAAAATCCTTGTCCGCTACTCGCTTGGCATGTTCCTTAAGTTTGGCCAATGATGTAAAGACAGGCGATAGGAGAAAGAGACTAATCCCAGCACCGACAAAACTTGCCATGAGAGTCATTCCCACTAGGAAATAAATCTCTCTTTCGTCAATTAACATTCGCTGGACTGCCCAAAAAACCACGATAATCGTTAGAAGTGTTGAAATGATATAACCCACTAGAATATAACTTTTTAATTTCATTAACTACCTCGTGCTTTCTCAATTTTGTAGCCCAAGCCCCAAACGGTTTTGATGGTGGGAGTTTCTGCACTGGCATGTTTAGCCAACTCCTGTCGAAGAGCATGAATATGAACATTCAAGGTATTGGTATCATCCACATAATCTTCTTGCCAGACCTTTTCATAGAGGTCTGTCTTAGAGAAAACCCGCTCTGGATTACTAGCTAAAAGCCATAGAAGTTCGAAGGATTTGACTGTCAAATCAAGCGCCACATCTCCGACTTGGACCTCATGGCTACCGTGATTCATCCGTAAATCTCCGAGACTGACGACCTCTGTCTCACCTCCACGATGAAGGCGACGCAAGATATTGTGGACACGCAAAACCAGCTCACGTGGGCTAAAAGGCTTGGCAATAAAGTCATCTGCCCCTAAGCTCAGACCGTAAATCTTGTCCTGCTCACTGGTCTTAGCCGTAATAAAGAGAAAAGGCTGATCCGGATATTGATACTGGACCTCACTAATCAAATCATAACCATCCATCCGAGGCATCATGATATCTGTAATAATCAAATCAATAGGTTTTCGCTTGAATATTTCTAAAGCCTCTACTCCATCATGAGCCACCAAAACCTGATACCCTGCCTGAACCAGATAGCGTTGATGAATATCTGTGATTTCTACCTCGTCGTCAACGAGTAAAATTGTCTTTCCCATCTGTCTCTCCTTTGAAAAAAACAGTGCTATACCACAATAGTATAACACTATTTTAATCGCTTTACGAACATTCTAATCGCTATCTGGATTTTTCAAATCCTAGATAGAAAGTCTGTAGCTAGACTAGTCATTTTCCTCTTTTTTAGCTTTCAAACTGAGACCACCTAACAGTCCGGCCAAGGCGAGTCCAAAGAATCCAAGAGTAGCCATTGATGTTTGGGCTTCGCCAGTATATGGAAGCATGTCTTTTTGGTCTTTCATTTTATCAGCCATCATTGGATTTGACGCCTTGTTATTAGCTGCCATCTTGCCTTCATCAGACATTTTTCTTGAGGCTGCTGGAGCTTGATCTTGTTTCATGCTTGGTGTTGCCATAGGCTGGCTAGCATTCATGGTTTTATCCTGCTCTTTGTTAGGCATCATCTTATCCTGGCTAGCAGCTGGCATCTGCGATTTCATCGGAGTAAGAGACTGATGTCCATTCAAGTTTACTGTCAAATCCTTAGTCGCTACAAGGTTAGTTAAATCAGGCTTGCCGTCTTTTACACCGTAAACCTTGATGGTAGCCTTATAGCTTTGTGTACCGTTTTGTTTCAAGAGGTCTAGAAGCTCTTTATCAGATTTACCTTGGGTGCCGGCCAAATCCACTTCGTAGAAGTAGAGGCCTTTGCCCAATTTCTCTACTGGTGGGAGAGCTGGATTTTTTGCCGAACCGTTATCTGACCATGGAGCCTTGTCGGATGCTTTCAAAATCAGGCGAGTCAACATACCGTCACCGGCGAAGAATTCATACGGAATGACTTGGTTGACTCCGGCTGTGAATGGACCAGGGAAATTGGCTTTATCAAGGTAGGTAGCTGGGACATCTACTGTGGCTTTAGTGTTGTCAGCCACGCCTTTTTGAACTTCAGATGGAGTAGTCAAGCCATTCAAGTTGACATCCAAATCCTTAGTCGCTACAAGGTTAGTTAAATCAGGCTTGCCGTCTTTTACACCGTAAACCTTGATGGTAGCTTTATAGCTTTGTGTACCGTTTTGTTTCAAGAGGTCAAGCAGCTCTTTATCTGATTTGCCTTGAGTACCTGCCAAATCCACTTCATAGAAGTAGAGACCTTTGCCCAATTTCTCTACTGATGGGAGAGCTGGATTTTTAGCTGAACCGTTGTCTGACCATGGGGCCTTGTCTGAGGCTTTCAAGATAAGGCGAGTCAACATGCCGTCACCGGCGAAGAATTCATATGGGATAACTTGGTTAACACCGGCTGTGAATGGACCTGGGAAGTTGGCTTTATCCAAGTAAGTAGCTGGAACATCTACTGTGTCTTTAGTATTGTCAGCCACGCCTTTTTGGACTTCAGCTGGAGTTGTTAAGCCATTCAAGTTGACATCCAAATCTTTTGTCGCTACGAGATTGCTCAAATCAGCCTTGCCATCTTTAGCACCGTACACTTTAATGGTAGCTTTATAGCTTTGAGTGCCGTTTTGTTTCAAGAGGTCAAGCAAGTCCTTATCTGATTTTCCTTGAGTCCCTGCTAAATCCACTTCATAGAAGTAAAGGCCTTTGCCCAATTTTTCTACTGGTGGAAGAGCAGGATTTTTAGCTGATCCGTTGTCTGACCATGGGGCCTTGTCAGAAGCTTTCAAGATAAGGCGAGTCAACATGCCGTCACCAGCGAAGAACTCGTATGGAATAACTCGGTTGACACCAGCTGTGAATGGCCCTGGGAAGTTGGCTTTATCCAAGTAAGTAGCTGGTACATCTACTGTGTCTTTGGTATTGTCGGCCACACCTTTTTGTACTTCAGCTGGAGTTGTTGCTGGTTGAGCTTCATTTGCTTCACGGTCTTGTCCAGAAACTATAGGCGCAGGATTTGTCGAAGGTTTAACCGCATCTTCTGTTTCTTTCTTAGATTCTGGCTTTGCTTGCATTTCTTCTTTTGGTGCTACTACCGACTCTTTAGCAATTGCGTCCGCTTTTTCTGAAGAGCTTGTCGTATCCAAACTTGCTTTAGGTGTTGGAACAGACTGTTCTGAAGAAAGAGCTGTATCAACTGCTTCTTTGAATAGCTCTACTGGTAAATCGCTCTTTGCACTCACCGCATCTGCATCTGGCAAGACTTGAGTCGGGGTTGGATTGACCACATCGGCACGTACTGAACTTGGTTGACCAACTAGGACAAAGAAGCCACTAGCCACAACAACTGAGGCAACACCGACACTAAGACGGCGGATAGACCAACGAGTATATCTCTGATTTGGATTGAATTTCATAGGATTCTCCTTAGAGTTTTTCTTTATTTGATGACTCTAGTATAATCTCCTAAAATTAAAAAGGATTAAGAAAAAGTTAAAATTTTTCTTAAATCCCTCTTATAAAATACTTATATTGACTCAATAGTCGTTGAAAAAAAGAATAGTCATTCCTCTTCTACTCACTAAGGTTTGCTAGGGTATCCAAATATTGGTTATTAATCACCGCCATGATGTAGGTATCGGCTTTCAAAAGGTCATTTGGCCCAAATTGAACATCCAAGGGAGCATTTTCATGATCACGAAAGCCAAGGATATTGAGATTGTATCGCCCTCGAAGGTCTAGTTGACTAAGACTCTGCCCTGCCCAGGACTGTGGAATTTTCATCTCGACAATCGAGACATTCTTGTCCAACTGAAAGACATCTACACTGTTATTAAAGAGAATCGTCTGTGCCAACGAACGACCCATCTCAAACTCTGGTGAAATGACTGAGTCTGCACCGATTTTTTCAAGGACTTTTTTTGCTGTATGGCTTTTAACCTTAGCAATAACAGTCGGTACCCCTAGACTCTTGCAATGCATGACTGCAAGAACACTAGACTCTAGATTTTCACCAGTTGCGACGACTACGGTATCGCAGGTATCAACTCCAGCCGATAGCAAGAGGTCCTCATCTGTGATATCTCCAACAACACCACGCACCAAGACTGGTTCAAATTGATTGATTCGTTCCTCATGATTATCAATAGCGATAATATTTACATCATGCTTGGCGAGAGCAGCCAGAACACTACTTCCAAAAATACCCAAGCCTAAAATTCCGATTGTCCGAACTGACATAGTTTATCCTTTCTTATCCTATGGTAATATCTGCTTTCATATAGTGGATCATATCTTTCTTATCTGGTCGATACTCAGCCAAACTAACTAATAGCGTCAGAGGTCCGATTCGCCCAATAAACATCAGTAGCATAATGACACTAAGCGCTAGCTTACCTAACTCTGGTGTCAAATTAGCAGTTACTCCAACCGTGGCAAGCGCTGAAATAGTTTCAAACATCAGGTAGATAAATTTCGGATTCCCTTCTGCTGTTATTCCTAGTAAAATCAAGCCAACCAGAAAAGTCAATAAGAAAACAATAAACACACTGAATGATTTTTGGACTGTCCGAGGTTCAATCGTTCTCCGAGCTATATTTGCATGAGGTAGCCCTAAAAGTTCACTGCGCGCAAATACTAATAGAACAAAGAAGGTTGTGATTTTAAGTCCTCCTGCTGTTCCGCCAGGTGCCCCACCCAGAAACATCTGCAAAATATAGATCATCAAGGTAACAGGCCTAGCCTGAGTAAAATCAACAGAAGCAAATCCTGCCGTCCGCATGCTGACAGTTTGGAAGAAACTAACTAGCAATTTATCTGGGAAGCTGAGATTGCCAATCGTTCCCGAATTGTTCCACTCTATCAAGAGGGTTGAAACTGTTCCAGCAAATAAAATCCCCGCTGTTAAGAAGAGGACTAGCTTAGTATGGAAACGAAGACGACGCTTTTTCTTCTTTCCTAACTGGGTAGCTAGATCAAACCAGACCATGAAACCTAGGCCACCTGTAATAATCAAGCCTGCTATCACTAGATTAATCAATGGGTCTGTCTGAAAGGCTAGCAAACTCGTGCTACCAAAATTATCAAATCCAGCATTGCAGAAAGCTGAAATCGCCAAGAAGATAGACGTTAAAATACCTCGTCCCCAGCCAAACTCGGGGACAAAACGAAAACTTAGCAGAAAGGCTCCGAATCCTTCTACTAGAAAAGTCGTCACGAAGATGGAACGTAGAAAATCCCTCAGAGACTGGGTTTCTTCGAAGCTAAAGCTCTCCAGAATCGTTTCTCGACCTCGAAGACTGAGTTTTTGCTTGCCCTGGATATAGAAAATTCCGATAAAGGTCATGAGACCCAAACCACCAATCTGAATCAAGAACATACAGATCAGCTGCCCCCAGACATTGTAGGTCGAAGCGACAGGTAAGGTAAAAAGTCCTGTCACACAGACCATAGATACGGCTGTAAATAAATGGTCAAAGTAACCGGCATGAGATGTTGGAGATTGTACAAATGGCAGACTCAAAAGGAGAGACCCCAAGAGGATAACCAAAGCAAAACTTAAAAAGATTCTCCGAGCGGGTGATAAACGCCCTAGAATGGTATTTATTTTTTCAACAATTGATTTTAATAACATAGCTACATTGTACCACAAAAATCTGAGAATACTCACATATGACTAACGATCTCAAGGCAGATACCTAGCGCCTTATCAAAAGCTTCTGCACCCCAATCGCGTTGGTCATAGTTATCAAGATCTGCCAAAGAATCTGCCGTAAACAACAACTCACCCCAAACTGCTCCGCGAAGCTGAGCTACTGCCGCAAGAGCTGCACACTCCATCTCCACAACTACGCAGCCTTCTTCCTTGCGATAAGCAACTTTTTCAGCTGTTTCTCGGTAAAATCCGTCTGTCGACCAAGTCATAACCTCTTCATAAGGGACACCTAGTTGTTCCAAGATTTGCTCGATGGCAGAAACAGCTTCTACATGAACATCCATATAACGAGAAGGAGGTGCATAATGGTAGCTAGCTCCTTCATCACGCAATGCTCTGATTGGAACTAGAAAGGCATTTTCCTCTATATCGGCTAGGACACCACAGGTTCCAGTGGAAATGATTTTCTCCACACCGTAACCAATCAACCAATCCATAAACTGGGCTGCAGGGGCAGAACCAACAGGAGCCTGAGCCAGACACACTTCCTCACCCTTGTAACTCATGACATAAACAGGATAGGTTTTAGTGGCAGACACAAACTCCCCAACGCACTCTGCTCCCGCTTCCTGAGCATAGCGGTCAATCTCCTCCTCCAAAAACGCATAGATGCACTTCTTTGGCAACTGTAAATCTAAGCCTTCATGGTTGGGCATGATAACTGCTTGAGGATTGTCATCAAACTCTAAAATAGGAATAGCGTGTTTCTGAATCATAGAATACCTCCTCTAAATTTTTACTATTGTATCAAAAATAGAAAGAAAGTCAAGGTCGAGTCGCAATTCAGAAAAATTGAATTTAAATAGGAAACAACAATTAAATGCTTTTTTCGTCATAATAAAATTGCTATAGCTTAAGAAATAGTTTATAATAGATTGAATTTTTAAAAAAAGTGGAGGTTCTTATGAAATTCTATTCCTATGACTATGTGCTCAGTCAGATTAGTCAACAGAATTGGGTCATGATTATTGTATCAGCTTTACTGCTTATCGTGACTGGATTTTTTGCATTTAAGGCTTTTAAAGATAAGAGAGGAAGTAAGTTCCGTGAATTATCGCTCATTTCTATTTTGACCTTAATCGCATTCGTTTTGATAAGCATTACGAATCTTCAAAACAGTCAATCCAATGATAATCAATTCCGCTCTTCCCTAAACTTTATCGAAGTCGTTTCAAAAGAATTAGGTGTAGATAAAAAAGAGGTCTATGTCAATACCTCAGCAGTAACTGATGGAGCTATTATTAAGGTTGGCGAACATTTTTATCGTGCCATTAGCGGGACTGACCAAGATAGCTATTTATTAGAAAAAATGGAACTCTATAAATCAGATGTTGAACTCGTGGAGGTTGAAAAATGATAAGCTTTTTTGCTACAATTGCAATTAAATTGGCCTTGGGGCTTCTTTCTCTTGTTTTTGTTATTAACGTAACAGGTAAAGGAAATCTAGCACCAAGTTCTGCAGTGGACCAAATCCAGAACTTTGTTCTCGGGGGTATTATCGGTGGGGTTATCTACAATAGTTCTATTACCATCATCCAATACATTGTTATCCTCATTATTTGGACTATTCTCATTTTACTCCTTAAATGGTTGAATACCAATGTTTCCTTCATCAAACATCTGATTGACGGAAAACCAACTATTATCATTAAAAATGGTAAGTTAGATCCAGAAGCCTGTCGCTCAAAAGGTCTTGCAGCGGCAGATGTAGCTCTTAAGTTGCGCTCTCAAGGGATTTTCCAATTGAAAGAAGTCAAGAGAGCTGTGATTGAGCAAAATGGACAGCTGATTGTCGTAAGAATAGGTGACGAGAATCCTAAGTACCCAGTCATTACAGACGGTGTTGTCCAAATTGAAATCTTAGAAACCATTGGCAAATCCGAGGAGTGGCTAACTGAGAAATTGAAAGAAGAAGGTTTCGAAGAAGTCTCAAATATCTTTATTGCTGAATATGATAAAGGTCAATTGAACATTGTAACCTATTAAAAAAATAAACTGATGCTTTTCGTATCAGTTTTTTGCTTTTTAGTACAAAAGGGTATATACTGAAATTAATATCTGATTTAGTTTAGATAATACAAAAAATTAACGGAGGTATCCCCCATGTCAATCGAAGAAAAATTCAACCAAGCTAAAGGTTCTGTTAAAGAAGGTTTTGGTAAACTAACTGGCGATACAAAAACTCAAACAGAAGGAGCTGCAGAAAAGGTAGCTTCAAAAGCTAAAGAAGTTGCTGAAGATGCAAAAGAAGCTGTCGAAGGTGCAGTATCTGGCGTAAAAAACATCTTTAAAAAAGACGGAGAATAATTCTTTCTCGTCCTAATAACATAAGAAACTCTTATTCCAAGCTGTTAATATACTAGGGATAAGAGTTTTTTCTTTAAATTATTATGTTTTTTAATATTAGAAAATACTTCTTATGATGTGTTGCTCAACCTAAAGCAAAAAGAACTAATTCCTATACTCCTCCTATTTCCACAAACCACCTAAGATTTGTTTTTCCAATAAGCCTAAGTCCTCTTCTCTCATTTCGCCATTGACGCCAACGACATATAGTTGAGAGAAGTAAGCTAACAATGGACCTATACAGATGCGAACCATTTGAGGAATCGTTATCTCTGGATTTACACGTGGATCTGCTAGCAATTCCTTATGAAGCACTCGAAGTTTATCTTGAATAGCATTCCAGATAAAAATCTGTTCATTTTTTAGTTTTTTATTTGAAAAACTCTCTTGTAGAATGATTTTCATCAAGGCACGATTTTTTTTGAGATAGCTCATACGATTATGGACGAGATAACGAACCCTCTCTTCTGTCGTTTCAAAAGCTAAGAGTTCCTCAAAAAAACTACCGAGAATGCCTGGGACTACAGGATGTAAAATAGCCGTCAGTAAATCATCCTTCGTCTTAAAATACTTAAACAAAGTTGCCTGGCTTAGTCCAGCACGCTCAGCTATGTGAAGAGTTGAGGTCCCATGGTAACTCCTGGTTGATATGAGATCCACTGCTGCCTGCATGATTTTTTTCTTTCCTTGAGGGTAATTCGCTTCTTCTAAGTAATCTTCAAACGATTCAAAAACAGTCTTATCCATCCAATCTTCACACCTTTTTAGCATTATTTATGTTGATTTCTAAACTTTACGATAACGACGCAATCCAACAATATTGAGAATTGTTAAAATGATCAAGAAAATCATTAAAACACCAAGATTTGACAAAATATCACCAAGATTGTGTCCGTAAAGAATAATCTGGCTTATTGCATCACCAGAATAGGTTAATGGCAAAAATTTCCCCACAGTTGGAGCCCATTCTCCCATGGATGACAATGGAATAATTCCTGAGAAAAAAAGTTGGGGCATAATCACGAGAGGAATAAATTGCATCATTTGGAATTCTGATTTTGCTAGAGTAGACAAGAGAATTCCAAAAGCTAGTGCTACAAGAGCCAGTACCACATTAACTATTATAACATTTAAAATATTTCCTACAACTTCTACATCTAGTAGCCAAATTGCTGCTAAAACGACAACTGCCGTTTGAAAAATCGCAATAATACCGTAAGACAACATATAGCCATAGACGATTTCAGAACGTTTCACTGGGGTTGCTAACAAGCGATCCAAGGTTCCACTTGTTCGCTCTTTCAACAGTGCCATACCAGAAATCAAAAAGACAAAGAAGAAGACCACAAAGCCAATTAAAATTGGAATCATACGTGCAAAGAATCCAGTATTTTTATCTCCATATTGGTAAGATTCTTTGATTTCAGGCGCCTTTTCATCTAATTTCAATTGTGGAAGAGCTTGTTTGACACGAGATAATAACTGATCGGTGCCTTCATTGACGATACTTGTTCGTAACACTTGTCGTGTCATAGTTGTTTTAGAAGCATCCGTATTTGCGTAGTCGACCTGATACTCACCATCTTTATACGATATGACTGCATCTACTTTCTCGTCAGCTAGAGCTTTTTTAGCCTGATCTAAGTCTTGATAAGTCTCGACGTCCACATGATCGAGCTCATCCATTTTTGTTACCAAACCAGTTGGTAGATCTTGTGTCGCTAACTTGACATTCACGGTTGTACTAGCTGAAAACATGAGGTTCATCAGCCACATAATAAATACCGGCGCTACAAACATCATAGCCAAGGTTCGTTTGTCACGAAGCAATTCTTTGATAACTTTTTTAGCAATAGCAATGGTTCTCATCTTACTCTCCTTCTGCTTTCAAAAAGACTTCTTCAATACTTGAAACTTGATAACTATCTTTTAAGTGTTGCGGTGTATCAAAAGCAATGATTTTTCCACCTAATAATAAGCCGACCTTATCCGTTAACTCTGCTTCATCCATAACATGGGTAGTAACTAATATCCCTACCCCATTGTCTCTAAGCGCGAATAATTCTTTCCAGATTTTCTTTCGAAGAGAAGGGTCGATTCCAACTGTCGGTTCGTCCAAAATCAAGAGCTGAGGATTCCCCAGAAGCGCGACGGCTAAAGACAAGCGTCGCTTCATTCCTCCAGAATAACCGGATACCGTTTTATTCAAATGCTCTGTCAGATCCACAACTTGAGCCACATGGGCAATTTCAGCTGTCAGATCTCTTTTGGATAGCCCTTTTAGCTGACCAAAAAATTCTAGATTTTCTTGACCTGACAAGGCCTCATAAAGAGCATCAGACTGAGCCATATAGCCAATATCACCTAAAATATGACGATTTGGCATAGTATGGTCCAAGACTAAAGCGATACCGCTATCCGCCTTTTCCATTCCTAGCATGGTTTTAATCATAGTTGATTTACCAGCACCTGATGGACCGATTAGACCAATGATTTCTCCAGGCTTTAAATCAAAACCAACGTGATCTAAGACCATTTGACGACCAAAAGATTTTTCTAAATCTTTTAAATGTAACAATTTTTTCATTTGAATCCTCTCAGGTGAGTGTTTACTCACTTTTTAATCATGAGACTATTATAGTGAGTGAACGCTCACTTGTCAAGTAGAAAGTAGAAAATTGAAAAAAAATCTCCCTTCTCTTTCGAGAAAGGAGATTTTTTTATGGTCGTCCACCAGGGCCTCCATTTCCTTGAGGTCCACCTCCACCAGGTATCGAATTGACAATCTCAGTCTGTTTTTCACCATTGAAATAGATGTCTCCGCCTGTGTGAGTCGCTGTTCCATCAAAGTCAAAACCAGTTTGACCAGTCATTTTGATGGTTCCTCCATTAACTGTAATATTACCATTTGAGTCAATTGGATCCGTGTCCCCTTGACCAACTTCAACCGTCAAGTTCCCACCATTCATAGTGAAGAAAATTTCACTTTGTTGAGCATTTTTGTTGGCTGCATTGACACCATCATCCGTTGAATAGATGGCGATATCTCCACCGTTGATAGTAATTGACTTACCTTCAAGCCCTTCTGTAGAATTCTTAACGGTATAGGTACCACTATCAATAACCAAATCACCTGATGCGTGGATACCATCATCTCCAGCAGTAACAGTGATGGTATTGTCAGAGAGATACATGGTTCCTACAGATGTGTCCTCATCATTGTCGACCTTAACTCCGTCTTCCTTGGCATCGATAGTCATAGTTGTGCCGGTAATGTTGAGTTCATCATTAACATTAAAGGCATCCCCGACTGCTGTGATGTTGTAGCTTCCACCTGTGATGTGAAGTGTATCATTTGCCTTGATACCATTGTTTTTCTTACCATCTACATTGAGAGTTCCTTTACCGTTGATGGTCAAGTCCACTTTAGAGAAGAGCGCTGCATCCGCTTTTTCGTCACTATTAGTTGCTGAATCTGATAGGCTATTAGTTGTGCCATCTGCTAGAGTTAGGTAAACATGACCGGCTGATGTTGCAGATATAGCAGCATTGGTATTGGTCATGGTCACACCCTTTAGAACAATATGTACATCATCAGTCTTTTCGGCTTCAATCTTGATTTGAACTCCGTCGGATTGACCAGATATGACATAGGTTCCTGCCTTGGAGATTGTAACGGTAGATCCTGATACGGCAACTCCATCACCTGATACCTTCGCTGTTGATTCTGACAAGGTTACAGTTGCTGCTGTCTTTTCATCATAAGAAGTATCATAGTCCTTGTCTGTAAAATAGCTAGTTTTCTTAGCTTCTGTAGTTGATGTCGTTTTCGTTGTCGCAGTATTGCTAGCTGTTGTATTTGAAGTTGACTGGGTACAAGCTGTTACTAGTGCTAGAGTTGCTATACTCGTTAATAAGAATGTCCATTTTTTTGCTTTCATGCTCGTTTCCTCGACTTTCATTTTACATGCTCTTAGTCTACGTGACTTTCCTAAAATAAGCCTAAACTTTTTCTGAAAGTTTTCTTAAGTTTAGTTTCAATTAAGTTAAATTTAACAAAAGTTTTAGATAAACTCTTTAAAATCCTAGACAAACAAGCTCGTCCTTGTTTAAAAATAGTATAACCTAAGATTAGAGGAGAAGGACTTATGAAACCAATCGAAACAACTTTTAAACGGATTGAAACCAAATATGTTGTCTCCAAAAAAATATTAGACAAACTGGTTCAGGATTTAAAGAAATATTTGGTAGAAGACGACTATCCAATTTCAACAATATCAAATATCTACTTTGATACAGAAGACTTTGATATTCTCCAAGATGAGCATCTTGGCGACAAACGAAAAGAAAAGGTACGGATGCGGACCTATCTCAGCCAAGCTAAAATAGATAGTCAAGTTTTTTTAGAAATCAAAACTAAGGACCAAGAAGGGATTGGTCGCAAGTACCGACTGCTCTCAACTCCTAGTTCCATCATCAATTTCATAACCAAAGGGCACTTGGATGCTAGCATTACTGATACAGTCGTCATTGAAAAAGTGAAAAAACTTCAGCATGATTACAAACTCGCTATCAAGCCTCGTATGTACATCTACTACGATCGTTATTCATTAAAAGAAAAAAAATACATCGAGGGCTACGACTATAATAAAATTCGTATCACCATTGACCAAAATCTAATCTATAGAGATGAAAATGTCAGTCTCTTCGCAGGAAATCAAGGGGCTCCTCTATTAGATGACAATACTGTGATTATGGAGATTAAAGCTCCTGGAAACAAACCTCAGTGGTTACAAGACATTCTAAAGAAGTATGGTTTGATGGAGCACAAATTTTCAAAATACAGTTGTGCTTACCACAAATCTCAAGGGCTTCCTTATGCACCACGTCCCAGTATAGAAAGCGCAGGTACCGCTTATGCTTAATCTATTTAATTCCATTTTCAACAACGCCACTGCAAGTGCAGATCCCTTCCAACTACTGCTGGCACTTCTAGTCAGTCTAGTCCTCGGTTTGGCACTTACTTGGACCTACAAATATCGAACCCTCTACACCAGAGAATTTGCTATCAGCTTGACTCTGCTTCCTTGCCTTATGACCTTGGTTATTTTTCTGGTCAATGGGAGCTTGGGTACGTCAATTGCTGTAGCCGGAACCTTTAGTTTGATTCGTTTCCGTTCTGCAACGAGTGGTTCAAGAGAACTGATTGCGATTTTCCTTGCCATGATTATCGGTTTGGCTTGTGGAACAGGCTATCTCTTCCTGGCCATTCTCTTCACACTCTTTATCTTGGGCGTTTGGTTCCTTTTGGAGAATCAACAAGTTAAATCTGACAATCAACGCCGTAGACTTTTGACAATCACGGTAACTAATCAAGAGAAGATTCAAGATGCTATCCAATCTGCTCTTGACCAATTCTGCTCAGAAATTGACATGATTACGATCAATAGCACAAATGCAGGGGACAACCTTAGCATTGTCTATGAAGTCGAGCTAAAAACAGAGGTCGATGATTTCCAAGTGACTAGCTATCTTACACAAAATATTGATCAATGCGATGTGGCTCTAACTAAAAAAGCTAAAAAGAGAAAAAATCTCTAAAGACGAAAAACGAGGCTGGGATAAAAATTCCGACCTCGTTTTTTGCTAGCAATAAGTTTTTGATACTGAGACTGGTTAGGCTTTTCGATTTCAAAGAGCTCTTTTGAAAAAGACTTCACTTTCTCTTTCTACAACCTTTAATTTCCTTTAACTGGAATCTCTTTGATAACTCGTGCTGGATTTCCTGCCAAAACGACATTATCTCCAAAAGATTTTGTAATGACCGCTCCTGCTCCTGCAACGACATTATCCCCTAAAGTAACACCCGGTAGGACAATGACACCACCACCTGCCCAAAAGTTCTTACCAATCGTGATGGGTTTGCCAAATTCTAGTCCCGAGTTTCGTTCATCGGGATCCAGCGGATGAAGAGGTGTTAAAAACTGACAATTAGGACCAATCATGGCATTATCACCAATCGTGATCGGACATACGTCCAACATGGTCAAATTCCAATTGGAATAAAAATTTTCTCCTAAATGGATATTAACTCCATAATCCACCACCAATCGAGGATTGACATAAAGGTTTTCTCCGGTAGAACCAAACCATCCTTTGATGATTTCCATACCTTTTACTGGATCGACTTCTCCATTAAAAGCTGCTTGCTTTTGTCGCGCTGTTTGTGCTAGAGAACGGAGGTCTGGGTCGAATGGGTGATAGGGTTCTCCTGCGATCATTTTTTGATATTCTGTTTTCATGTTATTTCTTTTTTGCTTGTTTTAGATGATTGTAGCATAGTTTTGAATCTAGAGCAAATTATAGTGAAATGAAATAAAATCTGAACAAATTTACTAGAGCAGTTAAGTCAATTTCTAGCATTTTTTAGAATTCACAGTGTGCTGTTTTGTATTCGATCTACTATAAAACACAAGTCTAACCTTAAATACAAAAAGCGAACAAATCCAGTTTTCTGACAATCAGAATTCTGCCTTGTTCGCTTTTTTATCTAGTGGATCCTTCTTAAGAATCTATAGTGAATGATTAATCTTTTCATTTCAGACCTTAAGCAACACCTACTTATTCGCTTACTTCAACAGTTTCAACGACTTCTTCTACAGTCGTATCTACTGAAGTTTCTTCTTGAGAAGATGCTAGGTAAGACTCTTCATTGATAGCTTGTGGTTCAAGGTTACGGTAACGTGCCATACCTGTACCAGCTGGGATGATCTTACCGATGATAACATTTTCTTTAAGTCCAAGGAGATGGTCTTTCTTACCACGGATAGCCGCGTCAGTAAGGACACGAGTTGTTTCCTGGAAGGAAGCCGCTGACAAGAAACTGTTGGTTTCAAGTGAGGCTTTTGTAATTCCCATAAGGACAGGGCGACCTGTCGCTGGAACTCCACCTGCGATAAGGACATCTTTGTTGGCATCTGTAAAGTCATTGATATCCATGAGGGTACCCATGAGAAGGTCTGTATCTCCTGGATCCATGACACGGACTTTACGGATCATTTGACGAACCATTACCTCAATGTGTTTGTCACCGATTTCTACCCCTTGGCTACGGTAAACTTTTTGTACTTCACCGAGAAGGTAGGTTTCAACTGACAAGACATCACGTACAGCAAGGAGACGTTTTGGTTGGATAGAACCTTCTGTCAATGCTGCACCACGAGAAACTTGATCGCCGACTTCAACACGCATACGAGCTGTAAACGGAACGACATATTCACCTTCGCCAGTTTCACCCTTAACAAAGACTTTCTTAGTACGAGTTGATGCATCTTCTTCGATAGCTGTAACTTGTCCTTTAACCTCTGTGATAACCGCTTCCCCTTTAGGATTGCGGGCTTCAAAGATTTCTTGGACACGAGGAAGACCCTGAGTGATATCGGTATTTGAGGCAACCCCACCCGTGTGGAAGGTACGCATTGTAAGCTGTGTACCAGGTTCCCCGATAGATTGGGCAGCGATTGTACCAACTGCTTCACCAACTTCAACCGCATCACCAGTCGCCAAGTTGATACCATAACAGTGACGGCAGACACCGTGACGAGTGTTACATGTAAATACAGAGCGGATAGTCACTTCTTCCACACCAGCGTTGACAATTTCACGCGCCTTGTCTTCTGTAATCAGCTCATTTGGACCGATAATAACTACACCAGTTTCTGGATGTTTAACAGTTTTCTTAGTGTAACGACCATTGAGACGTTCTTCGAGAGATTCGATCATCTCTTTTCCTTCTGCGATAGAACGGATCAAGAGACCACGGTCTGTTCCACAGTCATCCTCACGGATGATAACGTCTTGGGCAACGTCAACCAAACGACGAGTCAAGTAACCTGAGTCGGCTGTCTTAAGGGCCGTATCAGTCATACCTTTACGGGCACCGTGAGTTGAGAAGAACATTTCGAGTACTGACAAACCTTCGCGGAAGTTTGAAAGGATTGGCAATTCCATGATACGTCCGTTCGGAGCCGCCATCAGACCACGCATACCGGCAAGCTGTGAGAAGTTTGAGATGTTACCACGGGCTCCAGAGTCCATCATCATAACGATTGGGTTCTTAGGATCTTGGTTGGCAATCAAGCGTTTCTCCAATTTTTCACGGGCAGCACGCCATTCAGCTGTAACGGCATTGTAACGCTCGTCGTCTGTGATCATACCACGACGGAATTGTTTTGTGATTTGTTCTACACGTTTGTGTGATTCTTCGATGATTTCAGCCTTGTCTTCAACAACTGGGATATCGGCAATACCCACTGTCAATCCTGCAAGAGTTGAGTGGTGGTAACCGAGGTTCTTCATACGGTCAAGTAGGGCAGAAGTTTCTGTCGTACGGAAACGTTTGAAGATTTCAGCGATGATATTTCCAAGGTTTTTCTTCTTGAATGGAGGGTTAAGCTCAAGTTTGCTGATAGCTTCCTTGATATCTCCACCTAGTGGCAAGAAGTATTTATCTGGAACACCTTCTGTCAAGTTAGCATTATTTGGCTCTTGCAAGTAAGGTAGACCTTCTGGCATGATATCGTTGAAGAGGATCTTACCAACAGTTGTAAGCAAGACTTTATGTTTTTGCTCTTCTGTCCATGGTTTGTTAAGGCTGTCTGTTGCGATACCTACACGTGAGTGAAGGTGAACATAACCATTGCGGTAAGCCATGACAGCTTCGTCACGGTCTTTGAAGACCATTCCTTCACCTTCACGACCAGCTTCTTCCATAGTCAAGTAGTAGTTACCCAAAACCATGTCCTGAGATGGAGTAACAACTGGTTTACCATCTTTCGGGTTCAAGATATGCTCAGCAGCGAGCATCAAGATACGAGCTTCTGCTTGGGCTTCTTCTGAAAGCGGTACGTGAATGGCCATTTGGTCCCCGTCAAAGTCGGCATTGTAGGCTTCACAGACAAGCGGGTGCAAGCGAAGGGCCTTACCATCAATCAAGACTGGCTCGAAGGCTTGGATACCCAAACGGTGAAGGGTCGGTGCGCGGTTAAGAAGTACTGGGTGTTCTTTGATCACTTCTTCAAGGATATCCCAGATACGCTCATCTCCGCGTTCGACCAAGCGTTTAGCAGCTTTGACGTTTTGCACGATATCACGTGCAACGATTTCACGCATCACAAATGGTTTAAAGAGCTCGATCGCCATTTCACGTGGCACACCACACTGGTACATCTTAAGAGTTGGACCAACGGCGATAACGGAACGTCCTGAGAAGTCCACACGTTTACCGAGCAAGTTTTGACGGAAGCGTCCTTGTTTACCTTTGAGCATGTGGCTCAATGATTTAAGTGGACGACTACCTGGTCCTGTAATTGGACGACCACGACGACCATTGTCAATCAAAGCGTCAACCGCTTCTTGAAGCATACGCTTCTCATTTTGAACGATGATACCTGGTGCGTTCAACTCAAGCAAACGAGCCAAACGGTTGTTACGGTTGATAACACGACGGTAAAGGTCGTTCAAGTCAGATGAGGCAAAACGGCCACCATCCAACTGCAACATTGGACGAAGATCTGGTGGAATAACCGGAAGGATGTTAAGAATCATCCATTCAGGTTTATTTCCAGACTTGTAAAAGGCATCCAAAACATCCAAACGACGGATGGCTTTGATACGTTTTTGTCCAGTTGCTGTCTTCAATTCTTCTTTGAGTTCAGCAATTTCTTTTTCAAGATCTACTTGTTTCAAGAGGTCTTGGATAGCTTCGGCACCCATTTTAGCAACGAATGATCCGTAGCCATATTCACGCAAGCGCTCACGATATTCACGCTCTGTCATGATAGATTTGTGCTCAAGTGGTGTATCCTTTGGATCAATCACCACGTAAGCAGCAAAGTAGATTACTTCCTCGAGGGCACGAGGGCTCATATCAAGGGTCAAGCCCATACGGCTTGGAATTCCCTTGAAATACCAGATATGAGATACAGGAGCTTTCAACTCGATGTGTCCCATACGTTCACGACGAACTTTTGTACGCGTTACTTCAACACCACAACGGTCACAAACAATCCCTCTGTAACGAATACGTTTGTACTTACCACAAGCACATTCCCAGTCTTTTGTAGGACCAAAGATGACTTCGTCGAATAGTCCTTCACGTTCTGGTTTCAACGTACGGTAATTGATTGTTTCAGGTTTTTTGACTTCTCCATAAGACCATGAACGGACTTTACTTGGAGAAGCTAGTGTGATTTGCATACTTTTAAAACGATTTACGTCAACCACTATTTCTTCCCTTTCTATTCTAAGTGAGCTACTTATTCTTGTTCAGTAGCTTCTTCTGTTGCTTCCGCTTTTGCACCTTCTTCAGCTTCAAAAGCAGCTTTTGCTTCTTCAGCAGCTTTTTTACGTGCTTTTTCAAGGTCATCTACGTGGATGACATCTTCGTCCATGCCCTCGTCAAGATCACGAAGTTCAACTTCTTGATCATCTTCGTCAAGGACACGCATGTCAAGACCAAGTGATTGCAATTCTTTAACAAGAACTCGGAAGGATTCTGGAACACCTGGTTTTGGAATTGGTTTTCCTTTTGTAATAGCTTCATAAGCTTTCAAACGTCCGTTGATATCATCAGACTTGTAAGTCAAGATTTCTTGAAGTACGTTTGATGCACCATAGGCTTCAAGCGCCCAAACCTCCATCTCACCGAAACGTTGTCCACCAAACTGAGCTTTACCTCCGAGTGGTTGTTGGGTAACGGTCGAGTAAGGTCCGACAGAACGAGCGTGCAATTTATCATCAACCATGTGGTGGAGTTTGATCATGTACATGACACCAACTGATACACGGTTGTCAAATGGCTCACCAGTACGTCCATCGTAAAGGATTGTTTTGGCATCGCTATCCATACCTGCTTCTTTGACAGTTGACCAAAGGTCTTCAGAACTTGCTCCGTCAAAGACTGGTGTTGCGATGTGAATACCAAGAGTACGTGCAGCCATACCAAGGTGAAGCTCCATAACCTGACCGATATTCATACGTGATGGCACCCCTAGAGGGTTCAACATGATATCGACTGGAGTTCCGTCTGGAAGGTAAGGCATGTCTTCTACAGGAACGATACGAGAAACAACCCCTTTGTTTCCGTGACGTCCGGCCATCTTATCTCCGACCTTAATCTTACGTTTTTGAGCGATGTAAACACGAACCAGCATGTTAACACCTGATTGCAACTCATCTCCATTTGCACGTGTAAAGATTTTAACATCACGAACAACACCATCGGCACCGTGTGGTACGCGAAGAGAAGTGTCACGAACTTCACGAGATTTATCTCCGAAGATAGCGTGCAAGAGACGTTCTTCAGCAGAAAGATCTTTTTCACCCTTAGGTGTTACTTTACCTACAAGGATATCTCCTTCTTTAACCTCAGCACCGATACGGATAATACCCATTTCGTCAAGGTCTTTAAGAGCATCTTCACCAACGTTTGGAATTTCACGAGTAATTTCTTCAGGCCCAAGCTTTGTATCGCGAGTTTCTGATTCGTATTCTTCAAGGTGGACAGATGTGTAGACATCGTCTTTCACCAAGCGTTCGCTCATGATAACGGCATCCTCGAAGTTATAACCTTCCCATGTCATGTAGGCAACGATTGGGTTTTGTCCAAGCGCCATTTCTCCATTTTCCATAGAAGGTCCATCTGCAATAAAGTCGCCTTTTTCTACAAGATCACCAACTTTAACAAGCGTACGTTGGTTGTAGGCAGTACCTGAGTTTGAACGACGGAATTTTTGGATATGGTAAACATCCAATGAGCCATCTTCACGACGAACTTCTACTTTGTCAGCATCGGCATAAGTAACTTTACCATCATACTGAGCAATAACAGCCGCTCCAGAGTCATGGGCTGCTTGATATTCCATACCAGTACCAACGTAAGGTGCTTTTGGATCAATCAATGGTACAGCCTGACGTTGCATGTTGGCACCCATGAGGGCACGGTTGGAGTCGTCGTTTTCCAGGAAAGGAATACATGCTGTCGCAACGGCAACTACCTGTTTTGGAGAAACGTCCATGTAATCAACACTTGAAGCTGGGTATTCTTGGTTAACCCCTTGGTGACGTCCCATGACAACTTTTTCAGCAAAAGTGCCATCTGCGTTCAATTTAGAGTTAGCCTGTGCTACTGTGTACTCATCTTCTTCATCGGCTGTCAACCAAACGATTTCGTTAGTTACTTTTCCAGTTTCACGATCAACCTTACGATATGGTGTTTGAATGAAACCATACTTGTTAAGATGTCCGTATGAAGACAAGTTGTTGATCAAACCGATGTTTGGTCCCTCAGGTGTCTCGATTGGACACATACGACCATAGTGAGTGTAGTGCACGTCACGCACTTCATATCCAGCACGGTCACGTGTCAAACCACCAGGTCCTAAGGCAGACAAACGACGTTTGTGTGACAACTCAGAAAGCGGGTTGTGTTGGTCCATGAACTGTGACAATTGAGAAGAACCAAAGAATTCTTTGATTGCTGCAGTTACTGGACGGATATTGATAATTTGTTGTGGTGTTAGTACTTCGTTATCTTGAACAGACATACGTTCACGAACGTTACGTTCCATACGTGAAAGTCCAAGACGCACTTGGTTAGCAAGCAATTCACCAACAGCACGAATACGACGATTTCCAAGGTGGTCGATATCATCCACACGACCAATACCTTCTGCTAAGTTGAGGAAGTAGCTCATCTCAGCCAAGATATCTGCAGGCGTTACGATACGAACCTTGTCATCTGGATTTGCATTACCGATGATAGTTACAACACGATCTGGATCAGTTGGTGCAACAACCTTGAATTTTTGAAGAACAACTGGCTCTGTTACTACAGCAGCATCATTTGGAATGTAGACAATCTTGTTCAAATCGCCATCCAAATGACTTTCAATGCTTTCAATCACGCTACGAGTCATGATTGTTCCAGCTTCTACCAAGATTTCACCTGTTTCAGGGTCTACCAATGGTTCAGCAATAGTTTGGTTGAGCAAGCGTGTTTTAACGTTGAGTTTTTTATTGATCTTGTAACGACCAACTGCAGCCAAGTCATAACGACGTGGGTCAAAGAAACGAGCTACAAGCAAGCTACGTGAGCTTTCAGCAGTCTTAGGCTCACCTGGACGAAGGCGTTCGTAAATTTCCTTCAAAGCTTCGTCTGTACGAGAGTCCATTGGGTTCTTGTGAATATCTTTTTCAACAGTGTTACGAACAAGATCACTGTCGCCAAAGATATCAAAGATTTCATCATCGCCTGAGAAACCAAGCGCACGAACCAAGGTCGTAAATGGAATCTTACGAGTACGGTCGATACGAGTGTAGGCGATGTCTTTTGAGTCGCTTTCAAGTTCCAACCAAGCTCCACGGTTAGGGATAACAGTTGAACCGTAACCCACTTTACCATTTTTGTCTACCTTGTCATTAAAGTAAACACCTGGAGAACGCACCAACTGTGATACGATGATACGTTCACCACCGTTGATGATAAAGGTTCCCATCTCAGTCATGATTGGGAAATCACCAAAGAATACTTCCTGTGTCTTGATTTCGCCAGTTTCTTTGTTAATCAAGCGGAAGGTTACAAAGATAGGTGCTGAGTAGCTGGCATCGTGGATACGAGCTTCTTCAAGCGTATATTTAGGTTCTTTGATTTCGTAGCCAACAAATTCCAACTCCATTGTGTCTGTGAAGTTTGAAATTGGCAATACATCTTCAAACACTTCCTTCAGACCATGGTCTAGGAAATCTTTGAATGAATCAGTTTGAATTTCAATCAAATTTGGTAAGTCAAGAACTTCTTTGATTCTTGAAAAACTACGACGGGTACGATGTTTCCCGTATTGAACGTCATGTCCTGCCAAGATGATTCTCCTTTTTAAATAAAGTTCCAAGCTTAGTGATCTAAGCTAGTAATTATCGTTAGATGGTTCTAAAAACCCTATCAACTTATCCCCCTTGACTAATTTTCAGAATCTTTAAATCTTTGTTACAAAGGTCGAAAAACCTGAAAAAAAGCACAAAAAGAGCAGCTAAATCCGACTTTTTCAGGAGATTTAACTGCTGTGAGCCTTGTCCGGACAATATTTCAGACAAAACCTACGACAAATGATTATTCATATTATACCTAATTTTCTTTGATTTTTCAAGGGTTTAAAATATTTTTCTCTTCCTCTAATCCGTTAATTATCTACATCTTTCTTTGAAAAATCAAGTCCATATTTAGGAAAACGCTTGCCTTAACTATTCCCTCATGCTATACTGTTATTGAAATTAATAGACAGGAGACATTTTATGAAAACAGCTAAAACCACTGTTACAATCGTTTCTGCACTTGCATCTGTCATCTTATTGACCAGCTGCGCCACAAAATCCACAGAAACACAAACATCCGCTAATAACTCATCTGACAATCAGATTACAATGACTTACGACCAACTACGGTCTAGAGAAAATACCATGTCAACTCTCTGGTATCAAAAAGCAGCCGAAACAAAAGCCTTGTATCTACAAGGCTATAATGTTGCTACAGATCGTCTAAAGGAATTACTGAAAACAGAATCAGACAAGCCTTATTCGATTGTTTTGGACTTGGACGAAACGGTCCTAGATAACAGTCCATATCAAGTTCAAAATGTCAAAGATGGAACAGCATTCACACCTGAAAATTGGGATGTTTGGGTCCAAAAAGCTGCAGCAAAAGCCGTCCCAGGTGCTAAAGATTTTCTTCAGTTTGCCGATCAAAACGGTGTCCAAATCTACTATATTTCTGACCGTTCAGTCGACCAAGTAGATGCTACCATTAAAAATCTAGAAAGCGAAGGTATTCCTGTACAAGGACGTGATCACCTCATGTTCCTAGAAAGTGGTGTAAAATCCAAAGAAGGTCGTCGACAAGCGGTTCAAGAAAAGACAAATCTTGTGTTACTATTTGGTGATAACCTTGTAGACTTTGCAGAATTTTCTAAGACTTCTGAAGCTGATCGTGACAAACAACTTGAAGAATTGCAAAAAGAATTTGGTGAAAAATTCATCATCTTCCCAAATCCAATGTATGGATCATGGGAAACAGCAGTTTACGGTGGTAATAAACTAGATGCCAAGGGACAAGTAGAAGAACGCGAAAAGGCTTTACAAGGCTTTGACAAGTAATGAAAACTTGGTATTCAATAAGGCCATAAGTACAAGAAGAAGTGCAAAAGCTCTTTAACTGACAAAACTCAAAAAAGCGGACAAGAGAGGATTCTGATAACCAGAAAACTTTCCTGTTCGCTTTTATCATGTGAATCGTATCTTAATGAGCCAGCATTTCTTGGGCGATTTCTTGACCAGATAAATTCTCTGGATAATAGGTTGGCCAGTTATCCATTTCTTCAAAGAGGGCTTCCTGGCTAGTACCTCCAAAGAAGATATGGAAATGCCCAGTCTTAACTGGTGCGATATTGTGGTCGCTAAATTGAACATACTTGAATTGTCCAGCATCCGCGTCTGTCGCTTCAAAAAGATAACGAACTCCTCGATTCCCTTTCTTATAAGTCAAAATTTTCTTGCCGACATACTTGTAGGTATATTTCTTACTTTGGTCACCTTGGATGAATTCCATAGTGTTATCCGTGATATTAATCTTAGATACATCAGTTTGATAGCCTTTTTGATAGTAGGCTTTGTATTCATCCTTGGTCATTTTGCCAGTCAATTTAGCCTTGTAGTCAAATACTTGATCAAGAGTACCGTCCTCAAGGAAAGGATAGACCGACTGCCAGTTGCCAGCATAATCACTTAGGGTACGATCCTTGACATCAGCATCCTCAAAGTAACCATTTTGAACGGTTTTAGTTTCCTCTGCTTTTTCTGATTCAATTTCTGCCCCAGCCTGATCAGTTGTTTGCTTGAGGGCCTTGAGATTTTTCTCCATGACAGAGATATAGTTCTCACCGGCCTTCATGTCCTCTTCAGTCAAGCTTTCCAGAGGATTCAGAACGTCTAACTTAACTCCTGTTTCTTTTGAAAGAGTATTGGCTAGAGCTTGAGAGGCATTTTCTTCAAAGTAGATATAAGAGATCTTGTTTTTCTTGATGTACTCGGTCAATTCTGCCAAGCGGCTTGCTGACGGCTCAGCATCTGGTGAAAGACCAGAGATAGAGACTTGATTAAGTCCGTAGTCCAAGGCTAGATAACGAAAGGCCGCGTGTTGAGTCACAAAACTCTTTTGTTTAGCATTAGAAAGCCCTTCAGTATAGGCCTTATCCAAGGCTTGCAGTTTTTCGATATAGGCAGCTGCATTTTGCTCGAAAGTCGCCTTCTTATCTGGATAGTCAGCTGAAAGACTATCACGGATATGCTCTACAAGCTTAATGGCACGCACAGGAGACAACCATACGTGAGGGTCATACTCGTGATGATGGCCTTCTTTACCATGGTCATGGGCTTCCTCTTCTTCACTTCCTGGAAGAAGCAACATATCTCCAGTAGCCTTGATTGTTTTTACTTTTTTCTCATCTAGTGAATCTAAAAGTTTTGGAACCCATGTTTCCATGTTCTCATTTTCATAAACAAAGGCATCAGCGTCTTGGATTTTAGCAACTGCCTTAGGCGATGGTTCATAATCATGTGGTTCTGTCCCTGCCCCAATCAAGAGCTCGACATTGGCTGTATCTCCTGCTACTTGCTTGGTAAATTCGTAGACAGGATAGAAAGTTGTGACAATATTTAATTTTCCGTCTGCCTGTTTTTGATTAGAACAAGCGACTAAGAAGACTGTCACAAGACTTGCCAAAAGTAGGCCTAGTTTTTTCATTTTCTTCTCCTATTTGATAAAACGTTTGAGTAAGCTGACTAACAAGAAGACAACTACAAAGATAAGGGTGATACTTGCACTTGGTGGTGTCTCTGCATAATAGGAAATATAGAGTCCCGCCACCATACCTAGAAATCCAATGGCACTAGCTAGAATCATCACGGAACTAAAGTTCTTTCCTAAACGCAACGCAATACTAGCTGGCAAGACCATGATAGTCGATACTAAAAGAGCACCCGCTGCTGGGATCATGAGGGCAATAGCCACACCCGTCACCATGTTAAAGAGGATAGACATAGTACGCACTGGAAGACCATCTACAAAAGCTGTATCCTCGTCAAAAGTTAAGATGTACATGGGTCTCAAAAAGAGGAAGGTCAGGATTAAAACAACCGCTGCAATGACAAAGAGCCCAATTACCTGCTCTTGACTAATAGTCACAATAGAACCAAAAAGGTATTGGTCCAAGCTCATCGAACTAGAACTCTTCCCCTTACTCATAACAATAAGTGAAACTGCAAGTCCTGTAGACATGAGGATGGCTGTCCCAATCTCCATAAAGCTCTTGTAAACCGTACGTAGATATTCAAGAAAGACCGCCGCAATCAAGACAATGGCAATGGTTGAGATGGTTGGAGAAATCCCCAAAACCAAACCAAAAGCAACCCCTGAAAGGGAGACGTGACTCAGAGTATCACTCATGAGACTTTGACGGCGCAAAATGAGGAAAGTCCCAAGAACTGGTGAAAAGAGACTCATGGCAATAACCGCTAAAAAGGCCCGCTGCATAAAATCATAAGAAAATAGATTAAACATGGTCCACCTCCTGATCATTTTCATGGACATTGAAACAACGCCATGGCGAATCTTGGTCACGGACAAGGTGGATATTGCGATCTGCGTAATCCTTGACTTCTTCAGGATCGTGAGTAATCATCAAAACAGCCTTGCCATGATGGTGGGCACTATGGTGCATGAGCTCATAAAATTCATTCTTGGTACCTGCATCCATCCCTGTTGTCGGCTCATCCAAGATAAAGATATCTGGATCTGAAGCAAACATACGTGCAATGACCGCTCTTTGCTTTTGCCCACCAGAGAGAGAACCAATGCGTTTATCCCGATGTTCCCACATACCAACTGAGTTTAAACTAGCCTTAATGTGTTCTTCATCATGAGCATTCAAACGACGGAACCAGCCCTTTCTTGGGTAGCGACCTGATTTGACAAACTCATAAACAGTACTAGGAAAACCTGCATTAAAACTGGCGATCTGCTGAGGAAGATAGGCGATTCTTAGCTTTTTCCCATGAATATTTATCTTTGAGATGGTTACTTTCCCAATTCGTGGTTGAAGAATTCCAAGACTAGCCTTGATAAGAGTAGTCTTTGCCGCTCCATTTTCTCCTGTCAGTGTGACAAATTCCCCACTATCAACACTGTAATTGATATGCTCAAGCACAGGTTCCTTGTCATAATAGAAGGACAAATCCTCTACTGTGATGTATCTCATTACTTGATTTCTCCTACTAAAGCAGTTAAAAACCGCTGGATAATTTTTTGTTCGTTTGGTGTGAACTGAGTGGCAACCTGCTCATAAGCCGAGAGGGTATGTTCATGATGATGGTGGTGTTCCTCAGCAATTGGTCGTGCTAAGTCTGTCAATCGATAGAAGATAACGCGCGCATCCTTGGGATCCTTAGATGTCTCTAACATCCCCTCTTTAACCAAGGATTTGATAGCCTTGGTAACGGCAGCTTGACTAACATTGAGACGACGCGCCAACTCAGAGTTGGTGAGCGACTCCTCTGATAAAAGCATGAGAATATGCTCCTGGGTATTCGTCAAGGCCACATTACTGGTGCAATGACCAATGAGAATTTCATGTTGGTTTTCCGCCTTGAGAATAATCTCATTTAAAAAACGATCGATATCTTTTGCCAACTGTCTCATGATTTGCTCCTTTCTCAGAACGGAATTTCTATAAATACAAGGTTTTCATACTCTTCAAAAATCAAATTCAAACCATTCCTTTACTAGTTAAGTATATCACATCCAAGCAAGGAGTCAAGAAAAAAGATGAAAACACCTGTGATGTTTTCATCTTGTAGAATTATTTTTCTTGTTTACGGCTAGTCCAGAGGGCTGTCGCTCCAAGAATCATACCAAGTAGCATCATGAAAATAGATTGCTCACTACCTGTATTTGGAAGTAGTTTCTCTGAGACTACTGTTTTCTTAGCAAACTTATCTGCAACCTTATAATCAACTTTTACAGTAGAAGGTTGAGTCGGTTTTGTTGCTTGGTCTTCTACTGGTTTAGCTGGATCTTGCTCTTTACCTTCTTCAGGAAGTTTAAATGTTTTTGAGTCCACAGAAATCGTGCGTGAATTTGGATTTACCTTTTCATACTGAGTCAAATCAGCTGTTTTTAGATAGTCTTCAAAAGCAGCATCCATTGAAGGACCTTCTTCTCTATCACCACCAAGCATGGTATAACCGTCACCACCTGCTGCAAGGAAGTCATTGGTTGCTAGGTAGTAGACTTTCGCCAAATCTAGTTTTTCATAAAGACCAGTTGCACGATTCTTCACTTGAATAGCCAGGACGCGTTTACCTGCGACTAGGTTTGTATCGTAGTAGACCTTGGCTCCTGAAATCTGTAAGAATCCACCACTTGGTTCTAGCAATGGTTGACCATTTTCATCCAAGACAGTTTTTCCTGCCTTATCAACCTGCAAGATAGATCCGAGTGATTTTTCAAACATATCCAGAACTTGCTGACCAGTTACTTGGATTTGTGAGATTGTGTTCCCAAATGGTAAAACTGCAATGACATTTCCTTTTGTAATTGGTTTATCCTTGGCAATTGTTTCACGCAAGCCTCCACCATTTGTCACAGCAATATCTGTTGGATGACTAAATCCTGTTTGACCGTACTGGTAGAGAGAATCTGCGACGACATTTCCAAGGTTGGTTTCGCGGACACGGACATTTTCACGGTCACCGTTCAATTCAACTGGGCTATTTGAAACAACTTCTACAGCATTTTCAGCATCATATTTTTCTTTGATTTCTTTGACCATGGCTGCAATCTTTGGATTGGCTTCTAATTTCTTAGCATCTGCAGCAGGTACCTGGCTTGGATTTCCTAATAATTGACGAGAGTTGTAAGTGATTTTACCAACGTTATGGAGATAGCTTCCTGTCTGGTTGTAAGTCACATTGTCACCATAGGTAGTAGATTCTACTGTATGAGAGTGACCATCAATCACTGTAACACGCTTACCTTTCAACAAAGGATTTTTTGAAAGTGCTTCTGCAAGTGTTGAACCACGCCATTCTACAGGTGTTGTTGTATCAACTCCCAAGTGAGCGAGAACAACATAGTGTTTGTAGTCTTTGCCTTCTGCCAAGGCTTTAGCTTGAATTTCTTCGATAACCTTGTTAACCTCTGCAATCGGTTCTGTAAAGGTTACGCCTTTAACATTTTTAGGGTGGGTCTTAGTAGCTGTTTCAGGTGTTGTCACACCGATGACGACAAACTCATCACCTTCAACATTCTTGTTCTTATCAACAATTGTTGCTGCTTCAAATAGACGAGCTCCGTTTACATAAGTATTTGAGCTAAGCAGTGGGAAGTTCAAGATTTCTTTGTATTTTTTAGCTTCGTCAAGTCCAAAGTCAAACTCATGATTTCCTACAGCCATAGCATCGTAGCCCATCTCATTTAGGATTTTGGCACGAGCTTCACCCTTTGTAGAGTTTGAAATCGGCAGACCCTGGAAGGCATCCCCTGCATCTACTACTAGAGTCGTTTGGCTGCCCTTTTCTCGCTCCTTCTCAATAACTGTCGCGAGCTTGGCATCTCCGATTACTCCTTTTTCTTCTACGATACGACCATGCACGTCATTGGTGTGCAAGATAACAGTATCTTTTTCTTCTTTTTGAGTTGCAGCCTCTTCAGCTGGTGTTGCCGGACTTGTAACAACCTCAGGAGCCGCTGCTACTACTGGTGCTTCTGCAGTACTCACAACTTCTGGAGCTTCTGAAGTACTAGTACTTTCTTCAGCATAGACTTGTCCAGCTAAAAAGGCTGGAGCTAATAGGGCTGTCGATAGGACAGGCAACAAAAAACGTTTATTCATATTGAAATCCCTTTCTCTTCTTTCTTTTATCATTATACGCTATTTAGCATCATTTTAAAACTTTTAGCCTTATTTAGGATAAGCTATCCGACATTTCATAAAAAAAGTCTGAACAAAAAGTTCAAACTCCTTTTCTATATTATTGAAAATCTTTAATATTCCCATCGTAATTTGCCCAATCCTGGCTAAAGAAACGGTCATTCATTTGGTAATTAGGTGCTGTTATCGGATTGCTCAAAAAGGGATTCACAACCTTATCAAACGCCAACCAGCCCAACCAACCGATATGAATCGTATCCTTAACAAAGTAGGGATCTCCACCATTTTTTGAAAAGTCAGCAATGTTGGTAAAACCCTGACTTTCCAACTGGTAACGAATTTTTTCAATAGAGTGTTGATACATTTCTTCGCTCAAACCTGTATAGTTCATCCATTTTTTATTGACAGGTTGAAAGACAAAGAGCACATTAACCTTAGACTTGGCAAATTGATCAAGCACTAGCTGCAAATCATTGTACTCAGTTGATTGGAGAAAGTTATAATTCTTTTGATAGCCTTCTAAATTTTTTAAGTCCTTCTTAAGCTGAGTGGTATAAAAATGGTTTTCCATCCCCAAATCATTATTGGTCGTATTTTCTTCTGCATCCTTACGAGCAATATTTTCCAATTCTTCATACGAAAATTGGTCTGGGAGACTGCTCAAATATTTTTCAATATGATCCTTGTACTTTAATCGACCATGAATGGAGAATTGACCAAAAAGAGCAGCTTGTCTTTCATTGAACTCGGCAGAGAGATTAACCATCGTTTGATCAAAGTCTGACAATTGTTCATTCTTGGCAAGCTTCTCAACAATCCCCTTCATCGGTACTCTTGGATTTTGCTTCAAGAGTCTAGTGGCCGCATATTGAGCAGCCAGATCTCCGGATTGATTTTCCAAAAAGGCCGTCAACTGGTCATTGTTAAAAAAGCTTTGAAAAGTAGGCGCATCATGCTCCTCTTTTGTAAACCATTGCGGAGAGATTACAAATACCGCTTGTTTGTTTTCAAGCTCAGATGTGATTTGTTGTAGTCCAAAGTACTGACTAAGAGAAGCTGCTCCTGCCTGCCCCATAAAATAAGGACGATAGGAGCGATTATACTTTTCAGCTAATACTCCTGGATGCATGCTATCAAAACGAATCCATTCACTCGAACCCAAAAAGGGTATAAAACGTATATTAGGATCCGTGAGAGCTCTCACTTTTTGGCTTCTCTCTTTGAAACTTTCTGCACTTATTGAGGCTGCAGAGTATTTTTCCTCCATTAAATTATGACTCTTACTACTAGGATAGAAAATAATGAGTAGAAGAACCAATAAACCTGCAGTAAGAATGGGCCCGAAGATTAACCACAGGCGTTTAAGCATTCTTTAACTCCGTAATCCCTACTACGATTTTATTAGCTGTATTCCAGTCGTCACGACCAAATTCTGTAACTGGGACACGAATATCAAAGCGATTTTCGATTTCCACGATCAATTCAACGGTTCCCATGCTGTCCAAGACACCTGCGTCAAAAAGATCTTCATCCATCATGTCAGATACATCTTCCATAAATAATTCATCAATAATTTCAATAACTTCTGATTTGATATCCATTTTTTAATTCCTTTTATTTTTTAAACCATAAATCATTCAAAAATCCAGAAAAGATTAAGAATGAAACCATCACGACATGGAAGGTTATCACCATGCCAAGCAACTGAACCCAACGGTTCTCAGGCAAGGGAGGTCGCCCTGCTTTCTTCCGTTCTTTATTGAGCGTTTTTTTCTTTCGAACCCAGGCATCATTAATGACTAAGCCCACTCCATGAAAGAGTCCGTAGACGATGTAAAACCAAGTTATCCCATGCCAGAACCCCATAAGGAGCATGTTCAGGATATAGGCGACACTTGAAGTCACATTTCGATTCTTAAAAAGCTTCTTTCTCGTCATCACCATGACCATGCGCATAAAGACAAAGTCACGGAACCAGAAGGATAAACTCATGTGCCAGCGATTCCAAAACTCTTTTAAATCCCTTGACAAGAAAGGTTTGTTGAAGTTGATCGGACTACGAATCCCCATCAGATTTGAAATAGCTAGAGCAAACATGGAATAACCCGCAAAGTCAAAGAAGAGCTCCAGACCAAATGTGTACATGACTGCAACTACGTAGTAGTTAAAGAAGCCACCTGTTTGTAAAGCTAAATTCTTTAGCGGTGGCAATAAAATCTCGCCTAAAATATGAGCTAGGATAAATTTATACAGAAATCCCCACATGATATACCGAACGGACTCGGCTAGCATATCCATCAACTCATCCCGCTCTGGAATCGTCTGATAATTTTCATTAAAACGTTTGAAACGATCAATAGGACCACTTGAAAATGTCGGCATAAAGAGAAGAAAACGCAAATACTCCCACATCTTCAAATCCTTAATGACTCCATCTCTAAGTTCGATGATGATTCCCACCGAACGAAATGTCAGGTAAGAAATTCCCAAAAATCCAAGCAAAGACTGCGTTCCATTGATAGCAGGCTGCACCTTGACAAAGATAATCGGAAGGAGAGACAGAAAACTAACTAGGTAGAATACCCACTTGCCATCCTTACTTTTTCGATACTGCTTGTATAAAAGAACCAGTACAATTTGCCAGCATAGGTAAATAGCCAAGGCAGCCAACTGATTGGTCTTGCCACCCGTCAACATGGTAACGATAAAGAAGATACTAACCAGCATTTCATACCAAGCAAAGCGTTTTTTGAAAAAAAGACCGATAAAGATGGGCAAGGTAGCGGTAATCACGTAGACAAAGTACTGTAGATTTCCATAAGGCTCGATATGAGGAAGCTGTTTAAGAAGCTCCATCATCTATTGTTTACCTCATTGATTAAGCCTTTAATGTCAATCTTGCCATTTGGAGTTAGTGGTAATTCCTTTCTGTAAAGGAACTTAGACGGCATCATGTAAGACATCATAATATCTTCCAAGTCTTCCTTGATCGCTTTCGTGATATCGATTTCGCGCTCAAATTGTTCTTTAACGCCGTCTTTTAAGATGACATAGGCCAAGAGGTTTTGAACCTTGTGGTCTTTGTTGTAACGTGGAACTGCAACAGCAGATTCAACGTACTTGGATTTGTTCAAGTTTTGAGAAACATCCTCTAGCTCAATGCGGTAACCGTTAAACTTGATCTGGAAGTCCATCCGTCCACCATAGAGAAGGAGACCTTCATCTGTCATTGTTCCGACATCTCCCGTATGATAGGCTGGCAAACCTTCAAATTCGAAGAAGGCTTCAGCTGTTTTTTCAGGATTGTTCATGTAGCCTTTTGAAACAGCTGGACCAGATACGATAATCTCCCCTTGCTCTCCGTTTGGCAATTTGTTCCCTTCCTCATCAATGATAAAGGTTGGAGAATCTTCTTTGGTGTAGCCAATTGGAAGACGTTTCAAAGTTGCTAACATCTCATCTGTAATAGCGACTGCTGACAAAGCAACTGTTGCTTCTGTTGGCCCGTAAGCATTGATGATGCGCGCATTTGGGAAACGTTCGCGTAATTTTTGAGCAGTTTTAACGGTCAACTCTTCCCCATCAAAGTAAAAATGGGTAATATCTGGCATCTTTTCAGCATTGAAATCTTCAGACAACATGGCCATATCTGCAAAAGATGGTGTCGAAGTCCAGATAGCAATCGGAAGAGAAAAGATAGTTGCAAAGAGTTGTTTGAAGTCTTGAGTGATAGCTGATGGAAGAGCAAAAAGGGTTCCTCCAAGAGCCAAGGTCGGTGCCCAATACATGACAGACAAGTCAAAAGAATAAGGTGGCTGAGCCAGCATTTGTGGACGCTCTGGCGTCGCAAATTCCTTGTCCGTAATCATCCAGTTGGTAAAGCTGAGCAGATTATCATGCGAAATTTGCACCCCTTTTGGCTTACCAGTCGTACCAGAAGTAAAGATGATGTAGTAGTTATCATCTCCCTTGACTGGATGCGTCATCTCATAGCTTACCCCCTGAACAAAGGCTTCATGAACCTGAGCTAGATTCATCATTGGTGTAGAGACCTGCTCCAATGGAAAGTCTGAAATAGCAATGATCAAGCTTGGCTCAGCCACTTCAAGAATGGCAGACACGCGCTCCAAGGCCGAATGACTGTCAATTGGAATGTAGGCATGACCTGACTTGGTCAAGGCTACAAAGGTAGCCAACATCTCATACTCCTGACCACCAAAAACGACTACAGGAGATTTTTCAGGTAAATCTAGTTGATCGATGGTTGCAGCCAAACTATCCGAATCAGCCTTCAAATCACCATAGGTACGTTCCTCACCAAGAACATTATAGACTGGAAAGCCAGGCTGAGTTTGGGCGAAGTACTCAATCACTTCAATCATATCTTTTATCGGTTTATTAGACACAGTTCGTTTTCTCCTTAAAGTTAAAATTCATTGTAGATAAAGCCACCCTGACCTTGACCTAGGTAACTAAAAAAGTAAAGCAAACCCAGTAAAACAATAAAATACAGGACCGTTTGCCCTAAAAAAATATATAATGGTTTCTTTCTATCCATGATCGATTTCTTTTCTGTAAATTTCCGTCAATTTTTCCACAAACAATTACTATTTTTTCTTGTTCCCATTTTACCACTTTATTCCCTCTATTTTCAACTGTTTACCATTTTTAGAAAGCACATTTTAGCTTATTTTAAGACAAGTTAAAATATTAATGTTTTGCCCTCAAAAAACAACAAAGTTTGAGAATCCAATCTCAAACTTTGTTACAAATAGCTCTTTTATCTTAGAAAAGTGAGAACACAAGCACGGCCAAGGCTGCTCCGATAACAGGTCCTACAACAGGAATCCAAGCGTAAGACCAGTCTCCGTCTCCCTTGTTTGGAATTGGCAAGATGCTGTGCATGATACGAGGTCCAAGGTCACGCGCAGGGTTCAAGGCATAACCTGTTGTCCCACCTAGTGATAGACCGATACCAACAATCAAAGTGCCCACTGCAAAGGTTCCGATACCTGCCTGAAAATCGTAAAGACCCAAAGCAAAGATTGTCAACACCAAAACAAATGTTCCAAGGATTTCGCTAATCAAGTTTGATACAGTATCCTTGATGGCTGGACCAGTACTGAAGGTTGCCAAGATATTTCCTGCATTTTCTTCTGCCTCATAATGCGGTTTGAATTGCAACCAAACCAAAATCTGACCGAGCATAGCCCCTGCGAACTGAGCTAGGATGTAAGGGAAAACGGAAGCCCAAGGCAAACCACCTTTTAAGGCTACACCAATGGTCACAGCTGGGTTTAAATGAGCTGGACTGAGCTTGCCAGATACAAAGACTGCAACCGCAACTGCAATTCCCCAACCCATGGTAATCACAATCCAACCTGAACTGTTGCTCTTGGTTTTAGGAAGAACCACACCTGCAACAACACCATTTCCTAGAAGAATGAGGATTAAAGTTCCCAAAAATTCTCCAAATAATTCATTCATCATCTTTCTGTCTCCGTTAAAAAGAAGAGGGCAGACTAGGAGTCCTGACCTCCACCTCTTTTATTTTTCTTAATTTTTTAATTCTGCTAAATCGTTGTTAGCAAGAGCTGATTCGACATCAGTACGGTAAGTTGCTTTTTCATCTTCTGTCCATTCGTAGAAACGTCCCATTTCATCTAGAACTGGCTCTACAATGCTGTCCAAGCTATCACGCATAAAGAGCATATGGTTGGTACGACGAAGAAGGAAGTCAACTGGGCTAAGAGCTAGCTCATTGCGCATTGCATAGTGAAGTGATAAAGTATCTGCCAAGCTAAGTCCTGGCGCTTGTTCCAAACTATGAGCAAGAGCAAAGACTTTCGGTGCATTTGAACCATAGAGATTTGCTAGGTAGTGAGCTTCCTTGCTATCCAAACCACGTGACACTCCAAGTTGCGCAAAGGCTTCGATTTCTGAATCCACATTTGCTGGGTTCAATTCTCCACCTGAAACAGGGTAAGTCTTAGAGTTAATCAGTTTAAAGCTGCGGTCAAATTCTGCTTTGAGGATGTCAACCACGCGCTCCATAGCTCCTTCAGCCATCTTACGGTAGTCTGTGATTTTACCACCAGCAAGGGTCAAAAGGCCATTATCATCACGATCCAAGCTCGAACCACGAGAAACTGCAGATGGATCCAAATGTTTCTCAGAGGTACTGCTTTCAAGCTTGCTGACAGCAGACTCAACATCTTCACGCGTTTTTTCTTTAGAGAGATAAGATTCAACAGTCGCAATCAAGTTGTTAAAGCTTTCATCACTAATAGTTCCGTTATTCCCTCCATTGTAGTCAGAAGCGCTATTGCCTGCGATTAATGGACGAAGACCTGCCCAGCTACTTTCAATATCTTGAACAGTAATATTTGCTTCTGGGAAGCGGTTGTTGACAATGCCAAGTAGGTAATCTACATCTTCTTGAGTTACTTTTGGATGTTCCAAATCACCTGTGTAGTCTGTATCAGTTGTACCAAAGTAAGTCTTGTTTTCACGTGGGAGAACAAAGACCATACGACCATCTCCCAAACCTGTGTCAAAGTAAACAGGCTGTGAAACCTTGATCTTGCTTGAATCCACAACTAGGTGAACTCCCTTAGTTGGACGCATTTGTGAGAATTGTGTTCCCTTATTAGACAAATTGCGTACCTTATCACTCCAAGGACCTGTTGTGTTAATCACCAGACGGGCCTTGATTTCAAAGACTTGGTCTGTCAAGAGATCACGAGCTACAACACCTGTAATCTTGCCACTTTCGTCAAAGAGGAAGCCTTCTGCCTTAACGTGGTTGGCAATGAGGGCACCGTCTTGATTGGCACGTTTGATGTTTTCAATCACGAGACGCGCATCGTTATTACGGAAGTCAAGGTAAACCCCACCTCCTACCAAGCCTTCTTTCTTCAAGTTTGGCTGGCGTTCTAAAACTTCTTCCTTGCTCAAAACCTTGTTAGCAGCTGGTGTGTTGCTAACACCTGCCAAAAGGTCGTACAAGTCCATAGCTACTTTGAGACGAAAGAGGCTAAAGGTCGCTCCATCTTCATCGTAAACTGGCAAGAGCATTGGATCTGGTTTTGGAATATGTGGTGCAATTTGTTGAACCACTGCACGTTCTGAAACCGTATCTGATACAACTTCTACGTCAAATTGTTTGAGGTAACGAAGACCTCCGTGGACCAATTTTGTTGAACGGCTAGATGTTCCTTCTGCGAAGTCTTGCATTTCAATCAATCCAGTCTCAAGACCGCTAGCTGCCGCCTGCAAAGCTACACCAGCCCCTGTGATTCCTCCACCAATAATCAAGAGGTCCAGGGTACGTTCCTGCATTTTTTTAATTGATAATTCACGTGTTTTCTTTGAAAATTCCATATTTACACACTTTCTAACTAAGTCGCTTTATTCTTCCAGTATTAGTCGTCTACTTCCGCAAAGACTTGGGTTGCTTTCACAGCCTTCTTCCAACCCTTGTAGAGTTGTTCCTTGCGAGATTCGTTCATAGATGGCTCAAAGAGTTCTCCTGTCTCGTTCAAGAGTTTCAACTCATCCAAGTCTTTCCAGTACCCTACTGACAAACCAGCTAGGAAGGCTGCTCCTAGAGCTGTTGTTTCCAAGTTTTTGGCGCGTGCAATGTCGATTCCCAAGATGTCAGCTTGGAACACTGCATGAGGAAGTTGTTCATAGCTGCACCACCGTCTACTTTCAAGACCTGTATAGCTGTCTGAGCATCCACTTGCATCGTATCGATAATATCACGCACTTGATAAGCAATTGATTGAAGAGTTGCCTTGATAAAATCTTCCTTACTTGTTCCACGAGTCAATCCAAAGACAGAACCGCGAGCATTTTGGTTCCAGTATGGAGCACCTAGACCTGTAAAGGCTGGAACGACATAAACTTCATCATTGTTGTGAGAATCACGAGCGTATTTTTCAGATTCTGGTGAATTTTCGACCATGCGAAGTCCATCACGAAGCCATTGAATGGCACTTCCTGCGATGAAGATAGAACCTTCCAAGGCATAGTAAACCTTGCCATTGATTCCGTAACCAATCGTTGTCAAGAGGTTATTTTCAGACAACTGCATCTCTTCACCAGTATTCATGATGATGAAAGAACCTGTTCCATAAGTATTTTTAACCATACCAGGTTCAAAGGCCAACTGTCCAAAGAGGGCTGCCTGTTGGTCACCAGCCATACCTGAGATTGGCACTTCTCCACCGTAGAAATGGAATGGCGCTGTCTTACCGTAGATCTCAGAGTTAGAACGAACTTCTGGAAGCATAGCCTTTGGAATGTTGAGAATTTCCAAAATCTCATCATCCCATTTAAGTTCTTTAATGTTATAAAGCATGGTACGGGCTGCATTTGAGTAGTCGGTCACGTGAGCCGCACCGTCAGTCAATTTCCAAACCAACCAAGTATCAATGGTACCAAAGAGCAATTCACCCTTTTCAGCTCTCTCTTGAGCGCCCTCTACATGGTCCAAAATCCAACGAACCTTGGTCGCAGAGAAGTAAGCATCGATGATCAAACCAGTCTTTTCATGGAATTTTTCCACATAACCTTGGCTTTTTAGTTGTTCAGCCAGAGGAGCAGTTTGGCGTGATTGCCAAACGATAGCATTGTAGATAGGAAGCCCTGTTTTCTTATCCCAAACGACCGTTGTTTCACGTTGGTTAGTAATCCCGATTGCCTCAATCTGACTTGGTTTCACACCACTTTCGATGAAAGCACCCGCAATAACTGACTGAACAGAGTTCCAAATTTCATTGGCATTGTGCTCAACCCAACCTGCCTGAGGGAAAATCTGAGTGAACTCTTTTTGACTCGAGCTAACTTTTTCTCCTTTTTTGTTGAAAATAATGGCACGAGAACTTGTAGTTCCCTGGTCAATGGCCATGATGTATTTTTCTTGTGACATGTGCTGTCCTCCTGATAATGTTCTTGAGGATGTCTCCTCTTTACAGTAACTAGTATACAAAATAAAGCGCTTTCTTGTTTATCAACTTTTTTTAATTTTTAAAAAAATGTGAGGAGATTGTGTAAATTTCACAAAAAAGACCTGGAAGCACCAAGTCTTTTAAGTGAATAATAACTGACGAATCCCTGCCAAATCTTCCATATCCAAGTCATTTTTTAAATAATAGACTGGTGTCTGCTCCTTCTTATGAATCGGGTTATTGGTAACCAGCAAATCATAATGTCGAGTTCGGTCATAGGCTTCAATAGTAATAAAACGATTGTATTCCAAATACCGTTTCAAAATGGCTGCCATCCTTGAAAAGACAAGAAAACCAGATGTCAAATCCAGACCAATCCGCATATGCTGACCACCATTTTCAGCCATATACTCGATCAACTGGAGCCATTCCCAGAGAATTTTCTTATCCAAATCCGTCCCCTGCTGAAAGGCAGGTAGAGCATGAAAAATCTCATCTGCCGTTCCCCTAAAATCATGTTCCATCAACAAATAAGGATGGCGATTCTCTAACTGGTACTTATAGCGATCATGTAAAATATAGCCCTTATAGAGATAGACTTGGGCACAAAGCTGACTGAGTTCATAGGTAACATGGTCCTCTGTATAATCACCCAGCAACTCCTCCTTCTTCATTTCTTGAATCAATTGCGTCAGCAAATCTGCCAACTGCCCTCCAAAACCAAGGATATACTCCATAGTATGAAGAGGAAGAATGCGATGAGATAGGAGGAAAGAGAAGAAAATCATCATCTCACCATCCTCAGTTCCTAGAGGAAGGTGTTGCCCAGCGAAAAAGGACGGAGCCTTTCTCAGCAAACGAAGGTAGAAAATATTGTCAAAATACCCTCGCATTTTCTCTTCTATGACTTGAAACTGACAGGCATTGGCCCGAAGACGTTGCTGACTGATGTGACTCCACAAAACCAAGTCCAATTTCTGCCCCGAAGACAAACTCGCACCGCAGATTTCTTCTAGTGTAGTAATTTCCTGCTTTCTCTCTGGTTTCTGCATGTGACCTTCCCACTCCTGACTGGACCAGACCTTGCGGAAAAGACAGAAATAGAAATAGCGAATCTGATGCTCTGGGCCTCGCCAACGTCCATTTTGGATGGATAAGTCAAATTCTGACAAAATCTGATTTAGACTGGCTAAGTGGCGGCCAAGCGTAGCCTCACTAATCATCAATTCTTGAGCCAGCTGATGGGCTAAAAACTGTTGGTGGTAGAGAAGATAAACCAAAATCTGGTATTTAACAGCATTCTCCAAAAATAAGCTCCGGATATCTCTCCCCTTGGTAGCTGCACCAATTGACAGACGCAGATTTTCATCTTCTAAGTGAATAGTCAGCTCTAAGCCACTATCCATAGCCTTGTCATTGAGCAGGGTGACATATTTGGTTAGGGTTGCTTTTGAAAATCCTGTTTCTTCCATTACAGCCTTGACGGTCGTCTGAGACTCTTGTAATAGAAAGGAAAGGATTGAAAATTGGCCAGATTCGGCCTTTTCCATCAAATCTCCTAAATACATTTGTTACCCCTTTCATTTTCTACCTTAAGCATAGCATAAATCTTACAAATGCTGAAATAATCTGTTTCTCTTTTTATTTTCATGCTGATTTCCTGGTCCATTATCCTGAAAATCAGCAAACACACGGCTCCCCCTTTGGGCATTTTTATGCTAAAATAGTAGCTATGGATAAAATTATTAAAACAATATCAGAAAGCGGAGCCTTTCGTGCTTTTGTCCTTGATAGCACGGAAACCGTCCGCACTGCTCAAGAAAAACACCAAACCCAAGCTAGCTCAACTGTAGCACTTGGTCGAACTCTTATCGCTAGCCAGATTCTCGCAGCCAATGAAAAAGGGAATACCAAACTAACAGTTAAGGTACTGGGATCTAGCTCTCTAGGGGCCATTATCACTGTCGCAGATACCAAGGGGAACGTCAAAGGCTACGTTCAAAATCCTGGTGTTGACATCAAAAAGACTGCAACTGGTGAAGTTCTAGTCGGACCTTTTGTTGGCAATGGTCAATTCCTCGTTATCACAGACTACGGTACTGGAAATCCTTACAACTCTATGACTCCTCTCATCTCTGGAGAAATCGGTGAAGACCTTGCCTTTTACCTGACTGAAAGCCAACAAACACCTTCAGCAGTCGGCCTCAATGTCCTTTTGGACGAGGAAGATAAGGTCAAGGTTGCAGGTGGTTTCCTAGTCCAAGTCTTGCCAGGAGCCAAGGAAGAAGAGATTGCTCGCTTTGAAAAACGCATCCAAGAAATGCCAGCTATATCGACTCTTCTAGAAAGTGAAGACCATATCGAAGCCCTCCTCAAGGCTATCTACGGTGACGAGGCCTACAAGCGTCTTTCTGAAGAAGAAATCCGTTTCCAATGTGACTGTAGCCATGAGCGCTTTATGAACGCTCTTGCCAGCCTTCCAAGCTCAGACCTACAGGAAATGAAAGAGGAAGACCACGGGGCAGAAATCACTTGTCAATTCTGCCAAACTACTTACAACTTTGATGAAAACGACCTGGAGGAACTCATTCGTGACAAATCTTAATACACCTTTTATGATTGGCAATGTTGAGATTCCCAATCGTACCGTTTTAGCGCCTATGGCTGGCGTGACCAACTCAGCCTTTCGTACCATCGCAAAAGAGCTCGGAGCTGGACTCGTTGTCATGGAAATGGTCTCTGACAAGGGAATCCAATACAACAACGAAAAAACCCTGCATATGCTTCATATCGACGAAGGCGAAAATCCAGTCTCTATCCAACTCTTTGGTAGCGATGAGGATAGCCTAGCACGCGCAGCAGAATTCATCCAAAAAAACACCAAGACCGATATCGTGGATATCAACATGGGCTGCCCAGTTAACAAAATCGTGAAGAACGAAGCTGGCGCTATGTGGCTCAAGGATCCAGATAAGATTTACTCTATCATCAACAAGGTCCAGTCTGTCCTTGATATCCCCCTTACTGTCAAAATGCGTACCGGCTGGGCTGACCCGTCTCTTGCAGTAGAAAATGCCCTCGCTGCTGAAGCAGCAGGTGTTTCTGCCCTCGCCATGCATGGCCGTACCCGTGAGCAAATGTATACAGGTCACGCAGACCTTGAGACCCTGCACAAGGTCGCTCAAGCTTTGACCAAGATTCCATTTATCGCCAACGGTGATATCCGTACGGTCCAAGAAGCCAAGCAACGCATCGAAGAAGTCGGTGCTGATGCAGTCATGATTGGCCGCGCAGCCATGGGAAATCCCTACCTCTTTAACCAAATCAACCACTACTTTGAAACAGGAGAAATCCTACCTGATTTGACCTTTGAGGACAAGATGAAAATCGCCTACGAACATTTGAAACGCTTGATTAACCTCAAAGGAGAAAACGTCGCAGTACGTGAATTCCGTGGCCTCGCTCCTCACTACCTCCGTGGAACATCAGGTGCAGCTAAACTCCGTGGTGCTATTTCGCAAGCTAGCACACTAGCAGAGATTGAAGCTCTATTGCAATTAGATAAGGCCTAAACTTCTATACTACCTTTCAAGTAAGGGTTGATTTCTAGACCCTCTCATACCACCGTACCTGTCGTTCTGCATACAGCGTTTCAACGTATACCGTTCAAGGTAACAATCCAAACCTCCCGTCTAACGGGTGGTTTACACCAGGTCTATAAGCTCAAATTACCAGCCAGCGCCTAAAGACGCTGGCTTTCACGTTGTTCAAACCTTATTGCTCTTGACTCGTCACTTGCCTCTTAAAGAGGCGTGAGTATTACTTACCACTATCCCTAAAGGGATCCTCATATTCTTTTACACTTAATTTATCTAGTACTATATCATGCCATACTCGTTCTCAAATTTTTTATACTCGTGAAGAAATCATCCACTGGATAATTTCTTTAATCTTGGATGTATTTCCTTATTGTGGCTTCACTAAGCCCTACTGTACTCACATAATAACCTTCCACCCAGAAACGCCGATTGCCAAACTTATATTTCAAATTGGCGTGTTTGTCAAACATCATGAGTGCACTCTTACCTTTTAAATATCCCATAAAACTTGAAACACTTATCCTCGGTTGAATACTTACTAACATATGTACATGATCTGGCATCAAGTGTCCTTCGATAATTTCAATACCTTTATAACTACACAAGCGATGAAATATTTCACCTAAACTACTCCGATATTGATTATAGATGACTTTTCGTCTATACTTAGGGGTGAACACAATGTGATAGAACAGTGCTACTTTGTGTATGATAAACTATGAGACTTTTGTGCCATGGTTTTCTCCTTTCGCTTTACAATTGGCTTGAACACCTTTATTGTATCGCGTTCGGAGTTTTTTTGGTATAACCTTCGACGCGCACCCGCTAAGCGGGTGGTTTATTTGTCTCGCACCTCACGGAGCGAGACAGACTAATAGCCACATAACACAAAAAATCTCTTAGATTCATTTCTAAGAGATTTTTTCTTTCTCCTCACAACCAGCCTTCTTCTTCGGCAGTTTTGGCTGCTTCGGTTCGGTTGCTGGCGCCTAGTTTGGAGAGGATGTTGGTCATATAATTACGGACGGTGCCGTTTGAGAGGTAAAGTTTGTCAGCAATTTCTTGGTTGGAGAGGCCTTGGGCAACTCCATGTAAAACAGCGACTTCTTGTTCGGTCAAGGGATTGGGATGGGTCATCATGACTTCCATCAGCTCTGGAGAATATTCCTTGCGTCCCTCTAACACCGTATGCAGGGTTTGCATGAGCTCAGCGATGCTTCGCTCTTTCAAGACATAGGCGTCAACTCCTGCTTTGACAGCTCGTTCAAAATAACCTGGGCGTTTAAAGGTCGTAACGATAACCACCTTGGTTTCAGGAACTTCTTGTTTGATCCACTCAAGTGCTTCGAGTCCTGTCTTGACTGGCATTTCGACGTCAAGGATGGCAATATCTACTGCTTCTTTCTCCAAAACCTCAATAGCTTCAGCTCCATTTTTCGCCTGCAAGACAGTCTCCACATCTGGTTGAAAGCTTAAGAGCTGGCACATGGCGTCTCTAAGCATACTTTGATCTTCTGCGACTAATACTTTCATCTACTTTCTCTCCTTATAAGGCAGATGCACGCTCACCTCTGTTGGATGTTTCAAACTGATCAGCTCTACTTTACCTGAGAAGGCTGCTGCACGGTCACGGACTGTATGAAGTTCATTTCCTTTTACAGTTGCAAATCCTTTCCCGTCATCTCTAACTGTCAGGACCAATTCCTGATCTGTACGTTCCAGTTTTAGGTAGGCTTTTTTAGCGCTGGCATGCTTGATGATATTGGTCGCCAGTTCTAACAAAACCATAGCAGCCGTCGACTCTACATCCTGGGTCAAACTAGCCTTGTCCAAGTGATTGTCAACCTGAACTTCAATCCCAGCAATTTCCAGCATCTTCTTAACAGTCTCAAGTTCTGAAGCTAGGGTCCGTGATTTTAGATTTTCCACTATGGTTCGCACTTCATTCATGGAGTCCTTGCTGATCTGGTGAATTTCTTTTAATTCCTTTTCCACCTGTGGATAAGCCTCCATCTGAAACAACTGCAAGGCTAAATCTGTCTTGACACTCAGCATAGCAAAGGTATGCCCCAGACTATCATGCAAATCCTGACCGATACGACTACGTTCATTTTCAGCAAGCAATAGATTTATCTGGGCATTTTGCTTAGCCTGAGCTTCTTTCAAATCCTCCACAATACGAATCCGAACCAAACCCAATGTCATCAAATCGACAAAAGTAAGAATCCCAAGCTCAAAGGCTACAACCTCAGTTTCGACTGACTGAAACATCATGAGTTGACCAACAACAAAAACTTGAGCAAGAAGAAATGTCCAGACATGCAGAGAACGAAGACTCCGCACCCTGAAATGATAAATTAAGAGATTAGAAAGGTAAAAGAAAAACCAGATATAATTAACAGCAACAAAGGCAGTATTCCCAACTACATAAGTCAGCATGATCCCCCAGAAAAGCCAAGATAGGCGCTGGCTCTTAGTTGTTAAAACGCCTAAATACGCCACTACAAATAGAATATCAATCAATAAATGCCAGACAGAAAGCCACCCGGTCACTACAGGTAGGATGGGGAAAATCATAAAAATTAAACTGACCCAAAACATATAGTGTATGCTTTTTAGTCTTTCAAGCATTAAGCATTCTCCTTATGACCTTGAAGGTAAATAGTCAAACCAAATAAAACTGCTGAAAAAACAAGTAGATAAATTGTGGCTGATAAATTGATGCCACCCTCATTTAAGAAGGTCTTGATCAATTCCATCAACTGATAGCTTGGTAGACGCTTCCCGATTGCTTGCATCCAGTCTGGAAATAAAGAGACAGGCATCCAGAGTCCGCCTAACACAGCCAAGCCAAAGTAAAGAAGATTGCCTACGACAGACATCAACTGACTGGACGGCAAGAGAGTCAAGGTTAAGCCAAGTGCTACAAAGGCAACACTTCCTACTATCAGCAAGAACGCAGCCCCAATCCAGTTTCCAAGAGACATATCCACACCTCTTACAAAATGCCCAACTGAGAAAACAACCAGGATTGAGACCAAATAATCAACCATCATACTTGTTATCTTTGATAGATAATATTCTACCATATTTACTGGAGTATGGCGTAATGTTTTCTGCCAGTTGTTGATTTTATCGGTATGTAAAACAACTGGGAATGAAAAGATAGCTGTCGACATCATGGAAAAAGCCGTCATGGAGATGAGGTAGTCGCGCATAAAATTAGCTGGTCCACCTGGTGTTTCCTGGTACATACCTGAAAAGAATAAATAGAAGGCTGTCGGCATCCCTACGGATAACAGATAATAGACTAATTGTCGTTTGGTCAATAGAAATTCTATCTTGTTTAATGCGATCCATCGTTTCATCTTAGTCATCTCCTTTTTGTGTTTCTTCAAAGATTGTATCCAACAAGCTACGATTATTGACTTCAATTTCTTGAATCCTACATCCTGCTTGCACTAACAGTTGCCAAAAAGCATCCGCTTCACGTGTAACTACTTGCAGAGCATCTTGTTTTTGTGACCAGTTTTCAACCAAGTTTGACTGTTCGACAACTTCCTTGTATGCTAGAGGAAGGATAAAGTGCTTTTCAATCTCCTCACTGCGCATAGCTAGAGGTGTTGTATCGCGAATCAACTCTCCCTTATTTAAAACCAAAATCCGGTCCGCTGTATGCTCTACCTCTTCGATATAATGGGACGAATAGAGAATGGTAACTCCCTTAGCTTTTAGCTCCTGAACAATTTCCCAAAAGCGTTGACGGGTTGAGGTATCCATGGCTGCAGTAGGCTCATCCAAAAAGACAAGCTTTGGTCGCCCAATCAAGGTCAAAACAAAAGAGAAGAGACGCTTTTGCCCACCTGACAGTTTTTCTGCAAATTGCTCTTTTTGTTGCTGATCAAACTGCAATAGTTGATCGACTTCCTGATTGCTCAAGGGATTTGGATAGATGCTTTGAAAGAAAGCAATCAACTCTTTGACCTTTAATTTCTGAACAATAACATTTTCTTGAGGGAGATAGGATCTAGTGTAGTCTAACTTAGAGCTCGTCACTGGCAAGCCTTGGATAGATACTTGACCACTAGTAACCAGCTTATCTCCAAGCAAACAGTCCAAGAGTGTGGTCTTCCCAGCACCATTGGGACCAATCAAGGCGACGCATTCACCTTCAGCTACCTCAAAAGAAATATCCTTCAATATAGCCTTGCCCTTGATGTTTTTATTTAGGCTTTCTACTTTAATCATGTTCATGATACTCTCCTTTCAGCCACTCCTTTCCCATCGGAAAGACGATAAAAATCATAAATCCTAGACCCCAAGCACCGCGAATGACTTGGTGAAGGAAGGCTTGGTCAAACCACCCTGTAAACATTTCGACCAACCATACCACTAGTGATAGTCCAATAAAAAGATAGAGAATCGCTTTTTTCATTTTTCAAACTCCTTTTTCACATCTGAGACCAATTTCAAACCTTCTCGGATCAACCAAGACATCATGCCAAAGCCTGCAAATAACTCCCAAGGAAAATGATAGAAGCCTTCGTCCAATCCTGAAAACATGAGATAAGTCATGACTCCTGCTGCTACTAAACTCATTGCGACAATTACTTTATGTTTCATTTTTTTCTTCCTCCATTTGATACATCTAGTATAATTCTTTGAAGGTAAAATTACTAGAAGCTTCTGTCATGAGGAGATATGACAAATGTCATTAAAAATGATGGAACAGAAATTACTAGATTGGGTCACTTTTCTAGCCCCAATCAGCTACTGGATCTAAAACTCATTGCAAACCAAAAAAGATCGGGAAAATCCCGACCTCTTTTTTTATTCTTCTTTAAATCCCTGTAATTTTAATGCAGCGAATAGTGCATTAGGCTTTTTAAAGTCTTCTATACCATCCGCTAGTGATTTAAAGAAATATGTGTTTTTTACTTTATCTAAATCTGCTTTTTCAAGATCGAGTTCCATAACGACTCTCATCTTTTTGTCCTCGGTGATAAAATATTCTACATTAACACCAGGCTCGTCCTTGATTTCAAGATACTCTGGACTATCTTCCATAGCTTCACGGAAGATTGCTTGGAATTCTTCAGGAGTAACTCCAGCAGGAATCTCCATGTTCATTTTCCCGAGCATCTCCATCTTGAAGTGTTTAACAACATCCGTATAAACAAATGTCATAGTGACATCAAATTCATCCATTTTCCCTTTAAGGATTTTTGTTTTTTCTTCTTTTACCTGACTCGACTGACTAGATGAATCAACCGAACTTGCTGTACTACTTGACTCTGTTGTTGCGGTGTTGGTTTGACCACAGCCAGCAAGAGCAAGTAACGCTGCAAAAATCAATCCTAAAACTTTCTTCATTCAAAGTCTCCTATTCCACACTGAAAAGGTATGGATAAACCGGTTGTTGACCTTGGTGGATTTCTACTTCTACATCTTCGAATTCTTCTGCGATTTCTTGGGCAATTTGGTTAGCCAATTCTTCGCTTCCATCTTCACCGATATAGAAGGTTACGATTTCACTGTCTTCATCCAACATATGTTTCAATGTTTCAGTCAGAGTTTGGTGCATATCAGGGTTTGATACGAGAATCTTACCGTCTACCATACCAAGATTATCATTTTCATGAATTTCCAAACCATCGATAGTCGTGTCACGAACGGCTGTTGTTACACTACCACTGACCACATCACCAAGGGCTGCAGTCATGCGTTCTTTATTCTCTTCGATAGACTTGCTTGGGTCAAATGCCAGAAGGCTAGTCAATCCTTGAGGAAGGGTACGAGCTTCTACCACAACAGCTGGTTGTTCTAAGACTTCAGCTGCAGATTGAGCTGCCATAAAGATATTTTTGTTGTTTGGCAAGAAAATGATGTTGCGAGCATTGACTTGCTCAACAGCCTTGATAAAGTCTTCTGTCGAAGGGTTCATGGTTTGTCCACCTTCGATGACATAGTCCACACCTTGAGCACGGAAGATGTCTGCCAATCCTTGTCCAGCTACTACTGCGATAAGAGCATATTCTTTTTCTTCAGCTGGTTTGCTGACTTTAGCTTCTTTTTCCACTTGCGCTTCGTGTTGGTTACGCATGTTATCGACTTTAACCTTAACCAAGCTACCATATTTGAGACCTTCTTGCATGACAAGACCTGGATCTTCTGTATGGACGTGAACTTTAACGATTTCGTCATCATTAACAACAAGTAGAGAATCCCCAAGGTCATTCAAGTAGTTACGGAATTCATCGTAGTCAAAGTCTTTAGCATAAGTTGGACCTTGCTTAAGGGCAACCATGATCTCCGTACAGTAACCAAAAGTGATATCTTCTGTTGCCACATGTCCAGCTACAGACTTATGGTGTTCTGCATTGATCATTTCACTCATGTTGGCTGGAGTAGCGACAAAGTCCTCAGAAGCGCTGTATTCGCCAGTAAGAGCTGAAAGGAAACCTTCATAGATGAAGACCAAACCTTGACCACCAGAGTCCACAACACCAACTTCCTTCAAGACTGGAAGCATGTCCGGAGTCTTAGCAAGGGCTGTTTTAGCTCCTTCTAAGGCAGCGCGCATAACCTCAATGGCATCGTCTGTCTGCTCGGCTTTTTTCTTAGCACCGATGGCAGCACCACGTGATACAGTCAAGATTGTTCCTTCAACTGGCTTCATAACAGCCTTGTAGGCTACTTCAACACCAGATTGGAAGGCAAGAGCTAGGTCTTTCCCTGTTAACTCTTCTTTTGTCTTAATGGCTTGCGAGAATCCGCGGAAAAGCTGAGAAGTGATAACTCCTGAGTTCCCACGCGCACCCATCAACAGACCTTTAGCCAAGATACTTGCAGCCTCACCAACAGTTGAAGCTGGTTTGTCTGCTACTTCTTTAGCACCATTTTCGATAGTCATTCCCATGTTTGTTCCTGTATCTCCATCTGGAACTGGGAAGACGTTTAATGAATTGACATATTCAGCTTGCTTATTCAAGCGAGTTGATGCAGCCTGCACCATTTCTTGAAATAAGCTAGTAGTAATTTTTGACACGGTTATTCTCCTACAACTTTGATATTTTGAATGTAGACATTTACAGTCTGAGCAGTAATTCCAAGCTGGTTTTCCAAACTAAAACGAACACGCTCTTGAATGTTTTTTGACACTTCGCTAATCTTTGTTCCGTAGCTCAACACGGTATATACATCAACTGCAATACTGCCATCTTCGGCCGCTTTTACGACGACACCTTTGGAATAATTTTCCTTACCTAACAAGGCTTGGAAATTATCTTTGAGGGCATTTTTACTAGCCATACCGACCACACCAAAAATCTCAGTTGTTGCTCCACCTACGACGGTTGCAATCACTTCATCCGTTAGTTCGATTTGACCATCTTTTGTATTAATTTTTACAGTCATCCTTTTTACCTCAACTAGTTGATACTCTATTTTATCATATTTCAGTCCAAGTGTAAAAGCAGAATACTGTATCAGCGGATATTTACTCTATTTTTCAAATGATGTTATACCCACAATAAAAGAAAAAAGACCCTAAGGTCTCCTTTACTTTTATTATTAAACGCGTTCAACTTTACCTGATTTCAAAGCACGAGCTGAAGCCCAAACTTTTTTAGGTTTACCATCGATAAGAACAGTAACTTTTTGAAGGTTTGGTTTTACGGCACGTTTTGTTTGGTTCATCGCGTGTGAACGGTTGTTTCCTGATACAGTCTTACGACCTGTAAAGTAACATACTTTAGCCATTGTGTTTTCCTCCTATTAGATCTAATATAGCGGATGTGCTAGCACCACATACCGTACTATGTTATCACACTTTCTTCATTTTTGCAAGGGAATTGGAAGATTTTTTTATTTAACGTAGACAATTCCCAACTTCCCAAAGGCCACATCCCCACGGATAATCAAGGTTTTGCTGGTTGGGGCTAGAGGAGCATCTGCCTTGGCTACACCACAGAAAGTTTCCACCTTCAAATCAACTCTCCAATGTTGGGGAACATAGATAACTGCATTGCCAAAACCAACTTCGATATCCAGAGTTGCAAAATCACCTAACATCTCTGCATTGTCATAATAAATCTTGGCATTGCCAAAACCAACTTCTACTTGATCCTCTACCAATTCTTGGTCTTGCTTGTAAAATGTACCTGTCCCAAAAGCGACTTCCTTATCTAAAAGAATGGTCTTTTCACCATCGAACCACCATTTTTTCCCATTCCATGTTCTGTTAGAGTGAGTCAAAGAACTAACTCCAAGTACAATTAGAATACTAGCCCAGAACAGTGACTGATTTGGAATCGATAAAATGTCATAAAAATGATTGGCAATCATGAGGGCTACTAGGGCTGTAAAAGAGGCTGAAGTAAAATGATGACGAAGCAAAGCTCCAACTGATTGATAGGCAAAAAAGCCAATACCAATCAAGGGCCAAATTTTCCCTTCAAGTGAAGGGATTCCAAAATTCCCCTGCAGCAATACTAAAGCTGCCAATACTAGCAACACAATACCAAATACTTTCTTTTTCATGTTCTTACCTCATGTTTCTTAGATTTTCTTTTAGGAGGGATTGGTAGTGCCGTGACACATGAACCTCCTTGTGGGTCTGATAAAAGGAAATAGTGCCTGTCCCTGAGAAGGACTTATCCACCGAGTAGACCTGCCGAAGATTGGCAATGGTCGACTTGGATACCCGACTGAAATAGCGGGGCAGGATGGACTCTAACTCATAAAGCTTGAGTCGAACTTCGTAGGCTTCTTTCTGGGTATGGGCGTAAATCTTGTTCCCTTCCGTCTCAAAGAAGAGGATTTCTGCCAAGTCTAAGTAATACTCACCCGTCCCCTTGTAAAAGATCAACCTAGGAGCCTTGGTTTCTTGCAAGAGTCGTTGCAAGTCAGCTATCTCATCTGTAAGAGCTGCAGCCTTGATGACAATCTCTATCTCAGTTAATTCACTATCAATCTCGATTCGTAACTTCATCCTATCTCCTTTCTGCATCTACTATACCAAAGGCCAGAAGACTTTACAAGGGCAAAAAAGCAAGTGGTCACTTTTTACCCGTAAGTGGTTACGAGGCCAAGCCCACTTGCTTTGCTTTTTAGAAAATAAAGAAAAGAATTCCCCAGATTAGACCACAGGCGTAGCCAACTAAAACATCCTTGGGATAATGCACTCCCCCCAAGACTCGCACAAAACCGAGAAAAGCTGACAAGACCAATAACATCAACCCCACAGGAAGATTTGCATGCAGGCAAGCCATGGAAATAATGGTTGCCGAAAAGACATGACGGCTAGGCATTGAATTCCCAGAGCTATCTTTATCTAGTAGCGGGACAATTTCCCAAGTTTCATAGGGACGCGGTTGATTGATCCACTTACGAACAAGCGTCAATAGGACAAAGCCAAAAGCTGGCACCAAAATATAGGCAGAAAGTTCTTTCCCAACCCCTTTACTTACAAAGTTTGTCCCCAACAAGGTCAAGTAAGCCAAGGGCATCAGAACTGTCATCATGCGATTAAAGACTCGCATCAAGTGTAATAGTTGTGGATATCGAATGAGACTTGATTTCCTCTTCTCGTACCACTCTTGATAGTTTTTCATCTGTTTTCTCGTTGTTTCTAGATTTTACACAAGAAGCCTGACAGAACGAGTCTGCTAGCATCTCCTACTCTAGTATAGTGCAGAAAAAGAAGGCCGTCAAGCCTTCTTTTGATTTATTCTTCTGCTTGGTCTTCTGTAAATTGACTATTGTAGAGGTCGGCATAGAAACCACCTTGAGCCATGAGTTCCTCATGATTGCCTTGCTCGATAATGTTTCCTTCTTTCATGACCAGAATCAAGTCAGCATTGCGGATGGTTGACAAGCGGTGGGCGATGACAAAGGATGTGCGTCCCTCCATCAAACGGTCCATAGCCTTTTGAATCAACTCCTCCGTACGAGTATCGACTGAGGATGTTGCTTCGTCCAGAATCAAGAGCGGAGCATCTTTGAGCAGAGCACGAGCAATGGTCAAGAGTTGTTTCTGCCCGACTGACAAGGTCACTGTATCATCCAAAACAGTATCGTATCCATCAGGTAAGGTTGTGATGAAGTGGTGGATTCCTACTACTTTGGCAGCTTCAATCACACCTTCATCACTGATACCTGTTTGATTGTAGATGAGATTGTCACGAATGGTTCCTTCAAAGAGCCAGGTATCCTGCAAGACCATTGAAAAGGCATCGTGCACTTCTGAGCGCTTCATAGCCTTGGTATCTACACCATCAATGCGAATACTTCCCTTATCAATCTCATAGAATTTCATCAAGAGGTTAACAATGGTCGTCTTCCCAGCACCAGTTGGTCCAACAATGGCAACCTTTTGACCTGCATGAGCTGTCGCAGAAAAGTCGTGAATGATTGTTCGCTCCGGTGTGTAGCCAAATGAAACTCTGTCAAAGACCACTTCACCCTTCATGTTGGTCAATTGTCTTTCCTTATGAGATTCATCTTCCATTTCCTCTTCACCTAGAAATTCAAAGACACGAGTCATGGCTGCACTAGCTTGTTGTAAGCTGGTAATTCCCTGGGCAATCTGTGATAAGGGTTGTGAGAATGTTCGAACATAAACCATGAAGGCTACAATAATCCCGATACTGATATACCCTTCAAGAGCCAAGGCAGCACCGACGATAATGACTAGAACATAACTAAAGTTGCCTACAAAGACCATGGCAGGCATCATAATTCCAGAGATAAACTGAGATTTCCAAATGCTATCATGTAGATTCTGATTCAAGCCTGCAAATGTTTCTTTTGTTGGTTCCACAGCATTATAGCTAGTCACCACATTGTGGCCAGAGTACATTTCTTCCACATAGCCATTTACAGCTGCTAGGTTGTTTTGTTGAGCTTTAAAGTAGCCTTGAGATTTAGCCATAATCACTGAGACCGCCGCAAATCCAATAAGGGTTGAAACAACGGTTACCAGTGCCAAAATCCAGTTCATACCAAACATGGTAATCAAAACAGCAATCAGTAAAAAGCTAGCTGAAAGAACTGTCCCAAGGCTTTGGTTAAGAGACTGAGCTGCTGTATCAACGTCATTAGTCACACGAGAAAGGGTGTCCCCTTGAGAATGACGGTCAAAATAAGCAAGTGGCAAGCGATTGATTTTCTCAGCAATAGCTGTCCGCAAACGTTTTGAGAAATGTTGGATACTAGTTGAGAAAATGTAGGCTTGCGTATAGTTCAGGATAATCCCAAGCACATAGAGGATAACCAAAAAGCTAGCAATACTTGAGACAGCCTCTAGATCAATCTCTGTCATTAACCCATCTGAAATCAAATTGGTAATTTCTTTGATCTTAGTTGGTCCATAAACCGTGATAATACTTGAACAGATAGCCGTCACAACTGCGATTAGTAGGGGAAGTTGGAGACCTGCTAGAAAAGGTCTACACTGTTTCCATAAGGACATTTTCTTATTTTCCATGTTCCAATTCCTCCTTCGATAGTTGTGAATAGGCAATTTCTTGGTAAACTTCATTGCTTGCAAGAAGTTCCTTGTGGGTGCCTTGCCCCACGACTTTACCTTGATCCAAGACTAAGATCAGGTCTGCATCCATAATGGTTGAAATGCGTTGGGCAACGATTAATTTGGTCATGGATTGTGTTTTTTCAGCTAATACTTGACGCAAGATACGATCTGTCTTGTAGTCCAAGGCTGAGAACGAATCATCAAAAATGAGAATCTCTGGTTTACGAGCCAAGGCGCGTGCAATGGCCAAACGTTGTCTCTGTCCACCTGAGAAATTGGTCCCACCTTGAGCCACTTCTGAGTCAAGACCAGCTTCCTTATCCTCTATAAAGTTTTTAGATTGAGCCAATTCCAAAGCTTGCCACATGGCCGTTTCACTTAGTGGCGTTTCTTGACTCTTACCAAAGTCGAGATTGTCCTTAACATCTCCAGAAAAGAGCACAGCTTTTTGAGGGATATAGCCAACCTTATTACGCAAATCTTCCAAGTAGTAATCTTTCACATTGACGCCATCTACTAGAATTTCTCCCTCTGACACATCATAAAAACGAGGCAAGAGATTAACTAGAGTAGATTTCCCAGAACCAGTTGAGCCGATAAAGGCAATGGTTTGCCCTGCTTCTGCCTTGAAGCTGACATGTTCCACAACTGCTTCTGAGTTTTTAGAGTAGCGGAAGGTTACGTCGCGGTATTCCACTTGACCTTTTACAGAAGAGTTTGCCGTCTGTGGGTGACTAGGATTTTCAATAGAGGAATAAAGGTCCAAGACTTGATTGATACGACCTGCAGAAACCAAGGTACGAGGAAGAACGATAAAGAGAGCACCCATGAGTAAGAAGCCCATTACCACTTGCATAGCATAGGACATGAAGACCACCATATCGCTAAAGAGGGGTAGACGCTCTGTCAAGCTAGCGTCGTTGATAAGATAAGCACCAATCCAGTAAATGGCAAGGACCAAGCCGCTAGAAATCGCCATCATAATAGGATTCATAATAGCCATTAAGCGACTGACAAAGAGATTGATTCGTGTGACTTCATCATTGGCTTCTTCGAATTTCTTATCTTGGTATTCCTCAGCATTGTATGCACGAACAACCCGAATCCCTGTCAAGCTTTCACGAGTAATACTGTTCAGCTTATCTGTCAATTTTTGAATGACAGATTGTTTAGGAAAGGCCAAAGTCATCAAGACAGTTGTCATCAGAACATTGACAATGACTGCCACCACTACTGCCCAAATCCAGTATTCAGACTTGCCAAGGATTTTCCCAATAGCCCAAAGCGCCATGATTGGTCCGCGAGTGACCACTTGGAGTCCCATGGTAAAGAGCATCTGAATCTGCGTGATATCATTAGTCGTCCGAGTCAATAGACTGGGGATTGAGAAACGTTTAATTTCTGTCTGAGAGTAATCCAAAACACGATTAAAAATATCGCTTCGTAGATGAGCCGTATAGGATGCTGCAACTCGAGCGGCAAAAAATCCAACTGTTACAGATGATAGGAAGGCTAAGAATGACAAACCCATCATCTTAGTTGCTGGCGACCAAAGGTCTCCCAATTCCGTACCTGGCGTTCCGAGTAATTCTGTTATTTTTGAAACGTAAGTCGGTACTTCTAACTCTAGATAGACCGAGCAACAGGTAAAGAGAACAGTTATTAGAATCATGCCCCACTCTTTTCCTGTGATACGCTTAGCGAGTTTCTTCATTCTTCCCTCCTATTTTTTCTACATTTGCTTGTAGTTGGCCCATGACTTCTTCAAAGATAAGGAGATTCTCTTCGGAAATGCCATCAAGTAAACTACTGTCAATTCGATCAAAGAAAGACTTAACTTGCTTCATTTGAGAGCGTGATTTTTCGGTCAAATGAACAAATTTCGCCCGTTTATCACTTGGACTCGCCTCCAACTCTACCAAACCATTTTGCACCATACGCTTAACCAAATTACTAGCAACTGACTTGGTAATATTGAGTTCTTGTTCAATATCCTTGATTAACACCGCCTGTTCAGACTCCTCACGATAGTCTAAAAATCGTATGACTTGGCCCTGCGGTCCACCCATAAATTCAATACCACAACGTTTAGCTTCCTGTTGCACCATAAGGTGAACCTGATGACCAAAACGTTTAAAAGCTAACATCGGCTTATCCATGATTGCTCCTTTTTACACATAAATAGTTCTCACGAGAACCAATTGGTTTTCATGAGAACTATTTTATCACTTTCAAATAGGATGTCAAGAAAAAAGTTTCCTTGAGAACTATCTAAGCAGAAATTGACATAAGCTCTTATTTTATCTATAATAAACACTATCTCACATAGATACGAATCCAGTTTACTAGAAATGAGAAATTCACACATGAAACAAGAAGAGTATAAAACCTTAGGAACCCTTGCTGTCATTTTTGGAGCCCTGGCACTTCTTGGTTCTTGGATACCAATTATCAATGGTCTATCCTTTCTCTTTGGATTTGTTGCCTTGATCTTAGGAGTCATCGGCATTGGCCTCAATCTCCAAAATCAAAAAACATTAGCTATGATTGGTTCAAGCTTTGGCCTCATTTCCATTATCATTGTACTGATAAGCCAACTGCTATTCACTCCTATCTTCGCTGATTTTATAAGAGGCTATCGTAGCTCTTCTAATTATCTCATGGAAGAACCAACCAATGAAGATTGGCCAAATAGTACCATTGATGAATATGAAGAGGAAGAAGAGATCTTTACCTGGACTCAAGAACAGTTTGATGCCTTAATAGAGGGTGCCCCTTCCAACCAAGGGCAAGGAGGTAGCAATTACAAAGACATTATCAGTGAACATGGGATTCCAGATTCTGAAGTAGATTCAAGTGACAGTGATTATGAAACCAAAAGAATCACCTATCTCTCCCTAGGTTCATCTAGTAAGGCAGTTGTTTTAAACTTTGTAAAGCAGGAAAATGGCCAGTTTCTTCTGATTCATAAATTTGCTGTCGGACTGGATCGAAAAGAACAATCTGATTCTGGAGTGAAGGTTTAACATAACTAAAAAGGTGCCGGGAATAGCAATCGGTAGACCAAGTCTCGATTTCTAAATCCCCGCACCACGATATTTCCACAATCCATTGGATTATGGACAATTATAGATTACTAATAACGTTTTGAGCAAAAGAGATTTTCGTCTCTTTCCTGCCCTTTTGTCATCACAGGATAAACAAACCCCTTGAAAACACTGAATTTTCAAAGGGGTTATTTTTATTCTTAGAATCCGTCTACGTTTGTGTAGATTTTTTGTACGTCTTCGTCGTCTTCAAGGACTCCGTAGAGTTTTTCAAATGTTTCCAAATCTTCACCTGACAACTCAACTTCTGATTGAGGAATCATTTCCAATTCAGTTACTTGGAATTCTTCAATACCAGCTTCACGCAAAGCAACGATAGCCTTGTGAAGATCAGTTGGTGCAGTGTAGACAGTGATTGTTCCTTCTTCTGCTTCTACATCGTCTACATCGACATCTGCTTCAAGCAAGAGTTCAAAGATAGCATCAGCATCATCACCTGCAAAAACGATAACACCCTTGTTGTCAAAGAGGTAAGATACAGAACCTGAAGCTCCCATATTTCCACCGTTTTTACCAAAGGCAGCACGAACATTCGCAGCTGTACGGTTGACGTTTGAAGTCAAAGTATCAACGATCAACATAGAACCATTTGGTCCGAATCCTTCGTAACGTCCTTCTGTAAAGGTTTCGTCTGTGTTTCCTTTTGCCTTATCGATAGCCTTATCAATAACGTGCTTTGGCACTTGTGCTTGTTTGGCACGATCGATAACGAATTTCAAAGCAGTGTTTAGTTCTGGATCTGGTTCACCTTTTTTAGCTGCTACATAGATTTCTACACCAAATTTTGCATATACTTTAGAGTTAGCTCCATCTTTAGCCGTTTTCTTAGCTACGATATTGGCCCATTTACGTCCCATTAGGAATCTCCTTTTTTCACATTTTAATCTTTCTTATTATAACACAAGTCTATCCGATTTTCACTAGAGGAAACGGATTTTCTTTAGTAAATTAAGCTAGGATTTCCCGCCAGTAGCCAAGAGTTTTTTGCCTTTTTTGATCCATGGATGTTTGGAAAGTGAGAAGTAAAGTTGAGCAGTCATAACTAGCCAGAGAAGGGGCTCACATAGAATCACACCTGTATAACCTGTCCAAGGAATAATCCAAGCGACGAAAATAATTTTGCCCAAAAACTCGATAAAGCTTGATACAAGTGGCAAGAATTTTTGACCGAGACCCTGCAAGCTATTTCTATAGATCAATAAAAGACTCAAAAACGGATAGAATACCGAACTGATGCGTAGGTACAAAGCCCCATTTTCAATCAAGTAACCGTCTGTCGAACTTGCCAGGAAAGAAACTAGGCTAGGACTTGCAAAAAATAGAAATACACATGCAAAGCTTGCCCAAGCCATACTGATATAACTCCCTAGTCGAAGACCGTGGACAATGCGATCTGGACGTTTTGCACCAAAGTTTTGAGAGATAAAAGTAGTCATCGATGCTGAGATAGCCGTCATTGGCAATAAGGCAAAGGCCATGATTCGGCGTGCTGCTGTCTGAGCGCTGATAATGACTGCTCCAAAACTATTGACAGAGGATTGCAAAATAACACTTCCGACAGAGACGATTGAACCCATCAAGCCCATGGCTAGCCCCTGCTCTAAGAGATCGACATAGAGGGCCTTATTCCATTTAAAATCTTTCCACCTAGGAAGGAGCTCTGGAACACTCTTTCGGATATAGAGATAACAAAGGATAGCTGACAAGCCCTGGGAGATAATCGTTGCAAGACCTGCAGACTGAACCCCCAACTGCAATTGCGTAATAAAATATAAATCCAGGATGACATTAACGATGGCTGAGAAAATAAGAAAACCAAGCGCAGCAAGACTATCACCAACAGAGCGTAGCAAACCTGCAAAAAGATTATAAGCAAAGCTCACTCCCACACAGCTAACAATCATGGAGATATATTCATAGGACTGAGGGAGAATTTCTGCAGGTGTTTCTAGGTACTGTAAGAGTGGATAAAGACCAAAAAAGCCCATCAACATGACAAGCACACTCAAGATAATACCTAAAATCCAAGTTGCTGCGACAGCTTCTTTAATTTTAGCAAAATTGCGAGCGCCGTAGAGACGTGCAATAACAACACCCATTCCATTGCCGACTCCGAGAGCAAAACCGATAATCAAATCAAAAATGGCTGTCGTTGCTCCGACTGCCGCCAAGGATTCTTGCCCTAAAAAATACCCAACAATCAAAATATCAGCCGTATTATAAAGTTGCTGAAAGATATTGGACAGTAGAATCGGGAATGCAAAACTAATTAGCGCGGGAAGTATGGGACCATGAATCAGGTCCACCGTTGATTTTTTATTCATAAGGCTATTATATCAGCTTTCTAGTAGGGGAACAAGAGAGTTTGGATAAGAAAGCGTTGCCTAGTTACAAACAATCTGGTATAATCGTGACAGAAAAGGAGAGTATGTATGAGCTTAACCAGCCAGTTAATTACAGATGCATTCCCAGACCTTGAAAAAGTCGACCAATTAAACAAAGAAGCCTTTCCTGAAGAAGAACGCGTCTCTTTGGAAGAATTTTTAAGTTACCAGGATCGAGACGATGCCCACTTTTTCGCCTTTTACAACGAAGAGGAATTTGTAGGATTTGCCTTTGCCATTTCTAATCAAAAGGCTTTCTACATAAGCTTTTTTGCCATTATGCCTCATTTGCGTAGCCACGGCTATGGCAAAGAAATCATTGAAAAGCTGATTGATTTTTACCAGCGTACCATGATTCTTGAAGTTGAACGTTTGGATGAGGAATGCGATAACCTCGAACAGCGAAAAGCTCGCATGGAATTTTATAAACAAAATGGCTTCAAAATCGCCAATGCTTTTTTGGAGTACGAAGGTCTTAGTTTTGAGATTCTATATCGTGGTGACCACTTTGATGAAGAAGCCTACCGTGATATCTTTCAAAAATTGCAAGAAGAAAATTATTTCGACTTCCACATCGAGTACCGTCGTTTCAGCGACCACTAACCTATACTGCAGTCTTGAACTTCCCAGTAAGAAACTGCAAATTTCTCTACAATGAATACCCAATCACCTGCACTACAGGTGATTTTTTTGTGATTCCGAAATCAAATAGCAGAAAGTTTTGCTAAATCCATCAAAATATAGTAGATTGAATCTAGAATAGTGCATTACGACTGCTAAAAATATTCCTAGAAATAAGTTTGACTTTCCTAATCGAATTGTTCATCCCTTATTTGAATCTACTATAGTATTTTCTATTCAATCTGCTACACAACAAAATTATAGTAGATTGAATCTATAATAGTACATCACGACTGCTAAAAATATTTCTAGAAATAAGTTTGATTTTTCTAATCGAATTGTTCATCCCTTATTTGAATCTACTATAGTGTTTTCTATTCAATCTGCTACACAACAAAATTATAGTAGATTGAATCTAGAATAGTACGCTACGAATTCTAAAATATTTCTAGAAATAAGTTTGACTTTCCTAATCGAATTGTTCATCCCTTATTTCAATCCACTATAAATAAGGCTGAAACAATTTTGTTTCAGCCTTATCTTGATTTCTCTTATAAAAATGTCACTAAGTTTACGCTTTTGTTCCAGCTTCTGGCATGATGAGCCAGAGAATGAGATAGGCAAGAATTCCTGATCCACCTAGTAGTGTGAAGAGAATCCAAAGCCCACGAACAAGTGTTGCATCAATATCTAAATAGTCAGCAAGCCCTGCACAAACACCAGCAATTTTTTTCTCTTGAACATTGCGAACTAAACGTTTTTCCATACCAACAATCTCCTTGGTATTACTTTTATTTTCAATTTATTTTATCATCAAATCTTTTGCAATAGTCTTCCTCATTTTTACTGTGAAAATCTGTCATTCCTGCTCTCATAACCTTGTTTCTTTATTCTCATATAGCAAAAAAAGTGGGGATTCCTCCGCCACTTTTACTTTTTAATCTTCAATTTCGATTTCAAGATCATCGCCAAGGTCAAGAGTCACTTCTTGATTAGCTACTTCTGATTCCACAGGTGCAACTTTTTCATCAGCTACCGCATCATCTTCAATCAAGCCAAACTTGACACGAACTTGGTGGTCAATCTCGTCAAAGACTTCTGGGTGATCCGCCAAGTATTTCTTAGCATTTTCAGAACCTTGACCGATCTTTTCGTCTTTATAAGAGTACCATGCTCCTGCCTTCTTGATGATGTCAAGATCACTTGCAATCTTCAAGAGCTCACCAGTTCTTGAAATTCCTTCACCATACATGATTTCAACAAAGGCTTCTTTAAATGGTGGAGCCACCTTGTTTTTAACAACCTTAATCTTGGTTTCCTTACCTACGCTAGTATCTTTTTGGTCACCAGTTCCCTTGATTTGTGTGCTTCCACGAACATCTAAACGGACAGAAGCGTAGAATTTAAGAGCACGTCCACCAGGAGTTGTCTCTGGATTACCAAACATAACTCCTACTTTTTCACGCAATTGGTTGATAAAGATAGCAATTGTCTTAGTCTTATTAATAGAAGCTCCGAGTTTACGCATAGCCTGGCTCATCATACGAGCTTGAAGACCAACGTGGCTATCTCCGATATCTCCATCGATTTCTGCACGAGGTACAAGGGCAGCAACTGAGTCGATAACAACAAGATCAACTGCACCTGAGTCAATCAATTTCCCAGCAATTTCAAGACCTTGCTCCCCTGAGTCTGGTTGTGACAAGAGCAATTCATCGATATTAACACCAAGCGCTGCTGCATAGGCTGGGTCAAGCGCGTGCTCCGCATCGATAAAGGCAGCAATTCCGCCTTCTTTTTGGGCTTGCGCTACAGCGTGAAGGGCTACTGTTGTCTTACCAGATGATTCTGGACCGTAGATTTCGATGATACGTCCCTTTGGATAACCACCTGATCCGAGTGCGATATCAAGAGCCAAAGAACCTGAGCTCATCACTTGGACCTTTTGCTCTGCACGTTCACCCAAGCGCATGATTGATCCCTTACCGAAATCTTTTTCAATCAATTTAAGGGCATCGTTTAGGGCTTTTTCACGATCAGCACCAAATTTTTTGCCAATTTCGTCTAATTTTTTTGTTGGTTTTTTCGCCATTTTATTCTCCTGTATTCTAATAGTCCTTAGACCTTCTTCTATTATAACAAATCTCCAGCACTTAATAAAGCTTTGCGAACTAGGTTAAAAGCATGTAAGACTGCAATTTCTCGCACATCTGCACGACTTCTACCTGCGATATTGGCCTGGATAACTTCTGTCCCCGAAGCTTGCGCCAAAGCGATAAAGACTGTACCTGCTGGTTGACCTTCTAGGCTATCTGGTCCAGCCACTCCTGTCAAACTAATGCCAAAATCTGACTGAGTCTTGATTCGCGCCTGTTCAGCCATTTTTTCAGCAGTAAAGGCTGAGACGACTCCGTGTTTTTCCAATTCAGCATTTGGAATATCAAGCATCTTAGCTTTTTCTTCAAGGCTATAGGTCACAAAACCACCTTTAAAGATAGCAGATACACCTGAGAAATCAGCCAAAGTAGCTTGAAAAAGACCTGCAGTCAAGCTTTCTGCTGCAGTGATAGTTTTCTTTTGCTTTTTCAACTCTTCTACTACCAGGCTAGCCAAACTGGTTTCTTCCCCATAGCCATAGCAAATTTCTCGAAGTGAAACACCCTCAAAGGTTTCTCTTTCAAGGATTTTTTGTTCTAAAGTATCTAGAACACGATCCGCTTCTTCTTGACTCTTAGCCTTGGTCGATAAGCGAAGCGTCACTTCCCCAGTTTTAGCATAAGGTGCCAAGGTTGGATCCGTCTGTTGGTCAATCAAATCTGATAGAATGGTCACTAGCTGGCTCTCACCAATCCCAAAGAAACGTAGCACACGTGAATAGAGCTTAGATCCTGTTGTCAATCTTGGAAGCAACTCATTTAAGACCATAGGTTTCAATTCACTTGGAGGTCCTGGTAGAACAACGTAGGTTACCCCAGCCACCTCGATCATACCACCGACTGCCAGTCCTGTTTCGTTTGGTAATGGAGTTGAACCTTGAACAATCTGAGCTTGGCGCTCGTTGTTAGGAGTACGAGCATAGTCTGGTCGATGAGCAAAAAAGTCATCTAGCTTAGCCTGAGCCTGAGGATCAAAAGTCAAGTCGCGTCCCAAAAATTGGGCCAAAGTTTGCTTGGTCAAATCATCTTCCGTCGGTCCCAAGCCACCTGTTAAAATGACTAGACTACTGCGATTCTGAGCAATTTCTAACAAGGATAAGAGACGAGCCTCGTTATCTCCTACAGCTGTCTGAAAATAGACATCTACACCAATTTCAGCCAACTTTTCAGACAAAAATTGAGCATTGGTATTGACAATCTGACCTGTCAAAATCTCTGTTCCAACAGCTATAATTTCTGCTTTCATTTTTTCCTCCTACTTACCTATTCGGATTTCTTTGAAAAAATCGCAGGATAATTCCTACGATTTGATGGATAATTTCTTGTTATTCTGACTCTTCAGAAGATGGTGGCAAGTGGCCAAAAAGATTCTCATACAAGACTATATTGGTCTCCAAATTCGTAACCTCTGGTTGTCCGAGCGAACGGCGTAAAAGATTTTGCATCTCTAGTATATGCTCACCAGAAACGATTTGGTAAGAAATCCCTTCAATCATTTCACCTTCACCACGTAATTGTTGGGTTTCTATATTTTTAAAGGAATCTTGATAACCCATTAACTGAGGAATGGTTGTCGTTGTAATCTCGATATTTGTCTGCATGTTGTCACTAAGAGCCTTCAGAATCTCTTGGTAGTGACTCACACTGTTCAAACTAAGAATTTTCTCGACAACCTTTTGAATCACTTCACGCTGGCGTTTTTGACGACCATAGTCCCCTTCAGGATCCTGATAACGCATGCGTGAATAAACAAGGGCTTCTTCACCATTGAGGGTTTGCTCACCGACTCCAATCGAAATCGTATTAAAAGGTTCCTGATCTTGAATAGAAATTGGGAAACCAAGAGTGTTGTTGACTGTAATTCCACCCACAGCATCAACCATTCTTTGAAGGCCATGCATGTTGACCATCACATAACGGTCGATATGAATGTTCATCATCTTTTGAATCGTTGAAATAGACAACTCTGCTCCGCCATCAGCATAGGCAGCATTGAGTTTCGCTTCTCTAACACTACCATCTGGTTGTTGGATTTGTGTGAGAATATCACGCTCCAAACTCATCATGACTGTCTTCTTAGTTTTAGGATTCACTGTCACTAAGATCATTGAATCACTATTCCCAGCCCATGGATCTGTACGCTCAACATTTCCTGTATCCACGCCCATAAGCAAAATCGTCAGAGGTTCGGTCGCTTCAATGACCTTGGTTTCTTCACCGATTTTTTTATAGGTTTTAGCTAAAGTTTGCGTACTTTGCTGATAAATTGTATAGGCATAAGCACCTACACCTAGCACAGTCACAAGGACCAAACCCAAAAACATTCCAATTATTTTTTTTACCATACTCTTATTCGTCTATCAGTTGACCCATTAGGTAAACATCTAGAAACTCTCCTCCTTCTATACAAGCACCACGTTCCTGTAATCCTTCTATGATAAAGCCCATTTTTTCATACAGATGCACCGCGGCAAGATTTCTTTTTTGAACTGTCAATTGTAACCGTCGAATACTACCACTTGATTTGGCCCATTCAATAGTTTCTTCCATCAAGATACTACCGAGACCATTTCCCCAGTAAGCTTTTTTTATTCCTAAAAAGACATCTCCAATATGACGAACTCGCGGACGTTGATCAGCTGTTATATTGATGATTCCTACTAACTCATCATTCAAAAAAGCGAGTAGGGTAATTTGATTATCCGACTGGGCCTGCTTATCCAAAAAATGTTGCATCTCAGACTCACTCATTGCAATCCCATTTTCATCCAGACTGGTAAAATTAGACTCTTGACCAATCTGATCCAAGAGAGCAATGACCGCTGAAGCATCCTGGATTTCCGCTTCACGGATTAAAAGATCATACTCCATCCGTCAATCCTTTCAAAAGTTCTGTCGCTCTTTGGCCATGAGCATGAAAGACGATTTCTCGGCCCTCATCTTTTTTAAGGATTTCTAACTCCAGATAATCCGATGGAAGATTTTCCCCCAATAGATGTCCCCACTCAATAGCCGTTACACCTGAACCAAAAAGAAATTCATCCAAGTCGATAGAATCTGCATCCCCTTCGATGCGATAAACATCTAAGTGATATAAGGGTAGACGTCCTTCATATTCTCTAACAATGGTATAAGTAGGACTCTTAATCATTTGATGAATGCCTAATCCCTTAGCCAGACCCTTTGTTAGCGTTGTTTTCCCAGCACCTAATTCACCAGTCAAAATCAACACATCATTTTTTTCTAACAAGTGCCCTAGCTTTTCCCCAAGTGCAACCAACTCATCTTCATTTTTTGTGTACATGTACTTATTATACCAAAAAGTTTTATTTTGTGATATTTCCATCAACAAAAAAAGAGGAGACTCCCCTCTTTTTTTGTTTTTATCATTAGTTAAGAGCCATACTGATGTAGTTCAAGATGAACAAAGCATCCAAAATCCAAATCATGACATGCACATCTTTCACTTGACCTTTGACAACCTTCGTCAAAGTATAAGTTAAGAAACCAACAGCAATCCCTTGCGTGATTGAGTAGCTGAATCCCATAAAGATAGATGTGAAGAAAGCTGGAACAGCTTCAGCCATATCATCCCAAGGAATATTTTTCAAGTTAGAGAGCATCATAATTCCGACAATAATCAAAATTGGTGCAGTTGCAGCTGTTGGAACGATTGCTAGAAGTGGGCTAAAGAAGCTTGATAGGGCAAAACAGATGGCAACAACCAAAGCTGTCAAACCAGTACGTCCACCAGCACCGATACCAGCTGCAGACTCAACATAAGTTGTAACGTTTGAAGTACCTGCAATAGCACCTACTGAAGTTGCCACCAAGTCAGAGTAAAGAGCCTTATCCAACTTAGCTGACTCATGGTTTTCACCACTTGTTGCAATGATACCAACTTTTTCACCAGTACCGATAAGAGTACCGATAGTATCAAAAATATCTGTCAATGAGAAGGCAAGAATGGCCATCAAGGTTTCTGGCAAACGAGAAGTGTTTGAAATCAGAGATCCCAATCCTTCTGAACCAAGAGCAGCACCAAACAAGGTTCCTAGGTCGTTAACTGCTGATGAAAGATTATTGCTTGCAAAATCAATGCTAGACAAATCAACAAGACCAACAGCAATGGCAAGAACTGTCGTTGTCAAAATAGAAAGGATGATACCACCTTTGATCCCCTTAACAACGAAGAAGATAGTAATGGCAATACCTGCAAGAGCTACCAAGACAGCTGGTGTATTGAAGTCTACCAATCCTGGAACAGCTGCTGAGTTTGCAGTAAGTGCTGCTTGAGCCTTATCTGCTCCTTCACCTGCTACTGTATAAGTACCTGGGTCAATCGAGAATTTCAAGAGACCAGCATTCTTAATCCCAACATAAGCAAGGAAAACCCCAATACCAGCTGAAATCGCTGAACGAAGAGTTGTAGGAATAGATTCGATGATCATTTTACGAACATTGGTCAATGTAATAATCAATGAAATAATCCCACAGATGAAGACCATCCCAAGGGCTTCTTGCCATTTATAACCCATCCCAAATACGACGGTAAATGTGAAGAAGGCATTTAGTCCCATACCTGGAGCTTGCGCATATGGCAAGTTAGCATAGAAAGCCATCATCAAAGTTCCCACAACAGAACCGATAATTGTCGCCAAGAATACACCCTGAACAGGCATTCCTGTTTGTGAAAGCATTTGAGGGTTTACAAAGAGAATATAACTCATTGCAAAGAAAGTTGTTAAACCAGCAAGAACCTCTGTACGGACATCTGTCCCGTGCTCTTTTAGTTTAAATAGTTTGTCCATTTTTAATCTCCTTTATCATTTTACGAACAATACTGCTATTATATCACTAATCATTCATATTTTCAAGATGTTTTTCTAATTTTAAAAATTCTTATGAGATATTATTCTCTCTATTTTCGCTTATTATCAGCTTTTCTAGTCACTTTCTGATATAATAGAAAACATCTTATCTGAAACTAGATTCGGGAGGATTTTATGACTAAAAAAATGATTGCCGTCGATTTGGACGGAACCTTGCTCAACTCTGAAAGCAAACTTTCTGATTTTACTATTGAAACGATTAAGAAAATCTCAAAAAAAGGCCACCAAATCGTTATCGCAACTGGTCGCCCTTACCGTATGGCCAAAGATTTTTATGATCAACTTGAACTTGAAACCCCTATGATCAACTTCAACGGTTCACTTACTCATCTGCCAGGTAAGACTTGGAAACATGAAAAGTGTCTGACTGTGGACAAAAAATACCTCTTGGATATCGTGAAACGAAAAGAGGATATTGAGGCAGACTTTATCGCAGGCGAATACCGTAAAAAGTTTTACATTACAGCCCCGAACAAAGAAATTGCCGACCCTAAATTATTTGGTGTTGAAAACTTTCGCCCTGAAAATCAATTCCAGTCTGATTTAGTAACCAAGGGGCCTAACTGTATTCTATTACAAACTAGGGCAGACGATAAATATGCACTAGCAGAAGAGATGAACAGCTTCTACAAGCACCAACTCAATATTAACACTTGGGGTGGCCCTTTGAACATTCTCGAATGCACTCCCAAAGGAGTTCACAAGGCCTTTGCCCTTGAATATCTTCTCAATGTCATGAATATAGACAAACAGAATTTAATTGCCTTTGGTGACGAACATAATGACCAAGAGATGCTTTCTTTTGCAGGTAAAGGCTATGCCATGAAAAACGCAAATCCTGCTCTGTTACCTTTCGCAGACGAACAATTACCATTAACCAACGAAGAAGATGGCGTCGCTCAGTTTTTACAAGAACGATTTCTTTAATTTCACTCATTCTATACTTTTGTGGTAGACATTAGCTATCTTAAAAGTATGGAATTTTTTTGAGCTCAAAGTCAACGAAAAAGGATTTGCACCTGTTTTAGCCAGATCCAAATCCCAACAAATGATGTCTATTTCTTTAAAACGATACGATCAGAAACATCGCGGTCCATGTCATCGATAATAATCTGGTTCTCTTCTGCCACATAAATCTTGATATCGTCTCCAATAAAGACTCTCTGATTTTCTGGTTCGAAGGTCACCTTCTTAACCTCTTGATCTCCGTCCGCTTCAACTTCTGTCCACGTTCCGGTATTTCCAGTGACTATAAGAGTAATGCTATCACCCTCGTCTTGCCCCTTGTAGGTCCCATCTATATTAGTAGTTGTGTCAGTCTTTGCACTAGTAGTAGAACTAGAAGCACTGGTTTCTGATACTTGACTAGTGCTCGCTTCAGAGCTAGTGCTTGCTTGGGATGAAGGTGTCGACTTAGTTGTTGACGAGCAAGCAACTAAAAGACTAAGACTTGCTACAGTAGCAAGAGAAAGTGTAAATATTTTTAGTGACATAATGTCTCCTTTCTTTCAGGAGATAAAGGCAGAAAAACTGCAGAACTATTCTACTTATACTATATCAAATAAAGGAAACAAGGTCTATCAAGCAACTATGTTTTTATAAGGTAGGCACGAACTTCAGATATAAAATAGAGGGAACCTGTAACAAACAGTATGTCTTTCTCCCCTGCAGACTTTTCAAAATCATCTATAAAGTCTCGATAGGAAGCAACTCTATGATAGCCGCTCAAATCCTGCTCCTCCAAAGATCCCTGATAGTCAAAACTCGTCACATAGAGAGCTGTATCAGGTAAATGATCTGTCAGATAAGCAAGCATGCCACTGTAATCTTTACGCTTTAAAGCTCCAAAAAGGATTTGGGGATGATAACCTTGCTGAATTTTTTCCTGGATAAATTCAACCAATCGTTCTAAAGCCGGTAGATTATGGGCACCATCTAGATAAATGTGCTCCGTAACAGCTTCTAGACGCCCAGCCCATCTGGTTGTTTTCAAAGCACACCGGACAACTTCCTCATTGATCTTTTCACCTCTCGCTGCCATAAACAACAGAAATGCCTGCAAAGCTAAAGCAGCATTCTCCTCTTGATAAGCTCCTTCCAAACCCAGTTTTAGTCGGGTCAAATCCGCTAGAGAAGAAGAAGAAAAATGTCCTGATTTGAAAGAAAAATCTCGGTCAGCTTGATAGAGAGTGACATCTAAATCTTCTGCTATCTTTTGACAAACGAGCTGGGCTTCAGGAGCTAAGTTTGCAATCACTGATACCTTTCCTGGCTTAAAAATCCCTGCCTTCTGTTCTGCGATTTCTTCCAGACTATTGCCCAAGGTCTCCTGATGATCTAGGCCGATTGATGTAATAACTGCGATCTCTCCAGTCACCACATTGGTCGTGTCAAGCAAGCCACCAATTCCAACTTCCAATAGAACTAGGTCCACCTCTTGTTCTTTAAAATAAAGCAAAGCAATCACAGTTAACAATTCAAAAAAAGATAGCTGATCGTGGGTTTCTAGAAGTCTTTGCTCCATTTCCTTAACTTGATTTGCTAAACGGATAAAGTCTACGTCCGATATGGGTTGACCATTGATACAAATCCGATCATGAATGCTAACAATGTGAGGGGAAGTAAAGGTTCCCACATTCTTACCATGAGAAACAAAGAGCTCTCTCATAAAGGCAATGGTTGAACCTTTTCCATTTGTCCCTGTCACATGGATAATAGGATAGGCTTGCTCAGGATTTCCCAGCAAGTTTACCGCACTCTGCATCCGCCCCAAACCTGATCTAAAATTCAAACCGATTCGACTATGAAGCCATTTTTCTACTTCAAACACGCTTAATCTCCTTAATCCTTAACAAAAAAGCGAAGATTCTCTTCGCTTTTTACTTCATTAGCTAGTATTTAATTCTAGTATGGGAGAAAAATACCCCTCGGACGTTCCTGCTTTTTCTTATTTCTAGAAGCAGGGCTGATACAGTCTCCCAGACTACCTGCGTTTCTAATTTCTAGCGCAGGGCTAAAAACGTTCCCCGAACGTTTTTACTCCTCCATAAAGCTGTTGAAGACTTCTTCAATCATGTTCCATTCATCTTCTGAATCTTCAGGGATTGGTTGCAATTCGCCTTCTGTTCCATCTTCATTTTCGATGAATGAATAAGCTTGGATTTCAACTTCGCCGTTTTCATCTTCTTCTGCGTTAACTGGTACAAGAAGAACATAGTTTTTACCAAATTCTTCTTTTCCGTCAATGGTCAAAAGGATTTCAAACAAAGTTTCGTTTCCTTGCTCATCTACAAGTGTAATAAGTTCACGTTCTTCGTGATCGTGGTTGTGATCGTGTGACATAGTTTCTCCTCTGTCTTAAAATTTTCTATCTAAATAATTTTGCAAAATCAATTGAGCAGCTAATTTATCAATAACTTTTTTACGCTTATTGCGACTAATATCTGCTTGCTCAATCAACATACGCTCAGCGGCAACCGTAGTCAAGCGTTCATCTTGATAATCTACCGGTAAGCCAAAGAGCTCTACCAACTTCTCGCCATATGCCTGACTAGCTTCCACCCGTGGGCCACTTGTGTTGTTCATGTTTTTAGGCAAACCGACAACAAATTGCTCCACTTTATAGGCTTCAACCAATTCTTTGAGGCGTTCAAAACCAAACTGACCTTGATCTTCATTGATTTGGATGATTTCAAGCCCTTGAGCTGTAAAACCGAGCGGATCGCTAATGGCCACCCCTACCGTTTTTGAACCAACGTCCAATCCCATAATTCTCATAGATTATAGATCGACTCCTTGTCCTTTTAGGTAGTAGCGGACCAATTCTTCAACGATTTCATCTCGCTCATACTTACGGATTTGATTTCGTGCATTGTTATAACGAGGAACGTAAGCTGGGTCTCCACTGAGAACATAGCCCACAATCTGGTTAATAGGGTTATAGCCCTTTTCATTCAAAGAAGCATAGACATCTGTCAATGTTTCACTGATTTCTTTTTTATTGGAATCGTCCAATTTAAAACGTACGGTTTCTTCAGTAAATCCCATTCTAACACCCTCTTTCCTTAGAATAGTACTATTATAGCATATTCGCGGTCGTTCTACAAATCACACAGTCTGATTCTGCTGATTTTCTCTGACTTTTTACTGGACTGTTGCCCCATTTGCAACACGATTTGCGATATAGTCCTCTGGTTCGTTTTTCAATAGATTTTCCAGTCCAACATTCTTCAAGTATTCGTTTTCACTGGCTTTTTTAATATCCATCGTTTGGAAATCATAGCTAGTCTTGGTTTCCATTTCTTTCTCATTTAAAAGAGTCGTTTCAATAGTAAAGCCTGAAATTTTTCGAGCTGCTTGCACAGACTCATCCTTGTCCTCAGCTTCTTTAAGAGCTTTTTTAGCTTCATCTAATCCTCGTTCAGAAATATAAGTTTTTAAATCTTCTGATACGGGACGTTTTTGCTGAATGGTCAAGCTCAAAAATTGACTACCTTTGTAGGTAATGATTTGAGTTTGCTGAGCACCACTCTCATCAGCTGGCAACACCAAGGTCTTGGTCACAACCGTATTCTTGGTTGCATTTTCTAATACGGGCAAGGTTGACTGCAGGGCTTCTTGAGAACTCTCAGTAGTTGAAGCTGCTGTTTCTTTTTTCTGACCACATCCAACGAGCAAAAATAGTGCTGCGAATGTTCCAATGACTAACTTTTTCATAAATCCTCACATGTTATCCAATTTAAATATTAGAGAAGGCCAGGAGTCGCTCCCAGCCTTGATGTTTTATAGAGCCGCACGTAAACGCGCTTCTGCATTTTCCACATTACGGACAGAGCGTGGCAAAAAGGCACGGATATCGTCTTCTTTATAGCCGACTTGTAGGCGTTTCTCATCTACAAGAATCGGACTTTTCAAGATACGTGGTGTTTCCATAATCAGGTTGAGCACTTCATTCACACTCAAATCTTCGATATCAACACCAAGGGCCTTTGCATAACGATTTTTCGATGATACGATACTTGCAATTCCATTGTCTGTTTTTGTCAAAATATCAAGTAGTTCTTCTCTCGAAATTCCTTCCTTACCGAGGTTTTGTTCTTTATAACTTAACTGGTGGGCATTGAGCCAGGTCTTCGCTTTTTTACAGCTAGTACAACTTGAGACTGTATAAATTTTGATCATGTACCTACCCCTTTCGCTACATGTTACTATCAGTTTAGACTATTATACCATAAAAAACATCGGACTTGCGACCTATTTTTAAAAAATTTTAACTTTTTTGGCAATTTTTGAACTTTTTTCTTGACAAAATACGAACTATAACCATTCTTTATACTTCTTAATGTAAAATTTCTTTATAACTGTGACGCTAAACATATACAAGAAAATAATACAGATTAAGAACAAGAAGTAAGGAAGCCCTAAGGGTGCTAGACGAAGGATATTTACTAGTGGTCCATAAGGTAGACTGGTTACGAAAAAGGCTGCAACCACTGTCATCAAAATCACAAGCCAAGCTGGTCTGCTTTGTACAAAAGGAACTTTTGCTGTACGAAGCATATGGATAACCATGGTTTGAGACCACATAGATTCGATGAACCATCCTGTTTGGAACAAGATAATAAACTGAAGGGCAGATTCTGACCCATGAACATAGTGATGACCTGTTACCATAGGAACAATGATAAAGTAGAGGAAGATAAAGGTTAAAATATCAAAGACAGATGAGATTGGGCCCATCCAAACCATAAATCTAGTAATGGATTTTGCTTCCCATGTATGGGGTTGTTTTAGGAAGTCTTGATCCACATTATCAAATGGCAATGCCACACAAGATAAATCGTAGACTAGGTTTAGGACAATGAGATGAACAGGAGCCATTGGTAAAAATGGCAAGAAAATACTTGCAACCAATAGTGAGAAGATATTCCCAAAGTTTGAACTAACGGTCATCTTAATATATTTGGTCATGTTAGCGTAGACCTTCCGGCCTTCAACGATACCCTTTTCCAGAACCATGAGATCCTTGTCTAGCAAGATAACATCCGCTGTTTCCTTGGCGATATCGACTGCTGTATCTACAGAAATACCGACATCTGCCACCTTCATGGATGGAGCGTCATTAATACCGTCCCCCATATAACCAACACCGTGACCATTTTTCTTTAACTGTAGAATGATGCGGGCTTTTTGGTCAGGAGATAATTTGGCAAAGACTGTTACTTTTTCAACCACTTCTGCCAATTCTTGGTCTGTCATTTGATCAATGTCAGCACCTAAGAGCATATGTTCAACGTCCAATCCAACCTTTTCGCAGATAGCTTGGGTTACTTTTTCGTTATCTCCAGTTAAAATTTTTGTTCTGACACCATGTTCAAGTAGGGCTTGGATAGCGGGTGCTGCAGATGGTTTTGGTGGATCCAAAAAGGCAAGGTAACCTGTAAGGATCATGTCACTTTCATCAGTCACAGCATAGGCATAATCTTCACGTAGACCTGACTTGTAACCAACACCTAATACACGTAAACCTTGACGGTTTAATTGACCAACTTCTGCCAGTACTTCTTGACGAATGTCTTCAGTAAGAGGAATCATTTCTCCTCGGTATTCTACATATGTTGAAATGTTCAACATTTCTTCCAAAGCGCCTTTGGTCACCATACTAACAACATTGCTGTCATCTTTGACGATAACACTCATGCGTCTACGCTCAAAATCAAAAGGCAGTTCATCTATTTTTTGGAAAATTTTATCCAAATTTTGTAGAATAGCATGTTCTTTGGCTTCTTTTTCTGTTCTACTGATAATGGCACGGTCCATCAAGTTTTTCAAACCTGTTTGAAAATGTGAATTTAGATAAGCTCTTCTTAAGACCGCCATATCCAAATCACCATGGATATCCAAGGGATATTCTAAGACAATCTCATCTTGCGTTAGAGTTCCAGTTTTATCCGTACAAAGGATATCGATTGCTCCTAAGTCTTGGATAGCATTGAGTTTTTTGATAACTACCTTTTCCTTGGCCATGATAATGGAACCTTTTGCTAAGCTGGCTGTGATAATCATCGGAAGCATTTCTGGTGTCAGTCCGACACCGACGCTCAAGGCAAATACTCCAGCCTCTAGCCAGTCTCCATCGGTCAATCCATTTGCGAAAAACACGATTGGAACCATGACAAGCATCAAGCGGATCAAGAGCCAAGAAATGCTGTTCATTTCACGTTCAAAAGAAGTTGGCTCATCATAGGTGTTGAGAGTTTGTTCGATGGCTCCCATCATGGTGTCATCCCCAACCGCTAGAACCATAGCCGTAGCACTTCCTGAGATAACGTTTGTCCCCATGAATGCCAAAGATTCTGCTTCTAAGAGGCTATCTACATTTTGACCAGTGGCTTTATTTAAAGCTAGCTTTTCAACTGCATCACTTTCTCCAGTCAAGCCTGACTGTTGAACGAAAAAGTCGCGGGATTCGAACAAGATGACATCTGCTGGAATCATGTCTCCCGCACTCAATTTCACGAGGTCTCCCACAACCAGCTCATCGATTGGTAACTCTTTCTCGTGACCATCACGAATAACAGTTGCAGTGTTGACAATCATTTTTGAAAGATTGGTTGTCGCCTTGTCGCTCCGCAACTCTTGGACAAAACGGATGCCTCCTGAAATCAAAACCAAGACAACGATAATAATAGAGGTCGTAGGGTCCTCTTGGCCAGGTTTGGCAAGCCAAACGTTTGTAACGAGAGAGATAAAGGCAATCACAAGCAAAATGATTGTGAAAGGATTTATAATGGACTCATAAATCTTCTTAAAGATGGAATCCTCTTGACCCTTGGTAATGGTGTTTTCACCATACAAGTCACGGTTTTCTTCGACTTGTTCTTGGTCTAAGCCTTTTAGACTTGTATGGTAAAAAGCTAGACTATCTTTTAATGGGGTTTGAATAGCTGCTGCTAGTCTTTCTTTTGTAGTTTTCATTGGTTTCTCCTATCTGTATGAATGATAATTTCATACACAGGAACCAATCGCTTTATAAGGACAAAACGACACAAATCAGCGATTGGCTGTGTATGCGCGGTTCTGGATGATCGTCAATTTGCATCGTTTGTCTCCTTTCTTCTAAAACAGCAGAAAGTCCTGCCATAAAATGGCAGGACTAAAAAACTTATTATCTGTTTTCGTTCAAGCTTTAACTCCATAGGGCGATGTAATGAGCTTAGTCTTGACCTTCGCGACCAGGACTGTTGACCAACGAGTAGTGTCTCCACTGCTTTGCGGTAGTCATCCGTATCCCTATGGTAGCCTCACCTACCGTTTCCGCCTTTCAGTATAAACCTTTAACTAGTAAAAGTCAACGATTTATCTCATTTTTCTTAGATTACGATTAATTCTTTTGGAGCAAGGGTTAATAACTCACAACCTGTATCTGTAATCAAGATATCATCTTCGATACGAACCCCGTATTTACCTTCAATATAAATACCTGGTTCATCAGTCAAGACCATACCAGTTTTGATAACTTCTTTGGAAGTTTGGCTAAAGTAAGGTTCTTCGTGAATATCAAGTCCGATACCATGCCCGATACCGTGAGTAAAATATTCTCCATAGCCTGCTTCCACAATGATATCACGAGGGATTTTATCAAAATCACGGAAACCTAAGCCATCCTTAGCTTGGTCTATCAGAGCTTGGTTGGCCTTCAAAACCGTATTGTAAATCTCTGCTTGCTCGTCACTGACATGACCGAGATAAATGGTCCGGGTCATATCGCTGACATAGTGGTCATAAAGGCAACCGAAGTCCATGGTAATAGCTTCTCCCAGCTCCACTGGTTTGTGCATAGGATGGGCATGGGGTTTGGAAGAGTTGATACCGCTAGCTAGAATAGTGTCAAAAGACAAGCCAGATGCTCCCAACTCACGCATGCGGAAGTCAAGGAAGTTGGCAATTTCAATTTCTGTCTTCCCTGGCTTGATAAAGTCAAGAGCATCGTGGAAAGCTTGGTCAGAGATAGAGCATGCCTTGCGAATAGTCGCAATTTCTGTCTCGTCCTTAATCATACGAAGGGCTTCAACAAACTGAGTTTGAGGGAGCAATTCCAGACCTTCAAAGGCGGTTTGCATGCGATGGTAATAAGAAACTGAAATCTCATCTTCAAACCCGATACGAGAAAGGCCCATATCTTTTGCAATCTTTGCGATAGTTGCCAACTCATCACGTTCTGCAAAAATCTCAAAGCCGGTAACTTCTTGCTTAGCAGCGATAATATAGCGGGCATCTGTTACCAAGACTTGACGGTCACGACTGATAAAGACTGTCCCATTTGAACCCCAAAATCCTGTCAAATAGTAGACATTTTTAAGGTTATTGATAATGATTCCATCTAGTTCTTTTTCTTGCATTTTATCTAAAAATGCTTGTACACGTTTATTCATGATGTAACTTTCCTTTCAAATACTGTCCTGTGTAGCTGGCTTCATTGGCCGCTACTTCTTCTGGAGTTCCTGTTGCGATGATGGTTCCACCACCGACACCACCTTCAGGCCCCAAGTCAATAATATGGTCTGCTGTCTTGATAACGTCTAAATTGTGCTCAATGACGAGAACTGTATTGCCATCGTCTACAAAGCGAGCCAAGACTGTAAGCAAGCGAGCGATATCCTCTGTATGGAGTCCTGTCGTCGGCTCATCCAGAATGTAGAAAGATTTTCCTGTCGATCGTTTGTGAAGTTCACTAGCCAACTTCATACGCTGGGCTTCTCCCCCAGAAAGAGTGGTAGCAGGTTGCCCCAAGGTCACATAACCAAGTCCCACATCCTTGATAGTCTGAAGTTTGCGTTGAATTTTCGGAATATGTTGGAAGAACTCCACCGCATCATTAACAGTCATATCCAAGACTTGCGAAATATTCTTTTCCTTGTAATGAACTTCAAGCGTTTCACTGTTGTAGCGAGTTCCGTGGCAGACTTCACAAGCCACATAAACATCTGGCAAGAAGTGCATCTCAATCTTGATAATCCCGTCACCTGAGCAGGCCTCACAGCGACCACCCTTAACATTGAAACTGAAACGCCCTTTCTTATAACCACGAATCTTGGCCTCATTTGTCTGAGCAAAGAGGTCTCGAATGTCATCAAAGACACCTGTATAGGTTGCAGGATTGGACCTTGGTGTTCTTCCAATAGGACTCTGGTCAATATCAATCAGACGATCGATATGCTCGATTCCTGTAATAGTCTTAAACTTCCCAGGTTTGTCTGAATTGCGATTTAATTTTTGAGCAATCGCTTTTTTGAGAATACTGTTAATGAGGGTCGACTTCCCTGAACCAGAGACTCCTGTCACCGCAATGAATTTTCCGAGAGGGAAACGAGCGGTGATATTTTGCAAGTTATTCTCACGCGCCCCAGTCACCTCGATAAAGCGACCGTTTCCAACGCGGCGTTCTGACGGCACTGGAATGGCACGTTTTCCTGATAGATACTGTCCTGTAATTGACTTACTGTTGCGAGCCACCTGCTTAGGCGTTCCTGCTGCTACAATCTCTCCACCAAAGACCCCTGCACCAGGCCCAACGTCAATCAAATAATCCGCCTCACGCATGGTATCTTCATCGTGTTCTACCACGATGAGAGTATTTCCTAAATCCCGCATCTTTTTCAGACTGGCAATCAGACGGTCATTGTCCCTCTGGTGAAGACCGATTGACGGCTCGTCTAGGATATAAAGCACTCCTGAGAGATTGGAACCAATCTGAGTCGCCAAGCGAATACGCTGGCTCTCCCCACCTGATAGGGTTCCTGCTGAACGAGAAAGGGTCAGATAGTTGAGACCCACATTATTGAGGAAGGTCAAGCGGTCTTTGATTTCCTTAAGAATGGGACGAGCAATAATGGCTTCATTTTTTGATAGAGCCAACCGATCAATAGCCTCCAAATGGTCTGCGATGGAGAGGTCTGAAATTTCTCCGATATGAGGTCCTTTCTCTCCTCCTACACGAACAGATAAGGCTTGGTCATTGAGACGATAACCATGACAAGTGCCACAAGTTAGCTCATTCATATAAAGACGCATTTGTGTACGGGTGTAGTCACTATTGGTTTCATGGTAACGTCGCTTAATATTCCCTATAACACCTTCAAAAGGAATGTCGATGTCGCGAACTCCGCCGAATTCATTCTCATAGTGGAAATGGAATTCCTTACCATCAGATCCATAGAGAATCAAGTTCTTATCTTCTTCTGACAAGTTCTCAAAAGGCTTATCCATATCCACTCCAAAAGCTGTCATAGCCTGCTCTAGCATGTTTGGATAGTAGTTGGATGAGATAGGATTCCAAGGAGCCAAGGCTCCCTCGCGTAGCGTTTTGCTGGCATCCGGTACTACCAAATCAGTATCCACCTCCAGCTTGATGCCCAAGCCGTCACACTCACTACAAGAACCAAAAGGAGCATTGAATGAGAAGAGACGAGGCTCTAACTCTGGGACAGTAAATCCACAAACTGGGCAGGCATAATGCTCAGAGAAGAGCAACTCAGAATCGTCCATAGTGTCGATAATGACATAACCTTCTGCAATGCGAAGGGCAGCCTCAATGGAATCAAAGAGACGGCTACGAATGCCCTCCTTGATGACAATACGGTCAACCACGACATCAATATTGTGTTGCTTGCTCTTAGACAACTCTAGCACTTCGGTCACATCATAGACTTCCCCATCCACACGGACACGAACATACCCATCTTTCTGAATCTTCTCAATAACGCTCTTGTGCTGTCCTTTTTTCTTACGAATAACTGGAGCTAAGATTTGCAGACGCTGGCGTTCAGGTAACTCCAAAATCTTATCCACGATTTGCTCCACAGAAGAAGCCTTGATAGCCCCATGCCCGTTGATACAGTAAGGCGTCCCCACACGCGCGTAGAGGAGACGCAGATAGTCATTGATTTCAGTCGTTGTTCCCACCGTCGAGCGAGGATTTTTACTAGTCGTTTTCTGGTCGATGGAAATAGCTGGGCTGAGACCATCAATGGCATCTACATCTGGTTTTTCCATATTTCCCAAGAACTGACGAGCGTAGGCTGACAAACTCTCTACGTAGCGACGTTGTCCCTCCGCATAGAGGGTATCAAAGGCCAGACTGGATTTCCCTGAACCTGACAAACCAGTCACGACAACCAGCTTGTCTCGTGGAATCTCCACATCAATATTTTTTAAATTATGGGCACGCGCCCCATGAATGACAATTTTATCTTGCATCTTTGTTCTTTCTAGTCCATTATTGCTTACCATTATACCAAAAAAAGTGAGATTCTATTACCCAAAAGGCCGATTTTGTAGTATAATAGTACGGTGTGAAAAAATCTGAAAAATGAGAAAGGATAAGGGATATGAAACAAGTTTTTCTCTCTACAACAACTGAATTTAAAGAGATCGATACGCTTGAACCGGGTACTTGGATCAATCTCGTCAATCCGACTCAAAATGAATCTCTCGAAATCGCCAACGCCTTCGATATCGATATTGCTGACCTTCGTGCACCGCTCGATGCGGAAGAAATGTCTCGTATTACCATTGAAGACGAGTATACCCTGATTATCGTAGACGTTCCAGTCACAGAGGAAAGAAATAACCGCACCTACTACGTAACCATCCCGCTTGGTATTATCATCACCGAGGAGGCTATTATTACCACTTGTTTGGAGCCTCTACCACTTCTTGATGTCTTTATCAATCGTAGACTTCGGAATTTCTATACCTTCATGCGTTCGCGCTTCATCTTCCAAATCCTCTACCGTAATGCGGAGATTTACCTAACCGCCCTCCGTTCAATCGAACGTAAAAGTGAGCAGATTGAGAGTCAACTTCACAAATCTACTCGAAACGAAGAATTGATCGAACTCATGGAGTTGGAAAAGACTATCGTCTACTTCAAAGCTTCACTTAAGACAAATGAGCGCGTGATTAAAAAGTTGACCAGCGCAACTAGCAATATCAAGAAATACCTTGAAGACGAAGATCTACTGGAAGATACCTTGATTGAAACGCAACAGGCCATCGAGATGGCGGATATCTATGGAAACGTCCTTCACTCTATGACAGAGACCTTTGCCTCTATCATTTCAAACAACCAGAACAATATCATGAAAACCTTGGCCCTCGTGACCATCGTTATGTCTGTGCCGACTATGATTTTCTCTGCTTACGGAATGAACTTTAAGGATAATGAAATCCCTTTAAACGGAGAACCGCATGCTTTCTGGCTCATCGTCTTTATCGCCTTTGCTATGAGTGTTTCTCTCACTCTTTACCTCATCCATAAAAAATGGTTCTAAACAGGAGTTATTATGTCACAGATTGATTTAAAAGAATTAACAAAGAAAAACCAGGAATTTATCCATATTGCAACCCAGCAATTTCTCAAGGACGGAAAAACAGATGCTGAAATCAAGGCTATCCTTGAAGAAGTCATTCCTCATATCCTTGAAGAACAACCAAAGGGAGTGACAGCTCGTTCTATCTACGGAGCACCAACTCACTGGGCTCATAGTTTCAGCGAAAAAGAGCAGTACGAAAAAGAACATCCAAAAGAAAACGACGATCCAAAATTGATGATGTTGGATTCAGCCCTTTTCATCACAGGATTATTTGCAGTAGTTAGCGCCTTGATGAGCTTCTTCTCAAACCAACCTGTGGCCTACGGGTTGGTAACACTTATCAGTGTAGGGGCCTTTGGTGGAGTTGCCTTTTACCTTCTCTACCACTTCATCTACCGCTACTACGGACCAGATACTGACCGTAGCCAACGCCCACCATTCTGGAAATCACTTTTGGTCATGCTAGCAACCATGTTTGCCTGGGTCTTCATCCTCTTCTTGAGTAACTTCCTTCCACAAGCCATCAACATCAGTCTCCCACCACTTGTTTTATTGGTGATTGGAGGAGCTCTCCTTGCCCTACGTTTCTACCTCAAAAAACGGTTCAACATCAAGAGCGCAAGTGCAGGACCAGCTAGATATTAAGATAAACAAAAAAAGTAGTGTGTTTTGTAGACAGACTACTTTTATTATGGCTCCAAAGTATTTTTTGATTCTCCAAAGAAAAGTAGCTACATTTTCTAAAAACGTTCTAATGTAAAGGCTTCCCTTAGAATCCCAAGGTTTTATCCTTGAATCCAAGCTGTTTTTCTGTTATACTAATAAAGCAATAAGGAGAAATATATATGACTAAACAGAGAATTAATCAAATTGTCGGTTCAATTGGTGCCTTTATCGGGATTATTGTATTTATAGCCTACATCCCCCAAATTTTTGCCAATTTACAAGGGAACAAAGCTCAACCATTCCAACCTTTATCAGCAGCAGTCTCTTGCTTAATCTGGGTCATTTATGGATGGACAAAAGAGCCTAAGAAAGACTGGATTCTAATCATTCCAAACTCAGCCGGGGTTATCCTTGGCGGACTGACTTTCCTTACTGCTCTATAAGAATACAACTACTATAAAAAGCAACCACACGATTGGTTGCTTTTTGCTTACTTTCTTGATCTAAAAGCCTTCTTCTGGCTCTAATTCTTGTTGTTCCCCCTCATCTTTTGTGATAAAATAAGCTCAATCTATTTCTAGGAGGATGAGATATGATTTCTACTATTGGTATTATTAGTTTATCTAGTGGCATTATCGGAGAGGACTTTGTCAAACATGAAGTGGACTTGGGTATCCAACGTCTCAAGGACTTAGGACTCAAGCCTATCTTTTTACCTAATTCACTAAAAGGCTTAGACTTTGTAAAAGAACATCCTGAAGCTCGTGCAGAGGATTTGATTCAAGCCTTTTCTGATGATAGTATCGACATGATCCTATGCGCCATCGGTGGAGACGATACCTATCGCTTACTACCTTATCTTTTTGAAAATGACCAACTACAAAAGGTTATCAATCAAAAAATGTTTCTTGGCTTCTCAGATACAACCATGAACCATCTCATGTTGCATAAACTGGGAATCAAGACTTTTTACGGCCAATCATTTCTAGCAGACATTTGTGAGTTAGACAAAGAAATGTTGCCATATAGCCTCCACTACTTCAAAGAATTGATTGAGACGGGAAGAATCTTAGAAATTCGACCTAGTGACGTTTGGTATGAGGAAAGAACTGACTTCAGTCCCAAAGCTTTGGGAACACCTCGTGTCAGCCATGTAAATACAGGTTTTGACTTGTTACAAGGCAATGCTCAGTTTGAGGGAGAAATCCTCGGTGGTTGTCTTGAGTCTCTCTATGATATTTTTGACAACTCTCTACACTCAGATAGCACAGACCTCTGCCAAAAATACAAACTTTTCCCTGACTTATCCGACTGGGAAGGAAAGATTCTATTGCTAGAAACAAGTCAAGAAAAGCCTGAACCTGATGATTTCAAAAAAATGTTGCAGGCTTTAAAAGAAACTGGGATATTTGAAGCCATCAGTGGACTCTTGGTCGGAAAACCTATGGATGAAACCTTCTATGACGACTATAAGGAGGCTTTAATGGACATCATTGACAGCAATATCCCGATTGTCTATAATCTAAACGTTGGCCATGCCACACCAAGAGCAATTGTTCCCTTTGGAATCCACGCGTATGTAGACGCAACGGAGCAAGTCATTCGATTTGACTATAACAAAGAAAGCTGAGATGAATTTCTCAGCTTTTTCTCATTATCATTACTAGTATTTTCATCACATACTACTGATAGCTAAAATGATCAAGGAAAGACTGTTGCTTAACATGTGAACAAGTAGGGGATAGTAGATATTCTCCTTTTCTTTCACATAAATAATTGAAAAGGCAAGACCACCACCTAGGTAACCGACTGCACCGACCCACTCTGATAAAGACAAACTGTGCATATGAGTAAGCGCAAAGGCAAGGCCGACCAAAAAGACACTCAGCCAAGTTGGCAGATTTTTCCTCAAATATCTCAATAAAATTTGACGGAAAAAGAGCTCTTCCACTATAGGTCCTATGATGCAGGCGAAAACGGCTATCAGTAGTGGTTGCTCTTGAAAGGTACTTTGAATATTCGACTGGTTTAGACCTTGTCCGACCAGCCCAAAAAACTGCCTCAACATCTCTGATACAAAGCCAAAGACAACAGTCATCAGAAAGAGAAAAATCCACCCTGTTAAGACGCCAAAGATAAATTTCCTTTTAGAATTTCTAACCTCTTCCCACTTTTGGAGCAATAGGGACTTAAATAAGAAGCAACCATACACAAACATGATGGTATAGACCAAATAAGTCCCTGCAGAAGAAGGCAATGGAGCATCAAATACTCGTATACCATCAAAAACAAAGAGAACTGTATAGAGAATCACAAAAATCAGAATTCCCTTATTTTTGTCAAACATCATTTAAGATCCTTCCATTCACAATCATTCTCGTGGTCATCAACCAAACCTGCAGCTTGTAGAAATGACAAAACTGCAACAGGACCTGTAAACTTAAAGCCTCGTTTTTTGAGATCTTTGGATAATTTTTCAGATAGAGCTGTTTTGGCAGGCGCCTGGCTGTAGTCAGGCACATCATTCACAATCGTCTTCCCACCGACAAAAGACCAAATATAAGCATCAAAAGTTCCGAATTCTGCCTGAACTTGTAGAAAAGCCTGCGCGTTTGCTCGCGTCGCAAATATCTTGGCACGATTGCGGATGATAACTGGATTATCCATCAAAGCTTCCAATTCTTCATCAGTCATGTCCGCAACATCTTGAACTTGATAGTCATGAAAAGCTTGACGAAAAGCTTGGCGTTTGTTAAGCACCGTTTCCCAAGATAAGCCCGCCTGATAGGTCTCCATACAGAGCAACTCAAAAAGAGCTTGGTCATCATGAAGGGGCTGGCCCCACTCTTCATCGTGGTAGGCTACATATAGCGGGTTGTTCATTTTAACCCAGCCACAGCGTTTTGGCATAGACTTCTCCTATTTCACCAACATCTTAAGGGCAGATTTGATGTAATTTTCTGCTGTATCCGAAGTTCCTTCAAAGAATTTCTTGATTTTCTTGAGCTCAGCCGCCTTGTAGCCCAAGGCCAACATAGCTTCCATAGCTTCTTCCAGTTCTTGGTTGTCACTGCTAGATGGAGCTTCAGTTTTAGCAGGGAGATCGTCTCCTGCCACAACAACTTTCCCTTCTAAGTCCAACACCATCTGTTGGGCTGTTTTCTTACCGATTTTAGGGAATTTAGTCAAGTAGGTGATATTCTTGGTCTCAATAGCTTGTACAAGCCCTGCATTGTCATCAGCCGCGATGATAGCAAGAGCAGAAACAGGACCAATACCCGACACCGAAATCAAACTAAGAAAAAGCTTTTTCTCATCTTCCGAGCGAAAGCCGTAAAGTAGATGAGCATCTTCGCGAACGACTTGATGCACATAGATTTGCGCTTCTTGGTTAACTTGTCCTGAGTAAGCATAGGGATTAGCCACATGCAGGATATAACCGATACCATTTGCCTCAAGGACGATATATTTAGCAGTAATTTTGGTAATAATACCCTTTAGATATTCGTACATAATTTTCCCTTCAATTTATACTCAATGAAAATCAAATCTAAACTAGGAAGCTAACCGTAGGCATAACTTGAGTCAGGCAAGGTAAGGCTGACGCAGTTTAGAGAGATTTCCGAAGAGTATTAGTATTTTCCTAGCTCTCGGAGGCTAGTATGATTTTCCTGAATGCGACGGAACATCTTTTCCATGTCCGACTTGGTAAAGTGAACCAAAACAGGACGTCCGTGTGGACAGTTGTAGGGGTTGTCACATTGGGAAAGCTGATAGAGCAGCTGTCTAGCTGAGTGGTCATCGATACGATGGTTGGCCTTGATAGACCGTTTGCAGGACATCATGATAGCTAGCTCTGCCCGGTATTTCTTGATCGAAACTTCCTTGGTTAAAAGGAGCATGTCGCACATCTCATAGATTCCAGACTCGATTTCCTCCTCTGCCATCCAAATAGGATGTTCCCGTAGGATAAATTGATTCTCCCCGTACTCTGCTAGAAAGACGCCTACTTCCTCTAAAAGAGACATTCTTTCCTTGAGACGAAGGGCATCATCCGCAGGAAATTCAAAAATATAAGGCACTAGGAGTTGCTGCTGGCTCTGGTCAACATTGCCAATGCTCTCACGGTACTCCTCATACTTAACCCGTTCCTGAGCCGCGTGCTGATCTATGATGTAGAGCCCATCTCGACCTTGGGCAAAGAGATAGGTTCCATGCATCTGACCGAAAAATTCCAACTCTGGGAAGCTTGAAGATTCTTCTCGCTCCAGCTTATCATAAGCCTTATCCAGACTAGCTAGGTCTAGCTCTGGATGGTCTAGTTGGTCATAGCTAGCAGGCTTTCTCTCTGCAAAATGCAGTTTAGCTGGTTTAGTCATCTGATCCAAAGTTTCCTTAGCAAACAAGGTCAAATCCTGTCTTTCTTCCGTCAGGTTCACCTGATGGTCTGCCACCTCAGCTTGAGGCGGTCTTGTCAGCTCCGTTTGCTCGTAGTAAAGATTATTTTCTTTAAGTGGGAGAATGGTTTGCTCTACTTTTTCACGATTGCGTACGGTAGACTTTGCAAGATTTTCCAAGGCATCTGGAATCAAGGCCTGTTCCTTTAGACTCTTTGCGATAGCTTCTGAAACCAGTGCCATCAGCTCTCTTTCCTTGGAAATTCGCACCTCTTGCTTGGTTGGATGCACATTGACATCCGCTAGATAAGGGTCAATATGGATATGAATGACAGCCAGTGGAAAACGCCCCACCATGAGCTTACTGCCATAACCGTCAAGAATAGCACGATTGAGTAAAAAGTTCTTGATATAACGGCCATTGATGAAGAGGCTGATATAGTTACGATTAGCCCGCGTCAATTCCGGCAAGGACACAAAACCAGAAATTTCAAAGTCTAGGTCAGAATTCTCAATCTCAACCATTTTTTTGGCACTAGCTAAACCATAAATCCCAGCAATGGCCTGACGCAGTTGACCCGTGCCAGCTGTTCGTGTCATCTCCTTGCCATCACTAATCAGGCTAAAGGAAATCTCAGGATGGGCCAATCCTAGACGGTTAACAATATCAATGATATGGGACAATTCTGCCTGCTGGCTCTTCATATACTTGAGACGAGCTGGTGTGTTGAAAAAGAGGTCTTCCACACAAACCTTGGTCCCAACAGGACTGGTCGCTGGTATGATTTCTTCTACTTCTCCCCCACGAGCCACTAACTTGGTCCCGTGACTTGCGCCATCCACCACAGTCAACAAAGTCAAAACACTGACAGATGCGATAGAGGGCAGAGCTTCACCACGAAAACCGAGAGTCCGAATCCGAAAAAGATCCGCTTGATTCTTAATCTTACTGGTCGCATGACGGCGGAGAGCTAACTCGACTTCATCGTGGGCAATCCCATGTCCATTATCGGTGATTTGGATTTTCTTAAGACCAGCTTCTTCAATCTCAACGATAATCTGGCTTGAGCCAGCATCGATAGCATTTTCAACTAATTCTTTGACAACGCTAGCAGGACGCTCGATAACTTCTCCTGCTGCAATCTGGTTGGCCAATACTTCTGGCAATTCAATAATATGAGACATCTTTCAGCCCCTTTCTCAACTGTTTTTATCTATTTCTCTGAAAATAATACTCTTCAAAAATCTCTTCAAACCACGTCAGTCTCGCCTTGCCGTATATGTGTTACTGACTTCGTCAGTTCTATCCACAACCTCAAAACGGTGTTTTGAGCAGCCTTCGGCTAGCTTCCTAGTTTGCTCTTTGATTTTCATTGAGTATAAGCTAGTGCTATTATACCATATTTCACTCGTTTCCAAAAAAGTCCAAGCAGCAACTTTCTTCCCGATTTTACTAGGTTATTTGCCAAGTTTGTGGTAAAATAGGTAGAAACAATATTTTAAAAAGGAGAAAAGACACATGCACATTTTTGATGAGCTAAAAGAGCGTGGTTTGATTTTTCAAACGACTGATGAAGAAGCTTTGCGTAAAGCCCTAGAAGAAGGTCAAGTTTCTTATTATACTGGCTACGATCCAACTGCTGACAGCCTTCACCTAGGCCACCTTGTCGCAATCTTGACAAGTCGTCGTTTGCAGTTAGCAGGTCACAAACCTTATGCGCTCGTTGGCGGTGCTACAGGTCTCATCGGAGATCCGTCCTTCAAAGATGCTGAGCGTAGTCTCCAAACAAAAGACACAGTAGATGGCTGGGTCAAGTCTATCCAAGGACAACTTTCTCGCTTTCTTGATTTTGAAAATGGTGAAAATAAAGCTGTCATGGTCAACAACTACGACTGGTTTGGCAGCATCAGCTTCATTGACTTCCTCCGTGATATCGGAAAATACTTCACTGTCAACTACATGATGAGCAAGGAGTCTGTTAAAAAACGGATTGAAACAGGGATTTCTTACACTGAGTTTGCCTACCAAATCATGCAAGGTTATGACTTCTTTGTCCTCAACCAAGAACACAATGTAACCCTTCAAATCGGTGGTTCTGACCAATGGGGAAACATGACAGCTGGCACTGAGTTGCTTCGTCGTAAGGCTGACAAGACTGGTCACGTAATTACTGTCCCACTCATCACAGACGCAACCGGTAAGAAATTTGGTAAATCAGAAGGGAATGCTGTTTGGCTCAACCCTGAAAAGACTTCTCCATACGAAATGTACCAATTCTGGATGAACGTCATGGATGCTGACGCTGTACGCTTCTTGAAAATCTTTACTTTCTTGTCATTAGACGAGATTGAAGACATCCGTAAACAATTCGAAGCAGCACCACACGAACGCTTGGCTCAAAAAGTCCTCGCTCGTGAAGTCGTGACTCTTGTCCACGGAGAAGAAGCCTACAAAGAAGCCCTTAACATCACTGAGCAACTCTTTGCAGGAAACATCAAAAACCTTTCTGTCAAAGAGCTAAAACAAGGACTTCGTGGTGTGCCAAACTACCAAGTTCAAGCAGATGAAAACCACAATATCGTGGAACTGCTCGTCTCATCTGGTGTAGTTAACTCAAAACGCCAAGCCCGTGAAGACGTCCAAAACGGAGCTATCTACGTCAACGGCGACCGCATCCAAGACCTTGACTATGTCTTGAGTGACGCAGATAAGTTAGAAAACGAACTGACTGTTATCCGTCGTGGGAAGAAAAAATACTTTGTATTGACTTACTAAACTGTTCAACATTGATCTATAAATAAAGGAGTTAACCTCGAGAAAGGTAACTCCTTTTTGTTGTTGATAACCATATCTATCTAGCCTTAATAGACAGGCTACGCAGTACAATACGTAAGGTTGTTAGATTATGTAAGATAGAGAGATTTGAAGGACTGAGCCAATTAAACAAGCCAAAGCCAATCAAACTACTATTTACGATAACGGTATCTTGAATATTCTTCTTGATGAGTGTTTGCAAAGATGATGATAGCCAATCCAACTCTTGGAAGAAATCCAAGCGATTATCTAACAATAAGATATCGCTCATCTGCTTAGAAATGTCTGCACTCTCATTCATCACCACACCGATATCTGATAGGGTTAGAGCTGCTGAGTCATTCAATCCATCTCCAACCATCAAAATAGTGTGACCTGCTTTCTGCAGTTCCTCTACTAGCTCAAATTTCCCATCAGGTTTCAAGTCTGTATAGACCTGATCAAAGGGCAAATCTTTGACTAATTCCTCTGTTCTAACCAAGGTGTCCCCTGTTGCCAGAATCAATTTTTTCCCTTGTGCCTTAAGTTTCTCCAAGGCTGCTTTTGCTTCTTTTCTCAAAGGAGTATGAATACAGAACATTCCAATCAATTCATTCTGGTAGGCTAAGAATAAGAGATTGTAGTGACTCTTGTACTCTTCAATTAAAGCATTTTGTTCTGAACTGATATGAATCTGCTCATCCTGCATCAAGACATAATTCCCAATAAGAACTGGTTGGCCATCTATATGAGATTTGATCCCCTTACTTGCGATATATTGGAGTTTCCCATGCATTTCCTCATGTTCAATTCCCTCTATCTCAGCTTGCTTGACGATAGCATTAGCAATAGGATGATAAATGTGTTCCTCAAGACAGGCACTGATTCTGAGAATATCTTCCTCACTATTGTCTCCAAAAGGTAACACCTTTTCAACTATCGGATAGCTAGTTGTGATTGTCCCAGTCTTATCAAATAAGAAGGTATCAACTTCCAGGTATTTCTCCAGAACATCTCCATCCTTAATCACCATTTCACGGTTCAACCCCTCCTTGATAGCTGTCAAATAAGCTACAGGAGTAGAGATTTTCAAAGCGCAGGAGAAATCGACCAATAGGAAAGAGATAGCCTTAGAAAAAGAACCCGTTAATAGGTAAGTCAGCCCAGCCCCCAAGAAATTATATTTGACGACCTTGTCCGCCATCTTGATGAAATAGCGTTGTTTCGTTTTCTTGTTTTCTTCAGATTTTTTCATCAACTCAATCAGTTGTAAAATCCGGCTGTTCATCTGATTATCGGTTACACGAATGCGTAACTCTCCAGTTTCTAATACTGTATTTGCACAAACCAAATCAGACTCTCTTTTTTCAACTGGAAAACTCTCTCCCGTCAAGGAACTTTCGTTGACCATACCTAAACCTGAAACTACTTGTCCATCAAATAGAATTTCATTTCCTTGAGATAAGACCAAGACATCTCCTATTTGAACATCGGAACTCTTGATACTAACAACCGTATCGCCCTGTACTAAGAATACATCGCTCTCTTTTGCAAGAAGGCTTTGTTCTAAATCTGTTGCAGTTTTTTTCAAAGACCACTGATCTAAATGATTCCCCAAATCAAGCATAAACATGATATTACTTGCCGTCTTGGATTGGTTCATAAATAAGGACAATAAAATCGCTGAACAGTCCAAGACCTCCATCGTTAGTTCCTTACGCGCTAGAGTCTGATAGGCTTCTCTAACATAACCCAAAGCCTGATAACAAGTCCATATATAGCGAATAGGAAACGGTACAAGACTACGAAAAAGCACACGCTTAATCGCTGCACCTGAAACAATAGAATAAGCACTCTCTTCTCTACGAATGGGAAGAGTCATCAACTCAGAAACTTTCCCTTTATCAATTCTTTTTAAAAAGGCTTCTGCATTATCTAATACAGAAAAGCCTTCTTTTATACGTAGAGTAAAGTGCTGTTGATCCATGTAAAACTGGATGGACTCAATCCCCTTTTCATCTCTCGCCAAGGAACGAAGATAGTCTTGAATATCCAAGGTGAGTGAAAAAGAAGATGATAGGCGGATATGTTGGTATCCTCTATGTAGCACTTTAAAAGACATATTATTCCCCTATAAGGCTATCTAATTGCTCTTCTTTTTTCTCTTGCTCGTACAAATATTTGGCATCTTGCAAGACATCGTCTCCATGTTGCTTCACAACAGAAACAGATGCATCTAGCTCGTCTTTTAACTTATAAGCCTTAGCTAAAGCTTTAGAATAACCTTTTTTAGCTTCCTTACTTGCCAAGATCTTCAAACCAAGGGTACCAAATGCGACACCACCCAAAAAGAGTGATGATTTTTTCGCAACTTTTGCGACGCTTAATACTTCTTTTAACATACTTATTTCCTCCTTATCATTATTATATAGCAATTTAGATATAAAAGCAATTTTATTTTATAAATTGGAGAATTATACTCAATGAAAATCAAAGAGCAAACTAGGAAACTAGCCGCAGGCTGTACTTGAGTACGGCAAGGCGACGTTGACGTGGTTTGAATTTGATTTTCGAAGAGTATTAGTTTTATTTCTACTGAATCTCCCATCTACTTATTCCTAAAGTTGCTTTCATTTGCCTCTTTTGATACACTTAAACTATGAATACAAATCTCAAACCCAAACTCCAGCGCTTCGCTGCTGCGACCGCCTTTGCCTGTCCTATCTGCCAAGAAAATCTGACTCTGGTAGAGAGCAGTCTCAAATGTAGCAATCGCCATTCTTTTGACTTGGCGAAATTCGGCTATATCAATCTAGCCCCTCAAATCAAACAATCTGCTAACTACGACAAGGAAAATTTTCAAAACCGTCAACAAATCCTAGAAGCCGGCTTTTACCAAGCTATTTTAGATGCTGTATCTGACTTGCTTGCAAACTCAAAAAATGCCAAAACAATTTTAGATATCGGTTGCGGCGAAGGATTCTATTCTCGCAAGCTTCAAGAAAGGCATCCTGACAAAACCTTCTATGCCTTCGACATCTCTAAAGATTCTGTCCAAATCGCTACCAAGAGCGAACCAAACTGGGCAGTCAATTGGTTCGTTGGGGACCTTTCTCGCCTTCCTCTGCAAGATGCCAGTATGGATATCTTACTTGATATCTTTTCCCCTGCCAACTACGGAGAATTCCGACGAGTCTTATCAAAGGACGGCATCTTAATCAAGGTCATTCCTACTGAAAACCACCTCAAGGAAATCCGTCAGATGGTACAGGATCAGCTGACAAAGAAGGATTATTCTAATCAAGATATTAAGGAACACTTCCAAGGACACTTCAGCATCCAATCTAGTCAGATTGCTTCCCTGACCAAGTCTATCACCGTAGAGCAACGCCAAGCCTTGCTCAGCATGACGCCCCTGCTTTTTCATGTCGACCAGAGCAAGATTGATTGGAGCCAACTGACAGAGATCACCATCGAAGCAGAGATTCTTGTCGGGAAAGCCCTGTAAACTAGTTTATGAGATAAAACCAAGCCCGCACCTCTTCTTGAGATGCGGGTTTAAAACACGATTTTTCACTGTCTTTCCGAAAAGTATAAAAAATTTTGACCTCTCCATTTATTTTCGATTTGAAATGACAAATTTATCAATAAATAGCAAGTGATATAAGGCAAGTGACGCCCCATAACAACAGCCATGAAAAGAGATTTCTTGATGAGTAAGCGGAAACGAAGAACTATTACCCATATAAAGGCATGACCAAATTACAAAAATAATCCAAAATAAATCAGTCCATTTATATTTTGAAAAATATTTTTTCCACATAAGAACACCTTCTTTCTTTACTATAATACTATTATAATACTGTTTGTAAACGAATACAAGAAATTTGAGGTAACAGCTAATAAGAACCTGAGGTTTAAAGGTAATACAACCAGCCTTCTTAGTGTTCTCTAGGTCTGATTTTTAAGTCTAGAAATTATTGACAAATTATTTTTTCTTTTGAGACCAGTCAACCTCAAATCCATAACATTCAAAAAAGCGAATTTCAATTGAAACTCGCTTTTTTTCTAGATATGTAATAACTATAAAATTTCGTATCTTATACTCAATGAAAATCAAAGAGCAAACTAGGAAACTAGCCGCAGGCTGTACTTGAGTACGGCAAGGCGACGATGACGCGGTTTGAAGAGATTTTCGAAGAGTATTAGTTCAAGTGCCAGATATCTTCGTTGTACTGAGCGATTGTACGGTCAGATGAGAAGAATCCTGCTTTAGCAATGTTGACGATCACTTTATCCAACCATGCATCACGGTCTTCGTAGTCAGCAAGCATTTGCTCTTTAACCTTGATGTAGTCTTCTAAGTCAAGAAGAGTCATGAACCAGTCTTTGTTGATCAATTCATTGTAAAGACGTTCCAAGCGTTCTTTCTTACCAACTGCAAGAACTGCATCGCTAACGATAAAGTCAACCAATGGTTTGATCGCTTTACGAGCGTAGAATTCGCTTGATTTGTAAGCTGATTTTGCGTAAAGGTCGATAACAGTTTCTGAATCTTCACCGAAGATGTAAATGTTTTCGTCTCCAACCAACTCAGCGATTTCCACGTTAGCACCGTCCATAGTACCAAGAGTCAAAGCTCCGTTCAACATGAATTTCATGTTACCAGTACCTGAAGCTTCTTTAGAAGCAAGTGAGATTTGTTCTGAGATATCACATGCTGGGATAAGGAAGCTTGCTGCAGTAACGTTGTAGTTTTCAACCATAACTACTTGCAAGTGTGGAGCTACTGCTGGATCGTTAGCAATAACTTCTGACATGCAAAGAATCAAGTGGATGATGTCTTGAGCAATTGTGTAGGCTGGAGCTGCTTTACCACCAAAGAAGATTGTGATTGGGCGAGCAGGGATGTTACCAGCTTTGATATCAAGGTATTTGTGGATCACGTACAAAGCGTTCATTTGTTGGCGTTTGTACTCGTGAAGACGTTTGATTTGGATATCAAAGATAGAGTTTGTATTGATTTCCACACCTTGGTGTTCTTTCAAATGACGAGCCAATTTACGTTTGTTGTGAGCTTTGATGCTTTCCAATTTTTCTTTGACCGCTGCTTTGTCTTCATAAGACAAGAGTTTTTCAAGCTCATCTGCTTCATGGTGCCAACCTTCTCCAATAACCTCATCCAAGTAGTGAGACAGTCTTGGGTTGGCATGCATGAGCCAGCGACGGAATGTGATACCGTTTGTTTTGTTGTTGAATTTTTCTGGGTAAAGGTCGTAGAAAGCTTTCAACTCAGAATTTTTCAAGATTTCAGTGTGAAGTGCTGCTACCCCGTTAACGCTGTATCCGTAGTGGATATCCATGTGAGCCATGTGAACACGTCCGCTCTCGTCGATAATTTGAACAGCTGGATCTTTGTATTCTGCTTTCACACGACGATCCAATTCTTCGATGATTGGTACCAAGTGAGGAACCACTTCTTGCAAGAACTCAAGAGGCCATTTTTCAAGGGCTTCAGCAAGGATTGTGTGGTTTGTGTAAGCAGTCATGCTACGAACGATTGAAATTGCTTCATCAAGTTCGATACCACGTTCAGTCAAAAGACGGATCAATTCAGGAATAACCATTGATGGGTGAGTATCGTTGATTTGTACAACTGCGTAGTCAGCAAGGTCGTGCAAGTTGCTGCCTTTTTCGATCGCTTCATCGATGATCAATTGCGCACCGTTTGAAACCATGAAGTATTGTTGGAAGATACGGAGCAATTCACCTTGTTTATCGCTATCGTCTGGGTAAAGGAAAAGAGTCAAGTTGTGAGCGATATCTGTCTTATCAAAGTTGATACCATCTTGAATGATTGAAGAATCAACTGAATCCAAGTCGAACAAACGCAAACGGTTTTTAGTTGCTGTTTCATAACCAGTAACATCAATATCGTAAAGAGTTGATGTCAAAGTAAAGTCTGCAAATGGTACTTGGTAGCTACGACTTGAGCGAACCAACCAGTTTTGGTCAGTCAACCAAGCATTAGGAATCGTTTCTTGTTGGTTGTTTTTAAGCACTTGTTGGAAAAGACCGAAGTGGTAGTTCAAACCAACACCGTCACCATTCAAACCAAGTGTAGCGATTGAGTCGATAAAGCAGGCTGCCAAACGTCCCAAACCACCATTACCAAGTGATGGTTCCAATTCTACTTCTTCGATTTCGATCAACTCTTTACCTGCAGCTGCAAGTTCTTTTTTAACTTCGTCATAAAGACCAAGGTTAATCAAGTTGTTTGACAAGAGTTTACCAATCAAGAACTCAGCTGAGATGTAGTAAACTTTTTTCTTACCAGTGTTGACTGGTTTTTGGCTACTAGCAAGTTTGCTGTAGTTAAGAAGAGCAAGATAAAGCTCTTCGTTGCTGCATTCTGCGATAGATTTATTGTAACGATTTTGTACAAATTCTTTTAATGGTAACATTTTTGTGTCTCCTGATAATGTCTTATTTCTTTAATTCTACCAAATTTTCATTGATACGGCGATAAATTGTAGTCAAGTCAAGCAAAGTTTCTTCGACAGCAGGAGTCAATTGTTCCTCTGTCATACGCCATGACCAGTTTCCACCAAGGGTAGATGGGAAGTTCATACGAGCTGAACCATCCAACTCTAGCAAATCTTGCATAGTGGCAATCGTCATGAAACTTACTGATGCGAAAGCAGTACGAAGCATAGCATGCACCACTGTTTCGTACTCTTTACGGTTTGTGTAGCGAGCCATATACTCACGAGTTGGATCATCAATCTCATCACGGTACCAACCAAGAACAGTGTTGTTATCGTGTGTTCCTGTATACATAACTGAGTTTGCTGGTGCCAAGTGTGGGCTGTCGATACTTTCGTGTTCTGGATTGAAAGCAAATTGAAGGACTTTCATTCCTGGGAATCCAGTGCGCTCACGAAGCTCGATGACTTCATCAGTCATGAATCCAAGGTCTTCTGCGATGATGTTCAAGTCACCAAGTTCTTCTTTAACAGCTGCAAAGAGTTTGTAATCAGGTCCTTTCACCCATTTACCAGGTGCCGCTGTTTCAGAACCCGCAGGAATTTCCCAGTAAGACTCAAATCCACGGAAGTGGTCGATACGCACGATGTCGTAAATCTTAAAGCTTTCACGCAAGCGTTCAATCCACCATTTATAACCATCGCGATCCATTGCTTCCCAGTCATAGATTGGATTCCCCCAAAGCTGACCTGTCTCAGAAAACTCATCTGGTGGGCATCCTGCAATGCAAGTTGCTTTTCCGTTTTCATCAGTTTTAAAGAGGTGTGGATTTGCCCACATATCGCTTGAATCTTCAGCAACATAGATTGGCATATCCCCTACAATCTCGATGTGGTTTTCGTTAGCGTATGCTTTCAATTTCAACCATTGTTGGAAGAAGAGATATTGGGTTACTCGGTGGAAAACAAGTTTGTCTGCCAATTGTTCACGGTAGCTTTCAAGAGTTGAAACTTTGCGAGCACGAGCATCAGCATCTGGCCATTCAGTCCAAGCAAGGTTGTCAAAATGCTCTTTGATCGCCATATACTCAGCAAAGAGTTCAAGCCATGATTGGTTCTCTTGAGCAAATTTTTCAAAATCTTTGACATCTCCAACTTCAAGGAAACGTTTAACTGCTTTTTCTAGAAGCGGACGACGTGCGTAATAAATCTTAGCATAATCAACTTCAGTTGGGTTGCTACCGAAGTCTACTCCCTCAAGATCACTTGCTTCTAACAAGCCTTGCTCTACCAAAACATCAAGATCGATAAAATGAGTATTTCCAGCAAAGGCTGAGAAAGATTGATAAGGAGAATCTCCGTAGCTTGTTGTTCCTAATGGAAGGATTTGCCAGTAACGTTGTTTGGTACGAACCAAGAAGTCAACGAAATCATAGGCGCTTTGACCAAATGATCCGATTCCGTAAGCCCCTGGAAGTGATGAGATGTGCATCAACACACCACTTTGACGTTTTTTCATAATAGCACCTCAAGTGTTTGTAGTTAAATATTTCATTTTTACAAGCGCAAACGTTTGCGCCAAGTAAAGTATAACCCATTTCAAAAAGAAATGCAAGCGTTTCAACAAAAAACTTTTCAATTTATTTACTTTATAGCTTTTTTAAAAAACTATATTCTTATTTTTTCACCTCTACAAAAACATCTACAAACTATGCAAACGTTTCCCTTAAATTATTCTTGAATTGAAATTTATATGATTTCATCCTTTCCTTCCTATTATATAACCAATTTTAGAGATTAACCAGTTACAAGCTTTTTAAATTTTTTTCAAAAAAACACTTGCAACCGTTTTCTGTTTGTGCTATACTGAGTTCATAAGAGAAAACGTTTGCGTTTCCTTGAAATCAAAATTTGTTATTCTTTAGGAGGAATACACTATGTCAACTAAATTCATGAAGAGCGCAGCTGTACTTGGTACTGCTACTCTTGCTAGCTTACTTTTAGTAGCTTGTGGAAGCAAAACTGCTGATAAAACTGCTGACTCTGGTTCATCAGAAGCGAAAGAAATCACTTTCTACGTTGAAGATCAATATAAAGCTTTTGCAGAATCAGCTGCCAAAGCTTACGAAAAAGAAGCTGGTGTAAAAGTTACTATTAAAACAGGGGACCAATTAGGTGGACTTGACAATCTTTCACTTGATAACCAATCAGGTAAAGCTGCTGACGTCATGATGGCACCATACGACCGTGTAGGTAGCCTTGGTACTGACGGACAACTTTCAGAAGTTACTTTGAGTGACGGTGCTAAAACAGACGATACTACTAAATCTCTTGTAACTGTTGGTGGTAAAGTTTATGGGGCTCCAGCCGTTATCGAGTCACTTGTTATGTACTATAACAAAGACTTAGTGAAAGAAGCTCCTAAGACATTTGCTGACTTGGAAGAACTTGCTAAAGATAGCAAATATGCCTTCGCTGGTGAAGACGGAAAAACTACTGCTTTCCTAGCTGACTGGACTAACTTCTACTACGCATATGGACTTCTTGCTGGTAATGGTGCCTACGTGTTTGGACAAAACGGTAAAGACCCTAAAGATATTGGTCTTGCTAACGATGGTGCTATTGCAGGTATCAACTACGCTAAAACTTGGTATGACAAATGGCCTAAAGGTATGCAAGATACTGAAGGTGCTGGAAACTTGATCCAAACTCAATTCCAAGAAGGTAAAACAGCTGCTATCATTGATGGACCTTGGAAAGCTCAAGCATTCAAAGATGCTAAAGTAAACTACGGTGTTGCAACTATCCCAACTCTTCCAAACGGTAAAAACTACGCAGCCTTTGGTGGTGGTAAAGCTTGGATCATCCCATCAAGCACTAAGAACCTTGAAGGAGCTCAAAAATTCGTAGACTTCCTTGTTTCAACTGACCAACAAAAAGCATTCTACGATGCAACAAACGAAATCCCAGCTAACACTGAAGCTCGTACTTACGCTGAAGGTAAAAACGATGAGTTGACTACTGCTGTTATCAAACAGTTCAAGAACGCTCAACCAATGCCAAACATCTCTCAAATGTCAACAGTTTGGGACCCAGCTAAAACAATGCTCTTTGACGCTGTAAGCGGTAAGAAAGATGCTAAAACAGCTGCAAATGATGCTGTAACATTGATCAAAGAAACAATCCAACAAAAATTTGGTAACTAATTGATTGATTCAAGGGGGATTTAAAATTTATCCCCCTTGATTTTTAGATATTAACAGAACTCAGCTTGACGTTCACATCTTATGAAAGGAGTACTCATGGAACAACAACCAAGAAAAGCAGCCTTGCTTTCATTGATTCCTGGGTTGGGGCAAATCTATAACAAACAAAAAGCCAAAGGTTTTATCTTCCTTGCTGTAACATTAGCTTTTGTCCTCTATTTTATAGTACTTGCAGCACCTGAATTGAGCAACTTGATCACACTCGGTGAAAAACCTGGCCGTGACAACTCTCTCTTTATGTTGATTCGTGGTGCATTTCACTCTATTTTTGTAATTGTTTATCTAGCATTTTATATTCTCAATATTAAAGATGCTCATACCATTGCAAAACGTATCAATAATGGCATTCCTGTCCCATTGACACTTAAGGATATGATTAAAGGTATCTATGAAAATGGATTCCCATACTTGCTCATTATCCCATCTTACGTTGCCATGACATTTGCCATCATCTTCCCAGTTATTGTAACCTTGATGATTGCCTTTACTAACTACGATTTCCAACATTTACCACCAAATAAATTGTTGGATTGGGTTGGATTGACTAACTTCACAAATATCTGGAGTTTGAGTACCTTCCGTTCAGCCTTCGGTTCTGTTCTTTCTTGGACTATTATCTGGGCTTTATCTGCATCGACTTTGCAAATCGTACTCGGTATCTTTACAGCTATTATTGCTAACCAACCATTCATCAAAGGGAAACGTATCTTTGGTGTTATCTTCCTTCTACCTTGGGCTGTTCCAGCCTTCATCACTATCTTGACATTCTCAAACATGTTCAACGATAGTGTTGGTGCTATCAACACTCAAGTTTTGCCACTTTTTGCTAAGGTTCTTCCATTCCTTGACGGGGCACTCATCCCTTGGAAAACAGACCCTACTTGGACTAAGGTTGCCTTGATTATGATGCAAGGTTGGCTTGGATTCCCTTATATCTATGTCCTTACTCTCGGTATCCTACAGTCTATTCCAAACGACTTGTATGAAGCAGCTTATATCGACGGTGCAAACGCTTGGCAAAAATTCCGCAACATCACTTTCCCAATGATCTTGGCTGTTGCGGCGCCTACTTTGATCAGCCAATACACCTTCAACTTCAACAACTTCTCTATCATGTACCTCTTCAATGGCGGTGGTCCTGGTAGTGTCGGTGGTGGAGCTGGTTCAACCGATATCTTGATCTCATGGATTTACCGTTTAACAACAGGTACAGCTCCTCAATACTCTATGGCAGCTGCCGTTACCTTGATTATTTCAATCATTGTCATCTCTATTTCTATGATTGCCTTCAAGAAACTACACGCATTTGATATGGAGGACGTCTAAGATGAATAACTCAATCAAACTCAAACGTAGACTGACTCAAACCCTCACTTACCTCTACTTGATCGGACTTTCAATCGTCATTATCTATCCTCTTTTAATCACGATTATGTCTGCCTTCAAGGCTGGTAACGTTGTGGCCTTTAAACTCGACAGCAATGTCAACTTTAGTCTTGATAACTTCAAAGGGCTCTTTACAGAAACCTTGTACGGTACATGGTACCTTAATACTTTGATCATCGCTTTGATCACCATGGTTGTACAAACAAGTATTATCGTACTTGCTGGTTATGCCTACAGCCGTTACAACTTCTTGGCTCGTAAGCAAAGTTTGGTCTTCTTCTTGATTATCCAAATGGTGCCTACAATGGCTGCTTTGACTGCCTTCTTCGTTATGGCCCTCATGTTGAACGCCCTTAATCATAGCTGGTTCCTCATCTTCCTCTACGTCGGTGGTGGTATCCCTATGAATGCATGGTTGATGAAAGGTTACTTTGACACCGTGCCAATGTCTCTTGATGAGTCTGCAAAACTTGATGGTGCAGGACACTTCCGCCGCTTCTGGCAAATCGTTCTCCCTCTTGTTCGCCCAATGGTGGCGGTACAAGCACTCTGGGCCTTCATGGGACCTTTCGGAGACTACATCCTCTCTAGTTTCTTGCTTCGTGAGAAAGAATACTTTACAGTTGCCGTTGGTCTACAAACCTTCGTTAGCAATGCGAAGAACTTGAAGATTGCCTACTTCTCAGCAGGTGCTATCCTCATCGCTCTTCCAATCTGTACACTTTTCTTCTTCTTGCAAAAGAACTTCGTTTCAGGACTTACAAGCGGTGGCGACAAGGGGTAATATACCCCCCGCCACCCTTTTTCATTTTGGAACTTGTCCTTACTTAGATAATCTGATGAGAAATAAAAGTTTAAGGTAAGGCTTCTTGTTTGTGAACAATTTAAAGCAAAAGCCTACTTTCAACCAGCATTGTACCTGACCCACTTGAAATTAAACACATTTCTCTATATAATACTCATATAGAAAAATGCCTTAGAAAGAGAATTATGTTGCCATATCCATTTTCTTATTTTAATAGTATTTGGGGATTTCGTAAGCCCCTATCTCAACGTTTTGGTCTCAACTGGTTTCAACTGATTTTTACCAGTATTTTCCTGATTAGCTTGTCTATGGTCCCTATTGCCATCCAGAACAGTTCTCAGGAAACTTATCCTTTAGAAACTTTCATCGATGATGTCTACACTCCTTTGGCGGATAGTGTGGTTCAGGATTTGGCTGCCAATGCAAAGATTGTAGATGGTAAGTTGAGCTATACAGGTTCATCTCCTCATCAAGCTTCTATCCAAATCGGAGACCCTTCTAGTTCAAACTTCCCTGAGGAATTACTTCTGAACTTTGAACCTGAGAAACTCATCATCAGCAAGCAAGGAAAAGAATTGACCAGCATTCGCTATCACGCGATAACGACTGAGAGCTTCCAAAGCAAGGAAAGTTTAACACAAGCCATTTCTAAAGACTGGTATCAACAGAATCGCGTCTATATTAGTCTCTTTCTTGTGCTTGGTTCTAGCTTCCTCTTTGGACTTAATTTTTTTATTGTTGCTTTAGGTGCTAGCCTCTTGATCTACTTCACGAAAAAATCGCGTCTCTTTTCATTTAAAAGCTACAAAGAGTGCTATCATTTCATTTTGAACTGTTTAGGATTACCAACCTTACTTGCCATGATTCTCGGTCTCCTAGGCCAAAATATGGCAACTTTGATTACTGTTCAAAATATTTTATTTGTTCTATACCTGGTCACTATCTTTTACAAAACGCATTTCCGTGATCCAGACTACCATAAGTAGGAGATTATTATGCCTGTTACGATTAAAGACGTGGCCAAGGCTGCTGGTGTTTCACCTTCAACCGTAACCCGTGTTATTCAAAATAAATCAACCATTAGCGATGAAACAAAAAAACGCGTTCGCAAGGCTATGAAGGAGCTCAATTACCACCCCAACCTCAACGCTCGTAGCTTGGTAAGCAGTTATACCCAAGTTATTGGCTTGGTGCTTCCTGACGACTCAGATGCCTTCTATCAAAATCCTTTCTTCCCATCTGTCCTCCGTGGTATCGCCCAAGTCGCCTCTGAAAACCACTACGCCATTCAGATTGCGACAGGTAAAGATGCCAAAGAGCGTCTTAAAGCTATTTCTCAGATGGTCTATGGTAAGCGTGTAGACGGTTTGATTTTCCTCTATGCCCAAGAAGAGGACCCTTTGGTTAAGTTAGTAGTAGACGAGCAATTTCCTTTCCTTATCTTAGGTAAATCTCTATCTCCCTTCATTCCACTTGTCGATAATGACAATGTCCAAGCTGGTTTTGATGCGACAGAGTATTTCATCAAAAAAGGATGCAAGCGAATTGCCTTTATCGGAGGTACTAAGCGACTCTTCGTAACACTAGACCGTCTGACAGGTTACGAGCTAGCTCTAAAACAACACCAACTTCCTCTCGATACTAATCTGACTTACTTTGCTACTGAATTTCTTGAAGATAATGGTTATCGCTTTAGTAGACTTCTCTTCAAACACAATCCAAATATTGACGCTATTATTACCATTGATAGTCTCCTTGCTGCAGGGGTCTGTGATTACATCGCAAAACACCAACTGGATGTCCCTGTCCTCAGCTTCGACTCAGTCAATCCCAAACTCAACTTGGCGGCCTATGTCGATATCAATAGTTTGGAGCTTGGTCGTGTTTCCTTTGAAACTATTCTCCAGATCATCAATGATGCTAAAAACAACAAACAAATTTGTTACCGCCAGTTGATTGCCCACAAAATCGTTGAAAAATAAAAAAACCCAACTCTGACAATGTGTTCCAGAGTTGGGTTTTTCGTTCTATTCATTGTTATAAATAACTATTAGTAAACTAGAGCAAGGTATCACTAATGGAATTTGAAGATGTCCTGAAATCTTTAGTTTTCGACTTCGACAAATCGTCCTAGGATATGGACATTTTCCGAAACAGAAACAAAGGCCGTCGGATCCACTTGTTTCATAATCAGTTTAAAATCATTGAATTCTGCGCGAGTGATAACCGTAATCAAAACCGCTTTACGCTCGTGGTTATAGGTCCCTTCCGCATCATGAATGATGGTCGCTCCACGATGTAATTTATTGTGGATTTTTTCAATCACTGCATCAGGATTATTGGTCACAATCGTCGCCTGCATACGTTTTTGCTTGGTGAAAACTGCATCTGTCACACGACTTGAGACAAAGATGGTAATCATGGAATAAAGGGCATATTTCCAACCAAAGGTCACTCCAGCAATCAGCATAATTGTACCATTAACCAAAAAAGAGATACTTCCGACGTTACGACCTGTCTTCTTACGAATGGTTAGGCTGACAATATCTGTTCCGCCACTGGAGATATTATGACGTAGCGCAAATCCGATTCCAAGCCCCATGACAACACCCCCAAAAAGGGCATTGATGATGGGATCCTCTGTTAAGACCACCACAGGCACAAACTGGATAAAGAGTGAGCTCATGGATACCGTGATAAAGGTAAAAATTGTGAACTTATGTCCAATTTGATACCAGGCCAAAATCATGAGAGGAATATTGATGGCATAAAATGCTACCGATATCGGGAAATGAAAACCAAACCAGTGGTTACTAAGGGCAGATATAATCTGGGCCAAACCTGTCGCACCACTTGAATAAACGTGCCCTGGTTGGAAAAAGAAATTGACAGCTACTGCTGATAGAAAACCATATACCAGAGAAGCTGAGATTTTTTCATCGTATTTTTCTCGGGAGATACTCTGTAAAACACGCAAAATCTTTACTCGATACGCAAAGCGGCGAAGATAATGGTACCACTTTTTAGTTAGTTTCGTTTGTTTCATCTTGTTCTACTTGTAGATTAAGTTCCTCTAGTTGTTTAAGAGCTACTGTTGATGGTGCTTGTGTCATTGGGTCAGTTGCCTTGTTGTTCTTAGGAAAGGCAATGACTTCGCGGATATTTTCTTCTCCTGCTAAGAGCATTACAAAGCGGTCAAGCCCGATCGCCAAGCCACCGTGTGGTGGGAAGCCATAGTCCATAGCTTCCAAAAGGAAACCAAACTGGTCATTGGCTTCTTCAACTGAGAAACCAAGAGCTTTGAACATACGTTCTTGAAGTTCTTTTTGGTTGATACGAAGGCTACCGCCACCAAGTTCATAACCGTTTAGGACGATATCATAGGCAATGGCACGGACCTTAGCCAAATCACCCTCTAACTCATGAGCAGTATCTGCCTGAGGAAGAGTAAATGGATGGTGGGCGCTCATATAACGTCCCTCTTCTTCAGACCATTCAAACATTGGCCAGTCAACAACCCAAAGGAAGTTAAATTTATCCTGATCAATCAAGCCTAATTCTTTAGCAATACGTCCACGAAGGGCTCCAAGTGTTGCATTAGCTACTTCAAGCGTATCAGCAACAAAGAGAACCAAGTCTTTATCTTCAAGACCAAGCGCTGTTGTCAATTCTTCTTGGATACCAGTCAAGAACTTGGCAACTGGTCCGTTTAATTCTCCATCAACCACCTTGACCCAAGCAAGACCTTTAGCACCATACTGCTTGGCCACCTCTGTCATCTTGTCAATATCTTTACGAGAGTAGTTGTCTGCTGCACCTTTAACTACAATTGCTTTAACCGCAGGAGCTTCTGTGAAGACTTTGAAATCTACACCCTTGACAAGATCTGTCAAGTCTTGAAGCAACATCTCAAAACGAGTATCAGGCTTGTCAGAACCATAAAGAGCCATGGCATCATCATACTTCATACGAGGGAATGGCAGTGTTACTTCGATGCCTTTTGTTTCCTTCATCACGCGCGCAATCAAACCTTCTGTGATATCTTGAATTTCTTGCTCAGTAAGGAATGAAGTTTCCAAGTCGACCTGTGTAAACTCAGGTTGACGGTCTCCACGTAAATCTTCATCGCGGAAACATTTGACGATTTGGTAGTAACGGTCAAATCCCGCATTCATTAACAACTGTTTTGTAATCTGCGGACTTTGAGGAAGGGCATAGAAATGACCCTTATTGACACGAGAAGGCACCAAATAGTCACGCGCCCCCTCTGGTGTTGACTTAGAAAGGAATGGCGTTTCCACATCAATAAATTCCAACTCATCCAAGTAGTTGCGGATAGAATGTGTTACTTTGGCACGAAGTTTAAGATTTTCCAACATTTCTGGACGACGAAGGTCAAGATAACGGTAACGTAGACGCGTATCATCGTTCGCTTCAATGCCATCCTTGATTTCAAATGGTGTTGTTTTGGCTGTGTTAAGTACAGAAAGAGCTGTTACATTCAATTCAACTGCACCAGTCGCCAACTTATCATTGGCTTGCTCACGTGCAGCAACTTGACCAGTCACCTCGATGACAAATTCACTACGAAGGCTTTCAGCTGTTGCCATCACCTCTGCAGATACTTTTTCTGGGTTGATAACCAACTGCATGATTCCTTCACGGTCACGAAGATCGATAAAGATCAAACCACCAAGGTCACGACGACGGGCTACCCATCCTTTCAAGGTAATTTCTTGTCCGATGTGTTCCTCACGAACACGACCAGCATACATACTACGTTTCATGTTTTATCTCCTCTTTTATTCTGTTACTATTTTACCATAAAAGCGCAGGCTCTTCATGAAAATCATCAGAAAAGTTGAGAAGAATCCTGCTATAAATGAAAAAATCCAGCAAAGTCATTCGCTGGATCTTATTTTACTTGGTATTTCTTTATTTTTTTCGCTTTTCAGCAATCTCTGCAGCCTTTTTAGGGAGAACAATCTCCGTTGCATAGGCTGTCGCAAATCGCATAATACCTGCAATTGGTGCAAAGATAACTGCTAGATAGTTATAAAAGAAATCCCCTTTAAAAGCATAGGCAAGCCCTCCAATAATGAAGAAGAGAACAACTGCCTGAATCACTGCTAATAATATCACTCGTTTCATGACTTCCTCCTGAGTCTATTATAGCATCATTATCATCACAAATGAAATTAAATTGTTCAAGGCATGTAATCCTATACTGTAGGCAAGCCCTCCTTTATTCACATAGGCCAATCCCAAACTACAACCAAGTGAAGCATAAACTAGGAATTGTTGAGGAGTGCCAGGGAAATGAACGAGTGCAAAAATGATGCTTGTTACTAGTAAAAAGAGAGCAGTCTGCTTAACATTATCCTGCTGAGGGAAGACATAACGAGCTAACATACCTCTAAAGGTCAACTCTTCTGTCAGGGGTGCAAAGACAACAATCATGAAGAAAGAGAAGAGAGGTTGATTATGAGTCAATTGTTCTGCCGTCTGTTGACTGACAGATGGATCATTTGGTAAGAAAGATTGTACAACAATGATAAGGACCCATACCAAGGCAGGCAACCAGATGTATTTGTTAAGGCCCGTTTTTTCTATCGTAACAGTTCCTGTCTTATACCACTTGTATGTTAAGAAGGTAAAAGCTCCTGCCAATAGAATATAAAGCGGAAGAACACCGACTATAGGTGCACCTGAACCAAGAGCAATCAGAGGTAAAGCCTGAATAAAACCGTAGATAAACAAAAATGATAAGAAAGCTAGAACAAACCAGCCAATGTTTTTAAGTGTTTTCATAAGATTCTCCTATTTAAAATAACGTTTTGTTTTTCTTAATTGTGCGATAGTTATATAAAGATGGATGATAATCAAAAGAACTAAGGCAACTACTTGTATTTCTCGTAAAATAACTGATAATACTATCAGTAAAATATAGAGCAATGGCAGTATAATTTGATCCAGCCTAAACAGAGTTAAAAAGGCACTCTCCATCTCTGCCTGCTTTTCTCCCTCATCATAACTGTTAAGATAGGTTAAAATATCTTTTGGAGTGTAATAAGCAGACAGTTTATAGTGTCGAACGATAAAAATAGTTCGCAACAAGTAATTGGCAACAATAATGTATAAGCATAATAGAATAAGAGTAGGAAGAATTAGCAAGGTATTTTTAAATATCGGAGAAATCAGTATGATCCCACTAGTCATCATTGCTATCATCAAAACATTGGAAGAAACTGAACCATAATCCAAGTAACGATAAGCTCTTACATAGGTCTGGTCACTATCTTCTTCCTCTGTCGCCCTTTGATAAAGAGTATAAATTTCGCGACTTTTACCAAGATAATACATGGCTAAAACGAAGGAAAGTCCTCCAATAACAAGAGCGATTCCATAAATAGTAGGTAAGACTTGTTCCATTTGAATCTGTTCAACTATCCCTCTAAGAGTGTAGGCAAAGGCTACTACAAAAGCACTTAACATACACATTACTACTCTCAACCATCTACGATTATTATTCATTTTCTGACCTCTATCTAAACTAGTCAATAACCTTAAGTAGTTTCAGTGATCTTTCCTATTTGAAATAACGTTTCACCATAGGTAACTGCATCACATTGATATAAATATGGATTGCTCCGACAAACAAGAAGGCTAGTAACTGAATCTCTCCTGTCAGTAAAGAAAAGAGAGCAATCAGAAAGTACAAAGCTGGCAAGACATACTGATGTAATTGGAATAAAATCCGAAAACTCTGTTCCAAATTAGCCTGGCGCTCCCCTTCATCGCAAGAATTGACATAACCTAAGATATCCTTTGGCATAGAGAAAAATACCATATCAAACTGGCGAACAATCGCAATGGTTTTATAAAAATATTTTTGAGCATTAAAAGTCAACACTAATGCCAAAAAAGAAAGAGATAAGGTTAGATTGCTTCTATTTAGTATAACCACTTCACTTGCTGAAATGAAGAGAGCCAATAAAATCGCTACACTTGCACTATTAAAAGCAATACTTCCAAACTCAAGATTCCGATACATTTGCACATAATAGCTTTCATTCAGATCATCATCCATTTCCTCTTGATACAAGGAGTGAAATTTTCTGCTTTTCTTTAAGAAATTGAAAGTTAAAAGAATGCTAATGAAACCTATCAGTAAACAAATAGCTGATATCCAGGGTATCAAGACTTTTACATCTAAAATAACTTCGTAGGATTCGGCACGTGCCTTAAACATCCCTACAAAACCGCCCAAGAACCCTCCAAAGACAACAGACATTAAAAATAACAAGCCACCTTTCTTATTCTTTTTCATATTCATTCTCCTTTTTCACTTGCTAAATTGTTTACTTTCTTTTCAATCCAGTCAACGACTGGGATAAGAGCAAAGTAGGCCCAAATAAATTGGTTGCTTTGATATGGATTAAACCAGCCTAGGTCCATCCCAATCAGTAGAAATACGCTGACTAATAAAGCTAGGGCAACTACATAATAAATCACTTTATACTTGTTCATCATTTTTCTCCTTTTTCTTCAACCGATTGAAAATGGACAAGAGGGCTAAATTAAGCCAAAACAAATACTTACTTTCAACAAAATAGAACCACCCCAGTAATGTTCCAACCATAGCGAAAGCATTCACAATGAGGGCAAGAACACTCATGTAATAAATCACTTTAAACTTATTCATCACTCGTCCTCCTCCAAGCGAAATACCGATTCGACTGTTTCGTTGAAAATTTGAGATATTTTCAGGGCAATGATAATGGACGGGGTGTACTCATCTCGCTCCAGTAGACTAATGGTCTGTCTGGAAATCCCTGCTAGCTTGGCTAAATCGGTTTGATTGAGACCATCACGAGCCCGAAGCTCTTTTAGACGATTTTTTAGTTGCATGTCACACACCTACTTTCCGTCAAATTGAATCGTTTGGATATCCTCAATGCGTTGTAATTTGAATTTTTCTTTTCCCTTTTTATCTACACGTCGTAGCTTGACCCACTCCTCATCAACATCTACAACTTCCCAATTGTCTGTCCCAAAAACTTGTCCAAAGATTGTTGGTTTTTTCCCAATCAATTCTTTTAATAATCTTGACATTTCTTTATTTCCTTTCTGTTTTTGCTCAATTCTTTTGATTTTATTCTCTAGTTTCTTGACCCTTTGGGTATGATAGAGATAAAACATAAACACAAGAGGTACAAATCCTAATGCCCACATAATCGTTCCTTTCTGCTATACTTTTCTTAACTTGATTTCATTGTAACACATCTTTTTATTTTTGACAAGTATATTTGTCAAAAAGTTTAAGATTTTTGTCATTTTGCAAAAGAAAACGGTCAGGAATAGTATCCTGACCAGTTTATATGCTATTAAAATCCTAGTTTTTCAAAGATTTCTGAGAAGTTTTGACTGATAGCACCAAGCGAAACTTGAACTTCTTCTCGAGTTTGGTTATTCTTAACTGTCACTTGTCCGCTTTCGACTTCACTCTCTCCTAGAGTGATGATAGTCTTAGCCGCAAAGACATCGGCTGACTTAAACTGAGCTTTAAGCTTGCGGTTAAGGTAATCACGCTCTGCTTTGAAACCTTGTTGGCGAAGAGCCTGTACTAATTCCAAGGCCTTAACATTTGCTCCTTCTCCCAAGACTGCGATATAGACATCTAGGGCGTTTTCGATAGGAAGTGCTACACCTTGTTTTTCAAGGACCAAAAGCAGGCGCTCTACACCAAGTCCAAAACCAAATCCAGCAGTCTCAGGACCACCAAAATAGGCAACTAAGCCATCATAGCGACCACCCGCACAGACGGTCAAGTCATTGCCCTCGATTTCTGTGATAAACTCAAAAATCGTGTGGTTATAGTAGTCCAAACCACGCACCATGTTGGTATCGATGATATAGGCTACTCCGAGATTTTCCAACATCTGACGAACAGCATCAAAGTGAGCTTGGCTTTCTGCATCCAGGTAATCCAAGATAGATGGTGCATTCTCCACAGCTACCTTGTCTTCTTTTTCCTTAGAGTCCAAGACACGGAGAGGATTTTCCTCCAAACGACGTTGGCTATCCTTAGACAAGGTCTCCTTGAGCGGTGTTAAGTAGTCAATCAAGGCTTGACGATAGGCCGCACGGCTCTCAGGATTTCCAAGAGTGTTGAGATGTAGTTTGATGCCTTGAATGCCGATTGCTTTCAAGAAGTGGGCTGCCATAGCGATCGTTTCTACATCGGTAGCTGGATTGCTAGAGCCAAAGCACTCCACACCAATCTGGTGGAATTGGCGTAACCGACCTGCTTGTGGGCGCTCATAGCGGAACATTGGACCCATGTAGTAGAACTTGCTTGGCTTTTGCACTTCTGGGGCGAAGAGTTTGTTTTCCACATAAGAACGAACGACTGGAGCAGTTCCTTCTGGACGGAGGGTAATATGACGATCTCCCTTGTCGTAAAAATCGTACATTTCCTTGGTTACGATATCCGTTGTGTCTCCAACAGAACGACTGATGACTTCGTAGTGCTCAAAAATTGGGGTACGTACTTCTGCGTAGTTGTAGCGTTTGAAGATTTCACGCGCAAAGCCTTCAACGTACTGCCATTTGGCAGACTCAGCAGGTAAAATATCCTGCGTTCCTTTTGGTTTTTGTAATTTCATAGGGAATCCTCTTTCTAACTTAATAGTCCTATTTTACCATAAATGAAGGGATAGCGACAGTGTGAAAAGAAGACTAACACCTAAATTTCATTTTTGAGGTTAAGACTAGCTAGGAGAATCGCAAGCAAGGAAAGCCCAACAAACAGAGCCCATGTTAACTGTATATCCCATACTGCCACCAGTGAAAAACAGGCCGTCCCCACTGGTATAGATAGAGTAAACAACAAACCTAAAAAATTACTAGTACGAGAGAGAACCTCTGGAGCAAGATTTTTCATGAGCAGAGCACTAATTTTTGGAGAAATTTTCCCAGAAACATACATGGTAAAAAAGACGAAAAGCATCCCGAGCAAGACTTGGTTTAACAAATTAGATAGACCAACTAGACTGGCTCCTAATGTAACCCACATCATCAATCTAGGCAGAGATTGCTTCCCAAAATAATCATTGCCCGTAAGGCTACTGATGATAACCGCTAATAAGGTAATCAATTGTAAGATAAACAATGCATCCTTGTAGGAAAAATTCAGTAAGGAATGATTTAAAAGGAAGATGTTATAGATACCACCTAAGGCACCACCCAAAGCATTGATAATCAAGATAGCAAAGAGCATAAAACCAAAGTTTTTCTGTCCACTTTTAAGAAAAACGAGGCGTAAGTTTCGGTAAATCGTTAAAAATTGATCTTTGATAGAAAGTTTCTCATTTTTCAGTGATTTACTATCAACAAGTGGAGTTGATAAGCCTAATTCAGCCCTTCCTAAAAAGAGAACGAGAGCTGACACTAGGAAAAATATGGCATTGATTACCGCTACGAGCGAAAAGTTCTGTGTTGACACCCCTAATAGCCAAACTCCAAAAGCTTGGCCGCCAATCGCAGAGATGTAGGTAATAAACTGAGAAAAGGAATAGGCCTCCATCAGATCTGACTCTGCTACCTTTTCTTTAACGAGAGGCATTCGCAAGCCACCCGCAAAATCACTGGCTACATCACTAATGACATTGATGAGGCAAAGGGTCGAAAAGGCAAAGAAACTAGCTTGCTGAACAACTAGGGCTGCTAGAAAAAATAAAACCGCCTGAAATAAACCGACATAGGTCATCCATTTGACCTTGTCCTTGGTATAATCTGCCCGAATCCCCACAAAAACTGTAAAAAGAGTTGGAAGCATCATCACAACATTCGCCATGGCAACGGCAACAGAAGCCTCTGGCAAAGTCGAGGCATAGACCACAAACACTAAATTAAAAATGGAAGCTCCAAAAGCATTGAAAAATCGTGATAAACTCAAAACTCTGTATGCTTGATTTCTTAGTAATAGTTTCATATAGATTCCTCTCTTTCTCACATACTACTTTTATGGTAGCTCTAGTATAGCATCAAGAATCTTACGAGAAGACATTTTTGAATATATGCAACAGACTAAACTGATAACGAAAACGATAGAATTTGTCTAATGCTAATAAGTATCTTCACAGTCCTATCGTTTCAAGTTATTTTATCTAGTTGCAGATATTCAACACTCCATGGTGCTTCTATAATAGTCAGCAGATCTGCTACAACCAATCATCTCGAAAATACGAATAGCGTCCTCCATCTTTCTCTGCCCTTCCTCTGCTCTTCCTTGCTTACTATCAAGCAAACCTTCTGCCCAGAGGTAGACTATTCGAAAATAGGTTTCATTTTCTTCAAAGAAGTTCTTTTCAATTTGTTTTTTGAAATAAAGGGCATTGGTAACATCATCAACTTCAATACAGGCCATAAAACCATTGAGGAGCAAGGTATGCATTATATTTCGATTTTTCCCAACTCCTTGCAAGAAATCTGACTTCCGCAACATTTCTCGAGAGTACTTTGTAAAAAGCTGGACTGATAAAAGCGGAGAGCAGGAAGAAAAGAACAACAATTCATAGTGTCCCCAAATTTCGACAGAAAATAGATAATCATGTAGGACTCTTTCTTCCTCAGCGGTCAATGTAACCGTCTCATCAATGGCTTTCATATAGGATTTTATTAAAATAGCATTGAGAATATGTTGCTGTCTATCTTTTGAAAAAGGAAGTTGTTGATACTCTCTCTGGTAGAGAGTGCGCAAGGATGTCAAATCTTGAGGGTCAATAGCCTCAACTATTCTGTTTCTAAATTCAGAATAGGCATCTTGATGAAAACCTCTCGCCAAAAATAACAATTCTTCCATACTCGCATGAATATTCTCCAAAGCTGTTATTAACTTTGGAGCAGATATTTCACTCTGACCATTTTCAAAACGCGACAATAAGGATGCTGAAAAGCGTCCACCTGTTGCTTTTCTCAAGGAAATTTTTCTTGATTCTCGTAACTCTTTAAAAACTTTTCCTAAATTCTTCATCCTCTTACCACTCGTCTTTTATTTTTTCCTATTTTACCACATTTCCTAATAAATACTAGTTCCAAGCTAGCATTTACAATCTGCCACAGGCATGATACAATGAATAACATCAGATATACGAAGGAGAACTTATGAAAAAGAATATCTTGACAACTCTTGTGGCTGCCCTTGTCTACTTTCTCTGCATCGGAGTAGGGGTTCTACTAGGAAACCTTGTCGACCACACTGGAAATATGTTTTACGCCCCTGCCTTTTCTGCTCTTGTGGGTGGTAGCGTCTATATGATCCTTTTAGAAAAAGTGCCTCGTTTTGGAGCGATTACTACGATTGGACTTGTAATTTCTCTATTTTTCCTCGGGAGCAAGCATGGAGCTGGAGCCTTCCTGCCAGGAATCATCTGTGGACTTGTTGCAGATGGCATTGCTCATCTTGGCCACTACAAAGATAAGGTCAAGAACCTTCTTTCCTTCCTAGTTTTTGCTTTTGGTACTACTGGTCCCATCCTACTTATGTGGATAACTCCTCAAGCCTATATCGCAACTCTCGTAGCTCGCGGAAAATCCCAGGACTATATCGATCGCATCATGGTTGCACCAAATCTCACTACCATCCTTCTCTTTGTAGCAAGCGTCCTTATCGGTGCTCTACTTGGTGCCTTGATCGGACAAGCCCTTAGCAAGAAATTAACACATAAACAGTAACAAAAAAGCTCCTTGTCTCTAATATTTATTTGAGACAAGGGGCTTTTTTAATGAAATATTTAAAATTCACTGTAAATAAATTCTTGGATGTTTGAAAAATCTGTGACAAGAGAATAAATCACGATGCTTAAAATAACCGTGTAGAAAAACAAGGTCCACAATAGTAAACGTTGTGTGTCAGTTAGTTTCATTTGCAAATTTGTAAAGTTCTTTTTCAACTTCCATCCATCCTTTCACCCCAACGTGCATCACGTCAAATAAAAAGTAATCTTCATACTCTTTATTTCCATAGTTTAACACAGTAGCACCATGGCTTTGGGCAACATTTTCTATTTTTTTGTAAGTTTCTTCACGCATTTCTCGTGAAACACCTGTGTAATCATTCCACTTACCATTTACTGGGAGTATAATAACTTCAACTTCAATTCCCAATTCCTTAGCAACTGTCAAGAAGAGTTCCATATCTGAATACTCTGGTGACTCCAGGTAGCTCAAATCTTTATTAGAATCTTTTAATGAAGCATAGCGATCTTTCAAATAAGTATTGTAGTAGTTGTTATCTACAGCATAATCATTATTGTCTGTTTTCTTTTTAACTTCTGCTACAAACTGATCTGTCAGCTGCTCCCAATTATAGTCAGGTGTTTTATCCCCTAATGAAGGATAATCTGATTTGGCATGATTTTCATAGAATTTTTGTTTAAGCTTAAAGGAATAAATCGTGTTATCTAACTCCAATAGTTTTTTATCAACAATGGTTCCTTTTCCTTCTATAAAGTAGCTTTTATACTTTTTATAGATATCGTTCTGTTGTTTATTCCCTTTGGTAATCTCAATAATGCGATTGATCAGTTTTTCTTTGGTTTCCTTACTGATTTTCTCGTTATCTAGCATGTGAAAAATGTGTTCCTGAGAAGCCTTATTTAAAAAAGCATCTTGATGGGTTCCATCCTTTTCGAACCATTGAACAGACTCTACGATGGCTACTTTTCGCTTACTCATAGCTCCTTCAATCGAGCCCAAGGTTGTAGCTTGAATGATATTTTGAGAATAACTGGTTCCTATCTGCATGATATTAAAATCATTGTAGTTAAAAATTTTATTAGGATGGTAATCTTCCTTTACCGTCGCAACTAACTCTGAGGAACCCAGTAGAACTAGTGTGTTGGGAGTGATATTATTTGTTAGAATATCCCTACTTTTATACTTTTCATAAGAAGTGCTGTAGCGAATACTATTGTCCTTGACTTTATAATAATCATCAACCTTCTTGACATATGTCACATTTAAAAGGGCAAGTGTCGCAATTACGAGCACAAGCGATAGTAAAAATGCTTTTAACTTAATCATCTTGTTTTGTCCAATCTCCTTGATTTAGCAGATTCCTTTAAATTTCTTTATCTACTTAAAATTATCCTGATAATCTTATAAGGTTCTCCTGAAAAGATAAAGAAACCAACCATAACTAAATTCATGGTCACAAACCAACTCATTAGTTTGTACCAAGTTTTATTCTTATGTTTCTTATAAAAAGTGCTTTTCTTTTGATAAATTTCAAATCCAGACATCAGAACGCCATGGTAAAATCCATAAGCGATATAGCTGACACTAATTCCATGCCAAAATCCCATGACTAGCATATTGACCATATAGGCATAGGCTGCATTGTGCAATCTATTCTTAAACCATTTTTTTCTGATAACCTGCATCAAAACTCTTGAAAATACAAAATCTCTCAACCAAGTTGACAAGGTGATGTGCCATCTAGTCCAGAAATCCTTGATATCAATACTCAAGAAAGGCTTATTGAAATTCATCGGTGTCTGAATGCCCAAAATATTACTGCTCCCAACAGCCATCAAACTATAACCCGCAAAGTCAAAGAACAGATAGAGTGTATACAAATACATATATTTGATTGAGTAGACAACTGTACCAGTATTGCTTAGAGCAAGCAGCATCTGGTAAATATAGGTTGATAGAACCACCTTGTAGAGAAGGCCTAGAACAATGCGATAAATACCATCACCTGCTAACTCTAGGTAGTCTTTTCTAGGCATGACTTCATTGATCTCTTTTAGAAATCTTCTGCTACGATCGATTGGTCCCGAACTAACTGTAGGGAAAAAGAGTAGAAACTGAAGATAATCTTTTACACTGATTTTTTCTTTGATTAAACCATCCGATATTTCCAGCATGATTTGGATAGTTTTAAAGGACATATAAGAAATCCCAATAAAAGCCAACAAATGTAGCTGGGTTAAGGCAAAGACTTTATTGACTACTAAAGGTAAAATGGATAACATAACCAGTGGCTTCAACCGTTTTGAATCCATTCTTTGTGCTATGAAAACCAGAAAATACTGGTAAATGATGAATGCCAGTAAATAAACAACCATGGCTTTACTCTTACCATAGATGGCTCCTGCAAATAAAATTGACAGACTTAAAATATAATAATCCTTACGCTTGCCAAAGTAGTTTAAAACAAAGCCAATCAGTAAAACTACAAACAATAGAAGGAAAAACTCATTCCCCTCAAAATAATTCATACTAGCCGAACTCCTTTATCATTTCATAATTCTCTACAGATAGATCACTACCTTAGTCATATCGAAATATGCTTTCTCATTATACCATACTTCCAAAAGTTTATTCCACTTGAATAACAAATATAGTTTATAAAAAGAGCCACACGGCTCTTCAAAAGTAGTCAACCCCTATCCATAATTAAAAATTGCCCCTATAGAGGTTGGTTACCATATAGTGAAAACTCTTAGAATTGCTGTTCTATGCTCTTTTTATACTCAATGAAAATCAAAGAGCAAACTAGGAAACTAGCCGCAGGCTGTACTTGAGTACGGCAAGGCGACGTTGACGTGGTTTGAAATTGATTTTCGAAGAGTATTAAGAGTTTTTTATTTTCTCTAATAATAGAAAAAGATTGAAGAAAATTGTCCAAAATTGACTTTTTCTTCAATCTGAGAGCCAGCTGGCTCTTTTTTATTTATGGCTTAATTTCTTGGTCAAAAAGTCTCCCAAGAACTGAATTGTAAAGATAATCAGGATAATGATGAGTGTCGCAAGGACTGTTACATCATGATTGAAACGGTTAAATCCATAGGCGATAGCTACGTTACCGATACCACCTGCTCCGACCGCTCCCGCCATAGCTGTTTCACCAACTAGTGAGATCAAGGTCACAGTTGTCACACGGATCAAGTCTGGTAGACCTTCCGATAGGTAAACACCTACGATGTCCCAGAAAGTAGCTCCGCTAGCTTGAGCTGCCTCGATGACACCGCCATCTAGCTCTGCCAATACCACCTGTACCTGACGAGCAAAGAAGGCAAAGACTGCAAAAGATAGGGGTACAATAGCCGCATTTGGTCCGATACTTGTCCCTACGATTAGATGAGAGAAGGGTGACAATACAGCCAAGAGAATGATAAATGGCACCGCACGGAAGATAGAGGTAATCTTGTCTAAAATCCAGAAAACAACTTTATTTTCCAAGACACCACCTGGAGCTGTCAAGACAAGGAAAAGCCCTGCAACCAGCCCTAGGAAACCTCCGATGATGAAGGAAAGAACCGTCATATAAAGGGTCAAGTAGATTGCTGTTCCCCAGCCAGCTTGACCAGACCAACCCATCTTATAGACGTTTGGTAAGTATGCTTTAATCAATTCTGCCATCTTACTGTCCTCCCTTCAATACTTTTAGTTGCACACCAGCCTGACGGATAGCATCTTGAGCACTTGCCAAGGCTTCTTTTTCTCCTGACAAGACAACCACAAGTTCACCCACAGGAGTACCATCCAAAATTTCAATGTTTCCATAGAGAATATTGGCTGTTACTTGGTAATGTTTGTACAATTCATTCAAAAGTGGCTCATCTGTAGAAGCTCCTGCGTACTTGAGTTGCACCAAGAGGCTATTCTCAGATAGGTGTTCCACGATTTCTTGTTTCTCAATCTTGACCATAGCTTCATCGATACCTGTCGCAGTCGAGATAAAGTCCTGAGTCAATGGTTGCTTAGGATCAGAGAAGATTTCAAGAACGGTACCTTCTTCAATCAATCGACCATCCTGCATAACAGCAACACGGTTAGCAATATCTTTGACAATCTGCATCTCGTGTGTAATCAGGACAATGGTCAAACCTAGTTTACGGTTCAATTCTTGCAAGAGTGACAAGATCTGTTTCGTTGTCTTTGGATCAAGAGCTGAAGTTGACTCGTCTGAAATCAAGATTTTTGGATCATTGGCCAAGGCACGCGCAATAGCCACACGTTGTTTTTGACCACCAGATAATTGTGAAGGATAGTTTTCGGCACGATCTGCAAGACCAACTAAGTCCAACAACTTAGCTACTTTAGCCTTCTTTTCTTCCTTGCTGAGGCCAGAGTGTTTGAGGGCAAAGGCTACGTTTTCCTCTGCTGTTTTCTGGCTCATCAGGTTAAAGTGTTGGAAAATCATCCCTATATCTTGACGTTTATGACGTAATTGCTCCGCAGTTAAGGTAACCTTGCCATCAAAAATTACATCATTGTCTACAGTAATTCGACCTGCAGATGGTTTTTGCAAGAGGTTAATCACACGAACTAGGGTTGATTTCCCTGCTCCAGAATATCCAACGATTCCGTAGATATCCCCTTCTTGGATGTGAATTGTCACATCCTTGACCGCTGTGATGGTTCTTTTCTTTTGGTGAAAAGTCACGTCGATCTGATCTAACTTGATAATATCTCTACTCATAGCTTCTAATCAGCTCCTCTACTAATTCAATATGGGTGTAATAATCTGCGATTCGCACATTTTCATCTCCACCATGGTCTCGGCTATTAGCATTTCCTAGACCAAAGGCAACCATAGGTACTTCTAAGGCATCAAAGACCGTATGCATAGGTCCTGTCCCTGCAGTTGTTGGCAAGACAGATACGCCCTGTGGATAGAATTTCTTGGCCAACTCAATAACATTGAGAATAGATGGTGCACTCATATCGCTTCGATAACTCATCTCACCCAAGGTATAGTATAATTCTACCTTATCAAAGCCGTTTTTGTCTAGTTGTTTCCGGATTTTATCCAAAACATCATGCGGGTCCAAGCCAGGAACCAAACGAACTTCTAGCTTGGCACTAGCCTCTGCTGGTAGAATCGTTTTAACTCCTTGCCCCTGATAACCAGACTGAATCCCTTCGATATTGAGTGCTGGTTCAAAGAAGAACCGTTTGAGAAAGGCTGTACGTTCCTCTTGTAAAAGTGGCAATTCCAAGCCATAAATCTGGCTGACTTCCTCTGGATTGCGTTGGGCATAGGTTTCAACCAAGGCTAACTCTCGTTCATTCGGCTCTTGTACTTCTTCGTACAGACCTTCAACCAAGATACGGCCATCTGCAGCTCGCAAACTGGTCAAGGCTTGAATGAGATACCATGGAGCTGACTCCACAATACCTCCATAGCTAGAGTGGATATCCACATCGGCACTCTTGACCTTGGCATCAAAAGTCACAATTCCCTTGTTTCCACCAGAGATTTCTAGCTGTTCCAAGGCATTTTTGGTTCCTTGTTCCCAGACCAATAAATCTGCACCACGAAGCTTGTTCGCATGTTTTTCTAGATATTTGTCCAAGTCCATAGAGGCAGATTCTTCTGCACCTTCCATGATGAAACTGATATTGACTGGTAGATCATCATGATGCTGCATGTATTTTCTAAGAGCACTCAAGCGGGCGGTGATATGTCCCTTGTCATCATCAACCCCACGTCCATACATGATGCCATCACGGACAGAAAGCGTAAATGGATCCTCTGTCCAGACTTGGTCGCCATCCGCAGGTACTGTGTCATAGTGGTTGTAGAAAATGATAGTCTTGGCATTTGGGCGTGAACTTTTAAAATGCGCCATGACAAAGGGTGCCGTATAACTCTCATCAATCTCGACCTCTGCACCTACACGCTTGAAGATTTCGCCTAGATAACGAGCCACCTCTTTAAGGCCGACTTGTTGGGCAAAGACTGATTTTTTAGAAATCAAGGTCCGCAACACTTCAAAGTAATGTTGCGCTACATGATCCTTTTCAAACTTTTCAATTTGTTCTTCTTGGCTAGGGAAAACCATTTTCTCTCTACCTTTCTACTAGGACTTGTACCTTTGGAATCAATACAAGTGGATGTTCCTTTTCTTTAGTCTCTATATAAAAGCAAGAGGTGGAAAAAATCTCTCCCACCTCCCTGTGTTTATTACCAAACTGGTTGATCCAAGCCGTCTGAAGTTTCTTCGATGACTTTTTTCACTTCATCAGTATGGTAAGCTGCGATAATTTTCTTGATTGCATCAGCTTTAGGTGATGATTCCCAATCTTTTTTCGCAACGATGATGTTGTACCATTGTTTTGAGTTTTCGTCAGCTTGCTCTTTAAAGAGTGCTTTCTTGTAGTCCAATTTTGCTTCTGTAACAAAAGTGTTGTTTACAACTGCAGCATCAACTGAAGTCAATGAACGAGCTGTTTGGCTAGCGTCCAACTCAGTGATTTTCAAGTTCTTTGGATTTTCTTTGATGTTTGCGATTGTAGCAAGTTCAGTTCCTGAAACATCCAATTTAATCAAACCAGCTGATTGAAGAAGGTAAAGGGCACGGCTTTCGTTAGTAGCATCGTTTGGAATTGCGATTTCACCGTTATTTGGGATTTCTTCCACTTTAGTGTACTTGTTTTCTTCCCCGTTTTTACCTGAGTAAAGGCGGATTGGTGAGATATAAGTATCTGCAATCGCTACAAGGTCTTTACCGTTTTCTTTGTTCCAGTTGTTCAAGAAGTTGTAGTGTTGGAAAGCGTTCAAGTCTACTTCACCATCAGCAGTTGCTTTATTTGGTTGTGAGTAGTCTGTAAACTCTGTGAATTCCAATTTAATTCCGTCTTTTTCAACCAATTCTTGGACTTTGTCCCAGCGTGCTTCTTCTGAACCGCTACGGTTAACAGTCGCAATTTTAACTGTAGTTGTATTGTCTGCTTTCTTGTCTGAATTTCCGCAAGCTGCAAGTGCAAGGCCTGCTACTGTAGCGATAGCTGCTACGCCTAACCATTTTTTGATTTTCATGATTCGTTCTCCTTTAAAAATAATACCGTACTAGTATCTCACAATTTGTTTGATTTCACAAATTGTTATTAGATAGTCAGATATATAGTTTTAAACTATATGTCTAAAAGTTACAAAATCATCCATCTACGAGAGAATGGATGATTTAAAAATTTATTTAATATCAGCTTCTGCTGGCAGATAAGAACCGCCAAAGAACTGTTGAGATAGCTTTTCAAGGGTTCCATCTTTATATAATTCTTGGATGCGTTTGTCCACAAATGCCTTCAACTCATCTTGACCTTTGGCAAGAAGTGGGTATACGTAAGGTTGTTGGTCGCTTGGAAGTTCGATAACTTTCAAGTTATCCAAACCTTGGTCCTTGATGACTGTCTCTACACCGATTTTATCAAAAATCTTGTAGTCAAATCGGCCATCACTCAAACGTACCATGATTTGTTGGAAGTCCCCTTTAACGTAGTTAAGGATAGTTGGGTTATCTGAGTGTTGTTTGTTGTAGTCTTCTAGCTGTTTAGCAGATGTTGTTCCTTGAACAACTTCTGTTGATTTTCCACCGATATCATCAAACGATTTGATGCTAGAGTCATCTTTTTTCACTACAAGAACGTTAGGGTTTTTAGCAGTTGGAGCTGCATAAAGGTATTTTTCAGCACGTTCTTTAGTGTAGCTGATGTTGCTAACAGCCATTTGGTAACGATCAGCATCAAGTCCTGCAAAAACACCTGACCACTCTGTCTTCTCAAACTTGACAGTATACTTGTCAGAATCTTTAAAGATAGCGCGAACCACTTCAATCTCGTAACCAGTCAATTCGCCATTTTCTTCATAGTTGAATGGTTTTGGTGTAGCATTGGTTACAACGATAATTTCTTTTTTACTAGATGTTGCTTCACCAGATGCAGCATCTTTCTTTTCACCGCCTGAGCAAGCTACCAATACACCTGCGGCTACAAGCCCTAGAGCAGCAAGTGATGAATATTTAACGATTTTTTTCATGATAAATCCTCCAAAATAGAATACAATCTTATTTTAACAGAAAAAAAGGAATTACGCTATTATATGATTTCTATATTTGTGATAGGTTTTCTTTATGGCTGATTAAAAGACCAAACGTAGGACTGCTATCAAGACCACTCCAAAGAGAACAGTCCCAACCAGATTACGGTAACGAAAGGCTACAAAAGCCGTTGGAAAGACTGCTAAAAAGTCTAACCACTTTATCTGCGGAAGGCTTCCAACTTTTCCTGTCACCACACTTGAAAGAATCAAGGCAAAGATAATAGAAACTGGTAGAAATTTCAAAAAACGCTCGACAATAGCAGGCAAACCCTTGTACTTGGCTAGGATAAAAGGAATCATTCTTGGAATCCAAGTCACCAGGCCAGAAAAGACAATTGCTAATAAAATATACTTACTGACCATCCAAGACCACCCCCATGGTACAACCTAGCAAGGTCGCAAACAGAACAGCTAATGACTGAGACACCACCGTCAAGAGCAAAAAGAAAGATACAGCTACAACTGCTAAAATTATGAAGAGATTGCGCAAAGGAATCCGTTTTTGCATAATCTGAAATTGGGAAGTAAAAATCCCAATAAACATCCCCACTAGAGCAAAATCTAAGCCAAAAATTTCTGGATTTGGTAGAAGTCCACCTAGAGCAGTTCCGACTACAGTTCCGACAAACCAAGCCACATAGCTGTTAAGGTTGTTCCCGTGCATCCACATAGGATTGACCTTATCCGTATGCACCAACTCACCCATCAAAACGCCATAGGTCTCATCGGTCAAGAGGCTGGACATGCCGATATTGTGCCAGAGACTTGTATGACGGAAATAAGTCGACGCATGCAAACTCAGCAAGAAGAGACGCAGATTAATCAAAAAGACCGTCATGGCAATGGCTGCCACAGGCGCTTGAACTGCTATCAAGGCTATCATGGCAAACTGAGCACTCCCAGCATAAACAAAGAGGCTCATCAAGCCCATCTCTACAGATGTCACATAGGGCGCACCGATAATCCCACAGGCAAGACCGATACTAACATAGCCCAGAGCTGTCGGCACCGCAGCCTGCACACCCTCCCAAAATCCTTTTTCTTTCATAGATTTCCTCACTAATCATTCCTTCAGCAACTGCTTTCCAAACAGTCACAGCAAACATTATTATAACATATTCGTAAAATAGAAAAAAGTCTGCTGATTGACAAGAACAGAAAAAGACTGGGAGGCCAGTCTTACGATGCAACTTATAAACTATTTTAGATTTAATACCCAAATACCAATAAACTGGCAATGATTAAAAATGTATTCCACAAGATATGAAGAGCCATTGGCCAATAAACTGAACGAGTATAACGAAATAGCATACAGAACAAGAGACCTGCTCCTGCATAAACGATGAAGTCTGTTAACACCCAGCCATACTGTAAAACATGGATAAGACTAAAGAGTGTGGAGGAAATGACGACATCTATATAGTGCTTTTTAAATTTGGACAATGCCGTCATCAGAAGCCCACGAAAAACTAACTCTTCAACGATAGGAGCAATGAGACTGCCATAGAGAATGCGCATTATAAAGTAACTAATTCCTGTCAAATTAGTAGCTTCTTTCATGATTTCGCTCCCATTTTGCGTGCTAGGAAAAATCAGAGTCGTTATATTTACCCACACAAACATCAGTATAAAGAAAAGAAAGAAGACACCCAGATAAGCCCAACGGAACTGGAAGCGACCGCATTCTTTCCAACCTTGACTCTTTACAAGAACCACTGTAGCAGCAATCCCCTCAAGGGCGATCAACAAAATTTGTAAGCCATAAAATCCAAAATCTGATAATTGGTTAACAAATTCTAACCTTGCTACAAAATTGAAAATTAAGTAATAGATGATTATTATCAAAACAGTTGACAAGTAGAATTTCGTTTCTTTCCTTTTCATCGTTGATCCTTTTAAGTTTTAGTTACACCATCTTCCAGCTAAACTTACCCAAATCCCTTTTATCCAATCAAAAGCACCGCAATTAGGACTTTTCCCTTGATTTAAGATTCTTAAAACCCACTAAAATAACAAGGGCAGAATTTGAGCAATGGCATTATCAACTATATGCAGTCCAATAGACCAATAAATAGACTTTGTCACTCTAAAAAAGACTGCCATTATTAGACCACCACCCATATATACGAAAAAGTCTGTCAATACCCAACCATGGTTACTGATATGCAAAATCCCAAATAAAGCAGCAGAAGCAAGGACATCCAGTCCCCACTTCTTCCCTTTTTCCAAAGCGGTCATCACCAATCCACGATAGATCATCTCTTCAAAAATGGGACCTGCAATCACTGGATAGAAAAAATACATCAAAAATGCAGTAAGACCTGTAAAAGTAGGAAGATCCAGTTGATAAGAAATTTCATTTTGGGTGGACGGGAAAATAAAAAATGTAACGAAATTCCAAACAAAAAAAGCTAGAAGAGCTAAAAAGAAATAGAAAAGATAGGACCATTTAAATTTTCTGCTATTGATTTGTTGCCATTTTCCTGACCAAATCATGGCAACAAGAGCAAGCAAAACTACAAGAAAATTTAATATCATATCCGAAAAGTAATAGCTAAAATCAGATAGACCAGCAGCCAAGTCGCTGTGTAAAACCAGACGGATGAAGAACTGGTCCGCAATGATAAGTAGAATGGCTACAAAAAAGTAGTAGCGTGAGATTATCTTTTTCATATATCACCCTTCTAAAATCCAAATACCAATAAACTAACAATAAGCAAGAAGGTATTCCATGAAGCATGTAAAGCTATAGTCCAATAAATAGAGCGTGTACAGCGAAACATCATGCAAAATATCAAGCCCATTACAAAGTAGAGTATGAAATCTGTCGTTATCCAACCATGCTGTAAAACATGCATAGCGCCAAATATGGCAGCAGAAACAAGAACATCAATATAGTAGTTTTTAAATTTAGACAAGCTTGTCATCAAAAAACCACGACACACGATTTCTTCTGCTATAGGTGCGATAAGGCTACCGTAGAGTACACGCGTAATAAAATAGCTAATTCCTGTCAAACTGGTGGCTACTTCCACTACCGTACTTCCATTTTGCGTACGAGGAAAGATACGTGTTGCTAGATTTGCCCACACAAATAATAAGAAAAAAGAAAGAAAGAAAACACCTAGGTAAGACCAACGAAACTGGAAGCGACCGTACTCTTTCCAATGTTCACTTTTGACAAAAATAATTGTAGATACAGTTCCCAGGATAAGTACCAATAAAACCTGGAATACATAGTAGATCTCATCAGACAAAGCTACAGTAAAATCTAAGTCTGGTATGACATTAAAAATGAAGTAATAGGTCAAAAGCAACAAGACAGTTGCTAGGTGAAATTTCATTTCTTTCATTTTCTTCATTTAATCAACTCCTATAGCATCCTACCTTCTACTACGCTTAAACAACTCACCTGTTGGATCTACAACCCAAGCAAAAGCACCACGACGAGGATTCTTCCCTTGATTTATGATTCTCAAAATCCTCTAAAACAGCAACGGGAGTATATGCCCGATACCGTTATAGACTATATGCAGTCCAATAGGCCAATAAATAGACTTTGTCACTCTAAACAAGACCGCAAATATAATACCGCCGCCCATATATACGAAAAAGTCTGTCAAGACCCAACCATAATTACTGATATGCAAGATTCCAAATAAAGCAGCAGAACCAAGCACATCCAGTCCCCATTTCTTCCCTTTTTCCAAAGCGGTCATCACCAATCCACGATAAATCATCTCTTCAAAAATGGGACCTGCAATCACAGGATAGAAAAAATACATCAAAAATGCCGTAGCGCCTGTAAAAGTCGGAGCAGCGAGTTGGTAAGCAAGTCCATTTTGGGTAGGTGGGAATAGGAAAAATTTAATAAAATTCCAAATAAATAAAGCAAGAAAAGCTAAAAAGGAATAAAAAAGATAGGATCCTTTAAATTTTCTACTATTGATTTGTTGCCATTTTCCTGCCCCTACCATAAAAATAAAAACAAGCAGAACCACAAGAAAGTTCAACATCATATCCGAAAAATAATAGCCAAATTTAGATAGACCAGCAGTAAAATCATTGTTTAAAACCAGACCACTGAAGTACTGGTAAGCAATGACAAGTAGAATGGCTACAAAAAAGTAGTAGCGTGAGATGATCTTTTTCATTTTTTTCTCCTATACTATGGAATGAAGACAGTATAACACGAAAAATTCCATATTTTAAAAAATCGCATATTTGACATTTTTTCTGGTAGGAATTTCACATTTGCGATTTCTAACTAATCGATAAGTGCTTTATACTGCTATAAGCGTAGTTCAAAAAGGGCTGTTAATTGTGGATTTTCTAATATTTGCAGAGATTGGATAAAGTGTTCAATCTCTTTTTGATTGCTTCCCTTGGTCTGAAGGAAAACACTCATTTTCTTTAAAAACTGCCACAGTAATTTCTCAAAAACATCGTACGGGCGAAGTATGCTCTCCAACTCGGCTTCAAAGATTGGGATGTAAGAGAAAAGTTTGCGCTCCATGAGCTCTGAGATGATATTTAGAAAGCAACTTTTCATATACAGTCTATTGTGTGCCAATTCTTTAAATTCCTTGGATTTTTCGAGTAAAGAGGTTGATAAAAAGATCAGATCTTGATTGCTTAAAAAAGCATAGTATTGCAAAAGATATAGAGTTCAAACCAGGTCCAAGACTCGATAGCATAGAGATAGGTGGTTAAAAACTCACTATCCTCCTCTGCTAGTGGGTAGCTTTTATCTAGTGAATGGATAGCATCTTTAATCACGATGGCATTCAAGCGACGATAGGTCTGCGCCATCTGTTCTTGCTCGACTTCCTCCAAGAGTTGCTCTAAACCAGCTATATCTTGATGGGCAAAGCGATCCACAAGCCTTCTACCAAATTTCATATGTGGAGATTCTTGGTAGTTGTTGAGCTTGTGACCAAACTCATCAAAGGTCACATTTATCCCTTGGATCGCTAGGATCAACTTATCCGCAGACAGCATGGACTGCCCTAGTTCAAACTTGGATCGCTGAGAGGCTGTTAGTCCTGCACAAGCCACATCTGACTGCTTGAGCTTTCTCGCCAGGCGTAATTCCTTGTAAAATTCTCCTAATTCCTGTTTTTCAATCATAGACAAACTCCCTTTTAAAAATTCCCTTTACTATTCTATTCGTAAAAACTTTTACTTTTTTAACATATTATAAAATATTTTAGCAAAAAAGCCAGCTTCAAGCTGACTTTTCATTCTATAGTATCAAAAGCGAGGCTAGGTTTGGCATTTAGCTCCAAGCCTGCAAAGTTTTCTTTGTTCCACTCGCTGACGCTAGCATAGGCAATCATTCCCGCATTGTCTCCGCAAAGTCGCAGAGTTGGAATGATAACTTTGACATCGGTAATTTCGGCTGCTAGACGTTCTCTAAGACCTTTATTTGCAGCTACACCACCAGCCACAACCAGGGTTTTAACAGGGTATTTTTCTAAGGCTTTCTTGGTTTTAGCCATGAGAATATCCATGACTGCTGCTTGGAAAGAAGCAGATAGGTCTTCCTTGGACAAGCTTTCTCCCTTTTGCTCAGCATTGTGGTGAAGATTGATAAAAGCAGACTTCAAACCTGAGAATGAAAACTCCAGATTGTCTTCCTTAATCATGGCACGAGGGAAATCATAAATATCCTGACCTTGGTGAGCTAACTCGTCAATCTCCCGACCTGCTGGATAGGTCAAGCCCATGACACGACCGACCTTGTCATAGGCTTCACCAACCGCATCATCACGAGTTTCACCAACAATCTTATAATCACCAGCCTCAGAAACATAGACCAACTCTGTGTGTCCACCACTGACTAATAGAGCTAGTAAGGGGAATTCCAAAGGCTCCACGCTCTGAGCTGCCATGAGGTGGCCAGCCATGTGGTTAACGGGAATCAGCGGAAGTCCATGTGCCCAAGCAAAGGCCTTGGCAGCTGACAAACCAACTAGTAAGGCTCCGACCAATCCTGGTCCGTAGGTGACCGCCACAGCTGTCACGTCCTCTTCCGTAATCCCTGCTTCTGCTAGCGCCTCCTCAATACAGGCTGTAATGACCTCGACATGGTGACGACTAGCTACTTCCGGCACTACGCCCCCAAAACGTTTGTGACTCTCAATTTGACTAGCAATGACATTGGACAAGAGCTCATCGTCGTTTTTCAAGACGGCGACACTGGTCTCATCACAGGATGTCTCAAATGCTAAAATATATCTATCCTTCATCTATTTCTCTCTTCATGATGATGGCGTCCTCTACTGGTTCATGGTAATAGGCCTTTCGCTCAGCGATGACTGCCATATTTTCTTTCTTGTAAAATGCTTGCGCTCGTTGATTTGACTTTCTGACTTCGAGAAAAATCTCTTTGTCTGTCGGTAATTGAGCAAATAAGACTGATGCTATCCCCTGCCCCTGATAAGCTTTCTTGACAGCGATTTGCAAGACTTCTGCTTCAAAAAGATTCTCCTGAATTGCTAGAAAACCTATCACTTCTTCCCCATCATAAGCTAGAGCATACCAAGTCTGGTCTTGGGACAGGTCTGCTTGGATTTGTTCCAGCGTCCAAGGACTGACTGGGTAAACATCCGTCATGACAGCGTAAATTGCCTGCGCCAAGTCAGGTTGCTGTTGGATTCGTTTGATTTCAATCATAGGCGTTTGATGTAAGATTCTCCAGACTCAGTGTGATTTTTGAGCCAGTTTTCCTCAGCTTCAACACGTTTGAGGTAATTTGGCACAAAGTCATGCAAGGATTCTGCTTCCTTATCCCAAGCCCAAAGAGCTAGATTAGCCGCATTTGGCAAGGTTTCCTGATAGTTAGCCTGTGGTAGTTGTTCTTGAATCTGCTCCACAAAGGCTCCTACTTCACCGACAAAAGTGACTTGTTCAGCATCTTTGACTTGCTCCAAAACTTCTGCAAAGGACAGATGCGCCTCTGGAAAGACAGGCTGAGCATTTTCATAAAATCCTGCGTAAACATTGTTGCGACGCGCATCCATCAAAGGTACTACAAGACCTACTTGCTGGCTTGGTACCAGAGCCAAAAGGCTAGACATCCCCACTAACTCAATGTTCAGGGTATGAGCCAAGGTCTTGGCAGTTGCTACCGCGATTCGCAAACCTGTGTAGCTACCTGGCCCCTCTGCTACAACGATTCGATCCAAATCTTTGGGCGTCAAATCTAGACTAGCTATCAAAAAATCGATGGCTGGCATAAGGGTAATACTGTGATTTTTTTTGATATTGATTGTCGTCTCGGCAAGAAGCTGCTTGTCCTCTAAAATGGCTAGAGACAGAGCCTTGCTAGACGTATCAAATGCTAATACTTTCATAACACATTCCTATCTTTTTGTCTGTTTACTATTATACTACAAAAGAAGGCGCATGGGAATTTTCTTTGTTTTGAAGCAAAAATGTCCTGCCAAACAGACAGGACAAGTACTTAAGCATTCAAACCAAAGTAAAATACAAGCCAAACCACATAGGTTACAAGAAGGAGGAAAATGGAATACAGTGTTACAAAGAGAATTTTCCAGTGTACAGCTGTTTTTCTATGTTCCAGCCGAACAAATACTAGATTGCCACCGTAAACACAGGCAACAAAAACAGCAAATACCAAGAGACGAATCGCGATAGCTAGTTGAAACATAGAGAGCCTCCTTTCTCCAATTCTAAAGGCAAATATTTCAAAATCATCATCTAACGAAAAGGAGCCCAAGCAGTTGTAGCAATATGTAGAATTTCCATCCAAATAGGTGAAACACAAAATCAAGCATAGCTAGTCCTCCTTAATCAAGAAAAACCTCTTTTCTAACTTTATTATAGCACTTGCATCGGATGTCTTCAAATACTTATACAAGGTATAATGAAACCCATTTCAAGCTCCTTACTTTCATGTTTCCTGCTTTTACTAATTCCCCTTTTTATGTTATAATTGAGATAATTGTAACGAATCAAGGTCAATAAAGACAAAAAATGAACTGGAATCAAACCAGCTTCAAACTGAGCATTTTTGAATATAGCTGACCTGAAAGCAGAAAGGAAACATATGATTTACAAAGTTTTTTATCAAGAAACAAAAGACCGTAGCCCACGTCGTGAAACAACACGCTCACTATACTTAGACATCGATGCTAGTTCAGAACTTGAAGGACGTATCGCTGCTCGCCAACTTGTCGAAGAAAATCGTCCAGAATATAATATCGAGTATATCGAACTCTTGTCTGACAAACTGCTAGACTACGAAAAAGAAACTGGCGCATTCGAAATTACGGAGTTCTAATATGGCCTACACTCTTAAACCAGAAGAAGTCGGCGTTTTTGCCATTGGTGGTCTAGGAGAAATCGGAAAAAACACATATGGTATCGAATACCAAGACGAAATCATCATCGTTGATGCAGGGATTAAATTCCCTGAGGATGACCTACTTGGTATCGACTACGTTATCCCTGATTACTCCTACATTGTAGAAAATATCGACCGCGTCAAGGCTCTCTTGATTACACACGGACACGAGGACCATATCGGAGGGATTCCTTTCTTGCTCAAGCAAGCAAACATCCCTATCTATGCTGGTCCACTGGCCCTTGCCTTAATCCGTGGAAAACTCGAAGAGCATGGACTTTTGCGCAATGCTACACTTCACGAAATCAACCACAATACGGAGTTGACCTTTAAAAACCTTAAAGCAACTTTCTTTAGAACAACCCACTCGATTCCAGAGCCATTGGGAATCGTCATCCATACACCTCAAGGGAAAATCGTTTGTACGGGAGACTTCAAGTTTGACTTTACACCAGTTGGTGAACCTGCAGACTTGCACCGTATGGCAGCCCTAGGTGAAGACGGAGTGCTTTGCCTACTCTCTGACTCGACCAATGCTGAGGTTCCAACCTTTACAAACTCTGAAAAGGTTGTCGGCCAGTCGATCATGAAGATTATCCAAGGTATCGAAGGACGTATCATCTTTGCATCCTTTGCCTCAAATATCTTCCGTCTCCAGCAAGCAACGGAAGCCGCTGTCAAGACTGGGCGTAAGATCGCTGTCTTTGGTCGCTCTATGGAAAAGGCCATTGTCAACGGAATCGAGCTTGGCTACATCAAAGCTCCTAAGGGAACCTTCATCGAACCAAATGAAATCAAAGACTATCCTGCAGGCGAGGTTCTCATCCTCTGTACAGGTAGTCAGGGCGAGCCTATGGCAGCCCTCTCTCGTATCGCTAACGGAACTCACCGTCAAGTGCAACTCCAACCTGGCGATACTGTCATCTTCTCATCTAGCCCAATTCCAGGAAACACCACTAGCGTTAACAAGCTGATTAACATCATTTCTGAAGCCGGTGTTGAAGTAATCCATGGTAAGATTAACAACATCCATACATCTGGACACGGTGGTCAGCAAGAGCAAAAACTTATGCTCCGCTTGATTAAGCCAAAATACTTCATGCCTGTTCACGGTGAATACCGCATGCAGAAAGTCCACGCTGGACTGGCGGTGGATACTGGCGTAGAGAAGGACAATATCTTTATCATGAGTAATGGTGATGTGCTTGCCCTCACTGCAAATTCTGCCCGCATCGCTGGTCATTTCAACGCTCAGGATATCTATGTCGATGGAAATCGTATCGGTGAAATCGGCGCTGCTGTCCTCAAAGATCGCCGAGACCTATCTGAAGATGGTGTTGTACTGGCTGTCGCAACCGTTGACTTCAAGTCTCAAATGATCCTATCTGGACCAGATATTCTCAGCCGTGGATTTGTCTACATGAGAGAGTCCGGCGACTTGATTCGCCAAAGTCAACGCATCCTTTTCAATGCTATTCGTATCGCTTTGAAAAACAAAGATGCCAGCGTCCAGTCTGTCAATGGCGCTATCGTAAATGCCATTCGACCATTCCTTTACGAAAATACTGAACGTGAACCAATCATCATTCCGATGATTCTCACACCAGATGAAGAATAAGAAAAAATTCTCTGAAATCCTATGACTTCAGAGAATTTTTATTATTTCACGACAATTTGTAGCAATTATTTTTTTTAATCAACTATTCTATAAGACTTATAACTCTCACCGACGCTTGGTCTCAATAGCTTTTTTCACCAAAATCTGTTGATAAGCTTCCATATCTCCGCGTTTCAATGATTCTTCTTCATGAATGGATAATCGCCATTTATAAGCCTGAATTTCCTTATCCAACAACTCCTGAGGTGCCCCAATCAGATTCAAAATAGTCAGACGCTCTTCAATACTTTTTAACGGATAAACGTCTGCAAGATTAACTGTTCTCGTCACACTTGTGGAGCGTTTTCTATGAATATAAATGGCTTTATTCATATAGGCAATATTATCTGCTTGAGGGTAAACCTTATAGGTCGTATAATCGTCCTCTACCTTCTGATCCGTTGGATAGACAATATCCTTGAAAAGCTCTGCTTTATAGAGTTTTGCCCACAGAACTGTAAAACATTGACTAAGATTATACTTTCCATCATATTGATGATGGAACCAATCAAAAGGGCTGAACACTTGTTCAAAATAGTTGTCTGCACCTACATGGATTAAAAAACTCCCCTGATCTTCAATAAACTGAGTGAAATTACCAATTGCAATATCTGATAAATCATAAAGGCTTTGGATATGGTCTAACTCTAGCCAATCATCATTATCCACAAAGACAATGTAATCACCTGTCACAGCTTCCAAGGCACGATTACGACTGGGAAGCAACTCCTCCATTTGGCTTATGGTAAACTTTAACACGCGCATCTTGATTTTTATATCGTTGACAAATAGCTGCTGAACCGTCAGTTGAACCATCATTGATTAAAATAACTTCAAGATTTTGATAAGTTTGTTGAAGAATGCTATCTAAACATTTTCAAGATAGGCCTCTGACATATAAACAGGAACGATAACACTTATTTTTTCTATTTTTATTTCTTTCTTTACTCAATTTTTAGTCTAGTTTCTTCAAATATTTCTGAATCGATACAATCATATCCTCTTAGCCACAAACTCTTGATTATATTTCTCCCTACTAAGTTGATGATTGAAATACAAATTGTCAGCAAGTGAAATACTAAGCTAAACGCTATATAGTTATTGATATCTTTATCTAAGAAGATCTACTCTAAAGCTTTCACGATACTTCCTTTATTTATCCATCATTTAAAAAAGTAACTTCAACTCTTCCCTGATCGCTAAGTACGGATTCATCTTTTGTTTATCATAAGCAGATTGATATTTTTCTGGATTTGCAAGTTGGGATAGTTCGTCAATCATCTCTGCGATACAATCCCTTGGAAACAGATGGTCAGTGGCATAAAACTCTGGTTGATGACACGTTTCCTTAAAAGTATAAAGGATCATGCCATTTTCAAGAGCTGCACGGCTACCATCAAGTATTTCCTGAGCATGAGAAATATCCAGATAAATGCTACACGTTTGTAAAAGTTTCTCATATATCTCTCTAGACAGGCCTGGGTAGAGATGAACATTTGCATGACAATCCAGATCTAATAAACGCCCTCCCATTACTGTTAGCGCAGCAATATGAAATTCAAAATTCGGTAGGGCAGATACAAGGACTTCAATTTGCTCTAGTTCTTGCGTGTCTGTCAAAATTAAAATATGCGGACGAAACTCCCTAAAGGCGCCAAGAAAGGTTGGTAGATAAATCAGGGGAAGATTCATATTGTCTGTCTTTAATTTCAAATCTCGAGTCAGTAGTTTCCCACAACGATCTTTTAGATACCAAATATCTTTCGCGGATAACTCTTCTCTCATATAAAATACTAACTGATTAGATGAGAGGTTAGGCATATCCCTAAGTAAGCTTATATCTGATAATACTAAACAATCACCTGTAGATAATTGTTTATCTAAAATCAGTTTTCTTGCTTCATCAATTGAAGAAAGCCCCTGTTCCTGACCGTTCGCTTCTCGATAAAGTGCACGATCATGAGATGAAAAAAGATAGAGTTGCTCTTGATTTTCCTGACCATAAACGTCTATCTCTTTTTTCCCACCACTCCAAATTTCTCTATGAAAACAAGTTCCCGATAAATCGTAATGATCTCTTGCACAACAAACACCTTTGTTATCATACCATTCGACTAACTCCACCATTTGTGGCCACTGAGGATAACAGAAAATCTTCCCTTTTTTATTTCCTTCCGCTACGATATCACCTGTAGAAAGAACCTCCCAAAATCGAGGTAAGGGAAGTTGAGTCATGTGTAAGGGACTTGAATTTTCATGATTAGAAAAAAAACTAGTAAAAATATTGTTAATCGTTAATGGTTTCAGATCCATCCCCATGAGTTCTAAATCTTTTTTTAGGCGATCGTCATCTGAAGACCATTCCCTCGTCAGATAATAATACATCATTGCTTTTTTATTCCCATTCTCTAGTCAAAAATTCATACCATTGTTTTGTTATGCAGTCTGATAAATATTCTTCAGCCAAGCGGTAAGAGCCTTCCCTCAGCTGTTTGATCTGTTTGAAGGCTTTCTCTAAAGCTTTTGTTAAATCAACCACAATTTCCTCATCCGAACGAGCATCAAAAGGAACTAAATAACCATTTTTACCCTCTTGAATAAAGGTCTGATTTCCATAAGGTACATCTAAACCAACAAGAGCTTGTCCAGAACCAATTGCTTCTAACAAAGTTATACCAAAAGTTTCCCATTCCGAGGTAGCCAAATAAAGTTCATACTCTTTGAAACGGTTTGAAATTGTCTGATGCCCCTTAAGATGGATATAATTTTGTGCTTCTAGATTGGCAATCTCTGCTTCAATATCCTGCCATAGCATCCCTTGCCCATAGATATCTAAGTTGACGTCTGGAAAAATTTCATGAAAAGCAACGATGGCTTTGATTGCTAAGTCTAACCGTTTTCGGCGTTCAAACCGCACGGCAATCATCACAGAATAAGGTTTTCGTTCATCAGCTAATTGCAACTGTTCTAGGGCAGCTACTGGAAGAACGCGAACTTGACCAGTTTTCCCTAGTAATGCTAAATGTTTTTCCAATTCATCCTTCTGTGATTGCGTTGATACTAAAATATCATCAAATTCCTCGGCATATTGAAAAAGGTGATAGTATTCAGAATTGATCTGATCTCCCCAATAATGAATAGAGTGCACAACACAGGATAATCTTGCTTCTCCTTTTAAACGTAAAAGAGGTGATGTGAAGGGAAGATTCTCTAGACGATCAATAAATACATGATCCTCTTTACTAAACTGCAACTCTGATAAGGCTCGCTCTAAAAATTCAGACTCACTATAGAACCACTCCGATCCACACCGATAAACTGCTTCAGTATCCTCACCTGGTTCTTTCTTAATCTCTTCAAAGGCTATGGAACCATCTCTATTATGAAACAGTCGGCGAACAACTCTAGCTTCTAGACCAAATCCAGCATCCACTGCTGTAAAAAATTCTGTGAACAGCTTTTTCTTACCATAATGTTCTCTACGAAGTAAACGACCAAATACATAATAATCTACATAATCCACATAATCCGGTTTTAGACTGTTTTTATGTAGAATGGTAGTCACACCATCTTGTTCTTGAAAAATCAATTCACAATTATTTTCCTTATATTCAGCAGTCAGGTGTAAGAGCTGCTTCATATCATCTATACGGATCCCCAAGCTCATATCACGCTGATCTGTCAACAACATATGTGCTAATAGGATTTCTTCCTCAAGATGACCCAAAGAAAGGTAATAGTCCCATTTAAAGCGAGGAGGGACCTGTGTAAAAACAAAACTGGCAGGAAGGTCCAAGTCGCGAAAAACCTTCCCGCGATATGCTTGAGCAACATCTACACCATTTGGTTCTAAACCCACCATAAGATTAAAAGTGTAAAGCATTCTTTAACTCCAAACTAAACTCTAATCACAAGCATCAAATCATAGACTCCATAAAAGAAGTGAACTAGCGAATGATTAGATTATCTACTAAAACTTTCTCATTTATCTAACGAATTGAGGTAAGCTTTAATCGCCACTACCATCACTTCAGGAGTTTGTGAAGAAAAAATCTGACTTCCTCCTGTTGGGTCCTTACTGGTATTATCAAAAGCAAAGATCGGTTTCCCTAATTTATGAATCTCCTGAGTGATATTCATAATTTCGTTAAAATGATTGATATCCAAATAAAAATCGATTTTGCTAAGAACATTTTCAAAATTATAAGGATTGAACTGTGGATAAATGGACACATTTAAATATCGTTGTAAATCGACCACTTGGGAGGCAAAAGTTGTATGAGCCAAAATATGAAAATGAACCTCAGGTAGTGCTTTTATCAAAAACTCCAAGTGCTCCATCTCGCAAGCATTTGTAAAGATTGCAGTATGATATTTTTCTTTTTCTGTAAGCTCATCTAAACCATGTTTGATAATCTCTTTCCGTAAGATAATATCTGACCAATCTAAAGCATAGAAGAACCACCACTTATCTCCCAAGCGATTATTATATACAGCTGACCATGGTTTTTCGTCTGTATAATGAATAACAGAAACCTCTGATTCATATTGATTCGCTTTTACATACCATTCATCTTTTTGAAAACGTGTCGCAATAGTATCCATTCCAACCATAAAATTGTAATTGACGTCTAGCTCTTTCCATTGCCCTACAAAAAATCGGTTTAAAATTCCTTGATCACCAAACTCAACTTCATGGTACTGATCTGCTAATTCAAACAATTTTGTTGAAATCGCATGCTCTCTCCAATGGGCATTATTTATCAATAAAACGCCTGAATTGAAATTTGTTTGCTGCAATTCATCTCTAACTGCTGCGACTGGGCTATCACCTAGATCTATTGCAAAAAGGGGTGTTAAATCTCCATTGACAATAATATCCGAATCAAGATATAAAACCTTATCTTCCTTCAGTATGTCTGGAATAAAAAAGCGAAAATAAGCTGCGTATGATAAATGCGCCGTTGGTAAATGATATTTTCGGAGATGATTATTAGAAATCTTTACATTTACAATTTCTGAATGAATAGCTTTCAATCGCTGATTCATAATACGAAACCATTCCGAAGGTAGATCGTCATTAAAAACATAAAATTTTATATTATCGTTATAAGCACAAACAGACTTGATAGTAGTTTCCACCTTATCCATATATCCATTATCTGCTCCAAGTACGATTGCTTTCTTCATTTTTCAATCCCTTTTATCTAACGTTTATTTTCTTTTTCTATTAACTAATAAAATCTGTCGAATTTCATCTACCATTTTTGAGGTTCTTCATGGGCGATTACTTTATCAAAGAGTTCTGCTTGATGGGCTACAATATCTAAGGGCAGCACAGTTTTTCCCTAGATCTTGATAGGTTTGATTGAGAATACTATCTAGACATTGTCGTAAGTAGTTTTCAACGTTGTAAACTGATACAATTATACTAATTTTTCTGTCATTTTTATATTTCTCTTTATACTTTTCCAAAGTTATGAAAAACGGTTCTTCAGTAGGATTCCCAATTCACTACTAGCTTTCTATAGTTTGCGGAAAAATTCTCTGATGAAAGCTGAGATATCTTTACTCATGATTTTATCCAGCCTCTCAGTAGTCAACTCCTCTGACCGGTTCCACCAATATCCTTGATTTGACCATCGGGTAACAGTTAAAAAAAGCGCTGATGTTGCTTATTTTTATGTAAAAATATACAGAATTTTCCAGATACTGATACCATTGCTAATCTTCCCCTTATAACTTTGACCAAGAACACGAGTCTTCTATAGAGAGTTTTTTTCCCAAAAATCTTTATAAAAATCTAGTATTTTTTAGTCAAAAGCCTAGATTTATTCCATTTTAATTATACCTTATTTTTAGCAAAAGAGCTATCATATAAATATATCTATTAGATATTATTGTCGCATTCAACTATCAATATAAGTCAATCATCTTTATTCAGTAAGAATATTTGATATATAGAATTATCTTCTAAACTTTAGATTATTTCCTTATTTTTCAAGAATCAAAAAACCTAGATTCTAACAGCTAGTAAATAACTAACGGTTAAAGTCTAGGTTTACTCAGAAAACAATCATTATTTCACAACAAGCTCATAACGAGTTTTGCTGGCGAATGTTTCACCTGCTTTGAGGATGACTTGATCTTTAAGGTCGCTATGAATAGCATCTGGCAAAGCTTGCGCCTCAAGAGCAATTCCATTGTGCTGAATCATTGGCTGACCAGCGATGATGACACTCTCATCCACAAAGTTTGCTGTGTAGACCACAAAGCAAGGAGCCTCTGTCTTGAAGAGCAAGAAGCGACCTGAACCTTGGTCATAGAGGAAGCCAGCATTGTCATGTCCTGCAGGAAGAGCAAATGGATGGTCCAAACCAGATACGAGTTGGATTTGCTCATCTTCTTCTGCAAAGATATCTTTCAACAAGGCACCATTATAGATATGTTTGACCACATCACGATTAGCATCTGGAGTTTTAGCTGGGACACCGTCAGGAGCGATTGGATAGATCCCCTCTGTATTCAATTGGAAAACATGGCGGTCAACAGTCTGAGTGAAATCGCCTGACAGGTTAAAATAGCTATGGTTGGTTGGATTGACCAAGGTATCCTGGTCTGTCGTCACCTTGTAGCTAACTTCGTAGGCACCACTTTCTTCCAAGTTGTAGCTAATCCAGATCTTAAGATTTCCAGGGAAACCTCCAGTCCCATCTGTTCTTTCTGTGTAAAGAGTCAAACCATGGTCACTCACTTCGACTAGCTCAAACAAGTTAGAATCCCAACCAGTTGAGCCACTGTGGTTACAGTTGCTAGCATTGTTGACTTCAAGATCATAGGTCTTACCATTGAGTTCAAATGTTGCTCCTGCAATACGACCTGCCACTGGACCTACACTTGCTCCATGTTTAGGGCTATTTCCCACATAGCTTTCGAAATCGTCAAAACCTAGGATAACATTGGCAAAATTGCCAGTCTTATCTGGAGTTACATAGCGTAAAATTGTTGCTCCATAAGTCATGATTTCCAGTTGGTATCCTGCCTCCGTTTCAAAACGGTAAGCGAGGACATCCTTGCCATCAACTTTCCCAAATACACGTTCTGTGTATGCTTTCATCCTTCTCTCCTTTTTCTAATTCAATTAAGTAAACAAACCATAGAAAGCGCATTCACGTTCTATGGTTTTATTGTATGATTTACAGACACCTTTGTCAAGAAACCATAGATATTTTATTAACAAAAGTCGTTTCTTCTATTTCTGATCTATGCTTCTACACGTTCAGTCCATGAAGTAGCTGTTGTTTGAAGTACTTTATTGAGTTCATCAATGTTTTCAAATCCAGTTGTACAAAGCCATTCGCGAGCTGCTGCTTCTCCATCTTTGATGTAAGCTTCAACAGATCCAGCCCATGTTGCACGTCCACAAAGAACACCATTGAAGTTTGCGCCTGATTCGTGAGCAAAGACAAGAGTTTCTTGGAAAAGTTTAGCTGATACACCTGCACTCAAGTAGATGTAAGGAAGGTTAGTAGCTTCGTCTTGGGCTTTAAAGAAGGTAGCAGCTTCTTCACGTGTATGAACGATTTCTCCATCACCAAAGCCTTCAACGTATTTCACGTTAACTGGAACTTCTACTTTCAAGACATCGATGTTGAAACGTGGATCTGAGAAGACTTTCATAGCGCCGATAACCTTGTGTGGTTTTACTTTAGCGTATTCTGCAGAACCAGCGTCAGCAATCTTTTCATCGTAAGCAAGAATTTCAAGGAAGAATGGAATATCTTCAGCCACACACTCAGAACCAATGCGTTCGATGTAGGCTTGTTTTTGTTGATTAAGTTCGTCAGAGCTATCTACGTCATAGTAAAGCAAGAACTTAACAGCATCTGCCCCTTGTTCTTTGATACGTTTTGCAGACCAAACATCCAAGCAGTCTGGCAAGCGTTTTGTACTTGTTGTGTCGTATCCAGTTTTCTCATAAGCAAGGAGAAGACCAGCTTTTGGATCAAGAGCTTTTGTAGCTGGAAGTCCATACTCAGGGTCAAGAAGCATAGATGAAGCGTATTTAGTCAATTCATCCGCTACCAATACTTTGAGTTCTTCCATTTGAGTTACTGTTGGCTCTTCTGTTTGGTATTGAGCCATGAGGCGTTTCAAAGCACCACGTTGGTCAAAAGCAAGAGCTGAGATGATCCCATTTTCGTCTGAGAGTTTTTGCAAGCAAGCAAGTTTATTTGGGCTTAATGTTAATTTACTCATAGATTCTTCCTTATTTTTCAAATTCGTGAATAATGACACCTTGAACAACACGGTTCACTGTACCTGTAGGTGATGGTGTATCTGGTCTGTTACCAACTTTAAGTGAAGTCAAGAGAGCAAATAACTGACCATAAACGATGTAAGGGAAGACACGGTAAACATCATTCAGAACCCCACCGCACCCAAGCGCGACTTCCTTAACATTTTCAAGTCCGAAGGCTTGGTCGCTCAAGAGAACAACACATCGAGCAATTTGGTCGCCTGCAACTTCACGAACCAAGTCTAAGTCATATTTACGAGTGTAATCTGTTGTAGTACCAAATACCAAAACGACTGTATCTTCGTTGATAAGAGATTTTGGACCGTGACGGAAGCCAACTGGACTTTCATACATAGTCGCGACTTGACCAGCAGTCAATTCCAAAATTTTAAGCTGGGCTTCGTGAGCAAGTCCGAAGAATGGGCCCGCACCTAGATAAATCACTCGGTTAAAGTCTAGGTCAACCAACTCTTTGACATCTGCCACATTGTCAAGAATTTTGCGAGCTAAACTAGATAGCACGTCGAAACGTTCAGCTTTAACAGCAAAGTCTGTTGGATCAAATACCAAGAGCGCTGTCAACATCATTGAAGTGAAGCTTGAAGTCATAGCAAAGCCAGCATCGTTAGAAGCAGCTGGTTGCAAGAGCAAGAGGTTACGGTCATCACCATGCGCTTGAAGAGCCAATTTCCCTTCAGCCGCACAAGTGATGGTTACTTGATAAAGTTCATCAACCAAGGCCTTAGCCAAGTCAACTGTTGCCACACTCTCAGGCGAATTTCCGCTACGCGCGAATGATACCAAAACAGTCGCCACATCTTTTTTCAAATAAGTTTGTGGGTTTGCTACGATATCAGTTGTCGCAATAGCATTAAAGTTCCATTTACGTTCATCATAAACTTCCTTAAAGTAAGGAACTAGAGTATCACCTACATAAGCAGAAGTTCCAGCACCAGTTAGGATTACTTTGATATAGTCATGCTTATCTGCAATTCCTTGCAAGAAAGCTGCAATTTCATCACGTCGTGCTTGATAAGTTTCAAAAGCTTCTTTCCAAATGTCTGGTTGTTGGTAAATTTCGCGAGTTGTGATTTCTGCCCCCAACTCAAGCAATTCTTCTTTTGTATAATCTAGCATTGAGTTCCTCTAATCTATTATTATATTGTTTTTTATTTAAAATATGGGAATGGGAGTAAGCCCCATTCCCATTTATATTCTATGAAATATGTTCTAACAGTATTTCTGTTATTACACCTTATTCATCTTCATCGTCGTCGAAGCTTGCCAATAAATCATTAACTTTGACAATACTTTCTGAAGCACGATTTTTATAATCTGCATCAGCGCCAGTAAGGCTTGCATTGATAAATTCAATAACCATTGGAAGATTCATTCCTGCGTAAAGTTCAATGTCACGACCTTCCATAATCAGACGGCTCACCACATTACATGGTGTTCCACCAAGGAGGTCAGCAAAGACTAGGAAATCATCCAAACCTTCGATAGCGGCTTCAAATTTCGCAGTGAAATCTTCTGGTCCATCTTCTGGAAGAAGAGCAACTGCATGAATATTTTCTTGTGGACCCATAATCATTTCTGTGCTACCTTTAAGTTCTTCACAAAAACGTCCATGACTCACTAAAATTAATGATTTAGTCATAAATTATGCGCCCATTCCAAGTGCAAATTTACCAAAGGCAGAAAGAGCCAAGGCAAGCACGATGATGATACCGATAGCTTTTGTAGAGTTCATACCTTTCTTACCAAGCAACCAGAAGATAAAGGCAGTGAAGATTGCTGGAAGCAAGCGTGGGAAGATTGAGTTCAAGATATCTTGGAAGTCAATCATTTTCTCACCGATTGGTAATTTGTATGAAATTTCAAAGTTGATCATTGTTGCTACAAGAGCACCCATCATGAAGACACCAAGTACAGATGCAGCTTCAATCAAAGCTGTCAAAGTGCTTTGCATGTTGTTGATGAGGTTAACCCCTTCTTTGTAAGCAAATTCCAACTGTTTCCAACGGAAGATGTCATACGCTACTGCAACTGCGATCCAAAGGAAGATACCCCAAGGTTGACCAGCGATAGCCATTGTTGCAGCGATAGATCCCATGATAGCAGGTACAAGTGAACCAAAGATAGTATCTCCAAGAGGAGCGAATGGTCCCATCAAACCTGTCTTGATACCGTTAACCGCATCTTTTGAGCCAACGCCATCTTTTTCTTCCATGGCAAGGTCAAAACCAGCGATGATTGTGTGGAAGAATGGTGAAGTGTTGAAGAATTGAGTATGAACTTTCATCATTTCTTTCAACTCAGGAGTTCCATCTCCATACATTTTACGCAATTGTGGCAAGATCATGTAAAGGTAACCTGATGCTTGCATACGTTCGTAGTTCCATCCCAATTGGAAAGTGAACAAGCTACGTTTGTTAATTTGATTAAAATCTTCTTTTGTTAATTTGTAATTAGAATTCGTCATCTTCAATTTCCCCACTTTCTGATGGTGTAGAAGGTGCTGCTACAGCAACTTTTTGGCTGTTCTTGAAGTGAACAACTGCAAGGAAGATACCTACGATAGAGATACCGATCATAGACAAACCTTTGAAGTTGTTGGCAAAGCCAATTTTTTCAGCAACGTCAGCAGGAAGAGTGCCAATGATACCAGCAACTGCTCCACCAAGACCTGTTACGTATGAGTAAAGTACAGTCAACATAGCTGTCAAACCAAATCCCATAGCAAGGTAGTGAAGGTTACGTTTAACTGGAAGGTAACGAAGCAAGATAGCGAATCCAAGACCTGGAAGCATACGACCTGCAAGAGTCAAACCGTCTGCAACCCATTGGAATTCTTTAACAAGATTTACAACTGCTTGTACGAATTCTCCACCAAAAGCAAGGGCGAAGAATACTGGAAGGGCACGAGAAGCAGCCCATGGAAGCGCACCAAGAAGGTAGTTACGTTCGATTGCTTTATAGTCAAAGCGTTCGATCGCAGCATCAATACGGTGTGCGAAGAATGTAGTAGTCATACGACCAAGTACGTCGAAGTAAGTCAAAAGTGCCGCTACTGGTACAGCGATTGTAGTGATCGCAAGATCTGTTTCGATACCTTGTGAAACTGAGAAAGCTGTCGCAAGAACCGCACCAGAAGTTGCATCGATACGAGAAGCACCACCGAAGGTACCTACCCCAAGGACAAACAACTGCAAGCTACCACCGATAAACAAACCAGTTGTCAAATCTCCCATGATCAAACCAGTAATGAAACCAGCGAATACAGGGGAACCTGCAGAAGAAACGATCGTCAACTCATCACAGATTTGATAAGCTGAGTACAAAGTGAGAAGTAAAATTTGCCACCATTGTATCATAACAATGACCTCCTAAAAATTTTTTCCTATTTTAATAAGCTCAAAAAGTCTGAAACTGGATCATTTGGAACCATTTGAGCAGTAAGTTTAACACCTTTTTCCGCCAATTTGTGGAAATCTTCTACGTCTTTATCTACAACGTTGATTGAACGTGTGATAGAACGTGTTTCTGGTGTTTGAGACATATTACCAACATTGACTGCTTCAAGCGGTACCCCTGCTTCCACTAATCCAAGGAAGCGGTCTGGTTTACGAGCAACGATAAACAAACGTTGGCTATCATATTTTCCAGCAAGGATATTGGCTGCAGCTTTTTCAACTGGCAAAATACTAAGTTTTACACCTGGTGGTGTTGCAAGTTTCAATCCGCTCTTTTCAACATCGTTGTTAACAACTTCATTGTCAACGACCATGATACGTGAAACATTCAGTTTAGCAGACCAAAGGTTTGCTACTTGTCCGTGGATCAAACGTCCATCAATACGGCATCCTACAATTGTCATAAATTTTCCCCCTTTATATGTTTTAGTGTAGGTTTACGAGTTAAGTGTATGTGATCTCTATACTCCCCTTCAGTTTCAAAGATAATGATGCGGTTAGCACCTTCCTTGAGATAGCTGTGCGGAATATAAAGCGATAAGGTTGGACCAACATTCCAGAAACGACCTAGATGATGGCCATTGACATAGGCAATCCCTTTACCAAACTCAGATAGTTCTAAGTAGGTGTCCTTCGGAGCCTCAACTTCAAAGTCATAGGCGTAAAAGGCAGGTTGTCCTTCTGTCCATCCTTTTGAGAAATCAATCTTTTCAGGATTATCTAGTGGAAGCGGATAATGTTCCCAGTTCAGCATGAAGTGTAGATCTTTGCAGACACCTGTACGAATCCCTTTTCGTTGTGTATCTGCTAGGAACTTATGCCCGTAATTGACACGCCCCATATTTTCTACCAGGACATCAAAACGAGAGAGCGCTTTCTTTTCTCCTTGATAGAAGATGTCCTCACCAATTTCTGTCTGGTACTGAGTTGTAACCCATTTACCATCTACAAATAGCTGAGCTCTGTCTCGACCGTCAATGATACGGATACGTTCTTCTTCTGCATCCCAACTAGCTTCTGTACGATAGAGTAGATAACCGTAGCTTTGTCCCAACTCTTCCATTTTCTTAGGATAGAGACTCTCGATAGGACTTGTTAAGCTATCCAAGGTTTCGAACAGAGAAACTTTCTCAACCAGTGGAATGTTTTCAACTTCCATGCTCTCTTTGTAAAGCGGTTCTAATTGTGGATACTCAGGATAGTAAGTCGCCATCATTTCTTTAACTGCCATGTATTTAGCAGTTGGATTGCCAGCTTCATTAAGGAGAGCGTCATAATCATAAGATGTTACTTGTGGTAAATCAATAGTTCCTCGAGCTGAACAACCATTCATAAAACCAAAGTTGGTTCCACCGTGGAACATGTAAAGGTTGATAGAGCCTTGCTCTAGTACCTCATGTACGGCTTCTGCTAACTCCTCTGGCTCACGCGTGATGACTGGTTCTTTCCATCGGTTAAACCATCCATCCCAGAATTCCATACACATGAGTGGCCATTTCTTGCCATACTCATCAAAGAACTCTTGCATTTGCGAGAAGTTAAAGTTTGCTTTTGAACCAAAGTTCCCTGTCACAAAGAGATCATCTTCAATCAAGGTACCAGCTTTCAGAGTTGCTCGCCATGGACCATCAGATGTAAAGAGCGGACAAGTCACTGAACGTTCTTCCATCAATCGGCGAATCTCACGCAAGTAGGTTTTGTCCTCACCGTATGAACCGTACTCATTTTCAACCTGCATCATGAGGATGTTACCACCATTATCCAACAATCTTGAAACAAGACGTGGAAGTAAATGATCATAGTAACGTCCTACCATTTCAACAAAGGCTGGATCAGAGGAACGGATTCGCATGTCTTTATTTAAAAGCCATGCTGGTAAACCACCGAATTCCCACTCTGCACAGATGAAAGGAGATGGTCGTACAATAGCATACAAGCCTAAATCCTGAGCTGTCTGAAGAAATTTGTCAATATTAAGATTGCCTTCAAAATTGAAGTTTCCTTCAGTTGGCTCATGCAAATTCCAAGCGACGTAGGTTTCAACAGTGTTAAAACCTAAAGCCTTGAGATTGTACAATGAATGATACCAGTCTTCTTCAGGAATTCTAAAATAATGAATGGCACCAGATAAGATTTTGAATGGCTTCCCATCTAGGTAAAAGTCATCCTCAATTTTAAACCTTGTCATTTTACCACCCCATACTTTTTCGTTTGCGCTTTCATTTGTTGTTATATTAAATGATAAACTAATGAATCCATCTTGTCAATAGATTTTTCAAAAATTATTTAAAATTTTTCTTTTTTTTACTGAATTATTTTCTAAAATTCTTTTAAAAAAATTTTTTTCTTAAATATTTTCGATCCAGATAGCATAAATATATAAGTTTATAACCTCAAATAATATGTAAGTCAATCACTTAGCCTATTATTTTATTTTTTTTACATTATTTACTATCATTTCCAAACCATTTATGATAAAATCGAAGATGGAGAAGGAAAAAATGAGGTAAAAATATGGCAATTCCAAAGTATCAATATATCAAAGATGAATTGAAAAACAAAATCATTTCAGGTCAATTTGCAAGTGGCGACAAGTTCTACACTGAAGCAGAATTGATTGCAATGTATGACGTAAGTTCGATCACTGTTGTTCGCGCCTTAAACGACCTTGCTAAAGACGGTTATATTGTCCGCCAACAAGGAAAAGGAACCTTTGTAGCTCGCGCTCGCAAGCACAAACTCGTAGAATTTTCTGATGTAGAAATTTTTGAAACCAAGGACGATAAAGTCACTGTTCTTTCCATTGAACGCGGTAACGATCTTAACTACTTAGAAAAATTGGGATTGCGTGGCGATCAATTTTATTACAAAATCGAACGTATCCGTGAATCTAACGGTGTTACTTATATCTACCACACATCTTATATCCCTGAACAATACATCAATGCAAACTATCCAAATCTTGAATACTATAGTTCTATCTATAATCGTTTCAAATTGGACTACCACATTCACATGAATGACGAGCATTTTGAAGAAATCAATGAAATTGTATTTCCAACTCCAGAACATGCTGCTTCTATCCTAGGAATCGACTCTCAGTTCCCAACTGTTCTCCAAACCAAGACAACTAAACTTGAGTCAACTGGCCAAGTGTTGGAATACATTGAAACATACAAACGTTCTGATTTCTATAAGATTAAATTTATCTCATGTGATCGCGATCACTAAACATTAAAAAGTCTGAGACAATCGTTTCAGGCTTTTCTATTTTTCATTATAACACGCTAGCTTTTAGTAGGAAATATCAAATGGCTTTAAACTATAATTTGGAGAAATTTTACTAAAAACAGAGTAAAGATTGAAAAGCAGTTCAAATTAAATAACTTCTTATATTTTTTATAGGTATTTTATTAAAATACTTGACTTTACTAGATTCAGATAATACAATGGAATCAGTTTGTGAAAACGCTACCAAAACAATAAATTAGGAGGTTATTTAATGAAACCAGAAAATAAACAGCGTTTCTCTATTCGTAAATACGCAATCGGAGCAGCCTCTGTCTTGATCGGCTTTGCCTTTCATGCGCAAGCTGTTGCCGCTGATGGAGTCGTACCTACTACAACAGAGAATCAACCTACTATCCAAGCCGCAGGAGAATCGTCTCCACAGGCCAGCGAAGAAAAACTTGAAACTAGTCCTACACCAGAAGCCGTAGTTCCTGCAGCTCCAGTGACACCTGTAACAAACACTGAAGCACCAAAAGTTGAAGCTACTCCTGCACCTATTGTAGAAAAAACTGTTACAACCGAAGAAACTCCAGCAAAACCAGAAGTAACTGAAGAAGCTAAGCAGCCAGAACCAGAAAAGGCAGAAAACAAAGAAGTTGCTAAAGTTGAAACTCCTGTAGTCGCTACAGAGAAAGCAGCTCAAGTCAATGAAAAACTAGCTAAAAAGAAAATCGTTTCAATCGATGCAGGGCGTAAATACTTCTCTCCTGAACAACTGAAAGAAATCATCGACAAAGCCAAACACTATGGCTATACTGATCTTCATCTCCTAGTCGGAAATGACGGCTTGCGTTTTATGCTTGATGATATGTCTCTAACTGTAGGGGACAAGACTTATGCAAGCGATGATGTCAAACGCGCTGTTGAAAACGGAACAAATGCCTACTACAACGATCCAAACGGCAATCATCTAACTGAAAGCCAAATGACCGACTTGATTAACTATGCTAAGGATAAAGGTATCGGCCTTATCCCAACAGTGAACAGTCCTGGTCACATGGATGCTATCCTCAATGCCATGAAAAAACTAGGTATTGAAAAGCCTAACTTTAACTATTTTGGTAAAGAATCAGCACGTACTGTTGACCTTGACAATGAAAAAGCTGTTGCCTTCACAAAAGCTTTGATTGATAAGTATGCAGGCTACTTTGCTGGTAAGTCTGAAATCTTCAACATCGGTTTGGATGAGTACGCTAACGACGCTACAGATGCTAAGGGATGGAGCGTGCTTCAAGCCTATAAATGGTATCCAGAAGATGGATTCCCAGACAAAGGCTATGACAAATTCATCGCCTATGCAAATGACCTAGCTCGTATCGTCAAATCTCACGGTCTAAAACCTATGGCCTTCAACGACGGTATCTACTATAATAGCGATACAAGTTTTGGTACCTTTGACAAGGACATCATCGTCTCTATGTGGACTGGTGGCTGGGGTGGTTACGATGTCGCTTCTTCTAAGTTACTAGCTGAAAAAGGACACGAAATCCTCAATACTAACGATGCTTGGTACTATGTTCTCGGCCGTAATGCTGACGGACAAGGTTGGTACAACCTTGATCAAGGATTGAACGGCATTAAGAGCACACCGATCACTTCTGTACCAAAAACAGAAGGAGCTGACGTTCCTATTATTGGTGGTATGGTAGCAGCTTGGGCTGATACTCCATCTGCTCGCTACTCTCCATCTCGTCTCTTCAAACTCATGCGTCAATTCGCAAACTCAAATGCTGAATATTTCGCTGCTGATTACGAGTCTGCTGAACAAGCTCTGAAAGAAGTTCCAACAGACCTTACTCGCTACACAGAAGAAAGTATTGCAGCCGTTAAAGAAGCCGAAAAAGCCATCCGTGCTCTCAATAGCAACCTCAGCCGTGCTGAACAAGATAGCATTGATCAAGCGATTGCAAAACTCCAAGAAGCTGTTAGCAACTTGACCTTCACTCCAGAAGCTCAAAAAGAAGAAGATGCTAAACGCGAAGTTGAAAAACTAGCTAAAAATAAGGTAATCTCTATCGATGCTGGTCGTAAATACTTCACGCTAGACCAACTTAAACGAATCGTTGACAAAGCCAGCGAACTTGGATACTCTGACCTTCATCTCCTCCTTGGAAATGATGGACTTCGCTTCTTACTTGATGATATGAGTATCTCAGCAAACGGCAAGACTTATGCAAGCGACGATGTGAAAAACGCCATCATCGAAGGAACAAAATCTTACTACGATGATCCTAATGGAACTACTTTGAACCAAGCCGAAATCACTGAGCTTATCCAGTATGCTAAAAACAAAGGTATTGGACTAATCCCAGCTATCAATAGCCCAGGTCACATGGATGCTATGCTTGTTGCTATGGAAAAATTAGGCATCGCAAACCCTCAAGCTAATTTTGACAAGGTTTCAAAAACAACTATGGACCTTGAAAACGAAGAAGCAATGAACTTTACAAAAGCCCTTATTGGCAAGTACATGGACTTCTTTGCAGGCAAGACTAAGATCTTCAACTATGGTACAGATGAGTATGCCAATGACGCTACCAATGCTCAAGGTTGGTACTACCTCAAGTGGTATGGACTCTATGGTAAGTTTGCGGATTATGCTAATAGCCTAGCTGCCATGGCTAAAGAAAAAGGTCTTCAACCAATGGCCTTTAACGATGGCTTCTACTATGAAGACAAGGATGATGTTGAGTTTGATAAAGACGTTATCATCTCTTACTGGTCTAAAGGATGGTGGGGTTACAACCTTGCATCTCCTCAATATCTAGCAAGTAAGGGGTACAAATTCCTTAACACGAATGGAGATTGGTACTACATTCTCGGTCAAAAACCAGAAGATGGTGGTGGCTTCCTCAAGAAAGCTATTGAAAATACTGAAAAAACTCCATTTAACCAACTAGCATCAACTAAATATCCTGAAGTTGACCTACCTACTGTTGGTAGTATGTTAGCTATCTGGGCTGATCGACCAAGCGCAGAATACAAGGAAGAAGAAATCTTTGAACTCATGACTGCCTTTGCAGACCACAACAAGGACTACTTCCGTGCTGACTACAAAGCGCTACGCGAGGAACTTGCTCAAATCCCTGAAAACTTAGAAGGATATAGCACAGAAAGTCTCGATGCTCTCAAGGCTGCTAAAGACGCTCTTAACTACAACCTCAATCGTAACAAACAAGCTGAATTGGACACACTTGTAGCTAATCTCAAAGCTGCTAGACTTGGTCTTAAACCAGCTGCCACTCACTCAGGAAGCCTCGATGAGAGTGAAACTGCTGCTACAGTTGAAAACCGACCAGAGCTTCTTGTTAAGACAGAAGAAATTCCGTTTGAGATCGTTAAGAAAGAGAATCCTAACCTTCCAGCAGGACAAGAGAAAGTCATCACTGTTGGTGTCAAAGGAGAACGTACTAAGTATCTTTCAGTTGTGACTGAAAATGGCAAGCAGACAGAAACAGTTCTTGAAGATCAAGTAACGAAAGAAGCTGTCAATCAAGTTGTCGAAGTTGGAACATTAGCAACACATGTAGGAGACGAAAAAGGTCAAGCTCCTGTGCTAAACAAACCTCGTGTAGTCATCGAAGATGAAGAAATTCCATTTACAACGATCACTAGCGAGACTCCTTCGCTACCTAAGGGACAAACTCGTCTAGTAACTGCAGGTGTCAACGGTCGTCGTACACATTTCTATTCTGTGACTACTGCTGCTGATGGTTCTGAAGTTAAGACTTTAGTAAGCAGTGAAGTAAGCCTAGAACCTATCACCCAAGTGGTAGAGGTGGGGAACCCTGTTACTCACCTTGGTGATGAACATAGGCAAGCAACTATCGCTGAAGAAAAACCGAGAGTTGACATCCAAAATGAAGAAATTCCATTCACAACCATCACTCGCGAAACTAATCAATTACCTAAAGGACAATCTCGTATCGTGATCAAAGGTGTAAACGGTCGTCGTAGTCATTTCTATTCTGTAACTACGGCTACAGATGGAACTGAAGTTAAAACTCTAGTAAGCAGTGAAATAAGCCTAGAACCTATCACCCAAGTGGTAGAGGTGGGGAACCCTGTTACTCACCTTGGTGATGAAAAAGGACAAGCTACTATCGCTGAAAACAAACCAAGAGTTGACATCCAAAATGAAGAAATTCCATTTACAACCATCACTCGTGAAACTAATCAGTTACCTAAAGGACAATCTCGTATCGTGACTGAAGGTGTAAACGGTCGTCGTAGTCATTTCTATTCTGTAACTACGGCTGCAGACGGAACTGAAGTTAGAACATTGGTTACAAGTGTCGTAGCGCAAGAACCTGTTACTCAAGTGATTGAAGTGGGGAACCCTGTCACTCATGCTGGTGATGAACATGGACAAGCTGCCATCGCCGAAGAAAAACCAACACTAGAAATCCCAAGCGAGCCAGCTCCAGCAACTGTTCCTGCTAAGGAAAATAAAGCTCTTCCTCAAGGTCCAGCTCCTGTAGCAAAAGAGAAAAAACTACCTGAAACAGGAACTCAAGGCTCAGAATGGTTAATTGCTACTGGTCTTATGTCAGCTCTTACAGCTTACGGACTTAGCAAGAAAAAAGATTAAAGATGAATCTTTTGATATAAGATAAAAAGCGGGACTTAAGTCTCGCTCTTTGCATTAGATATAAAAACTATTTTGCTTGTGGGTCTATTACAAAATATTAGTCACCAAGCCCGAGGCGCTCAAAGATATCATCCACTCGTTTGGTGTAGTAAAGAGGGTTGAAGATTTCATCAATTTCCTCTTGTGTCAAACGTGAAGTCACCTCTGGATCTGCTTCGAGAAGAGGTTTAAAGTCTACTTGATTGTCCCAAGAGTAAGCTGTTTTTGGTTGTACCAAGTCATAGGCTTGCTCACGGGTCATGCCTTTCTCAATCAAGGTCAACATAGCACGCTGGCTAAAGATCAGACCGAAAGTTGAGTTCATGTTGCGGATCATGTTTTCTGGGAAGACCGTCAAGTTCTTGACGATATTTCCAAAGCGGTTGAGCATGTAGTCAATCAAAATGGTCGTATCTGGTGTAATGATGCGCTCAGCTGATGAGTGAGAGATATCACGCTCATGCCAGAGAGCGACATTCTCATAGGCTGTAATCATATGACCACGGATAACACGCGCAAGACCTGTCATGTTTTCAGAACCGATAGGGTTGCGTTTGTGAGGCATAGCAGATGAACCTTTTTGACCTTTGGCAAAGAACTCTTCTACTTCGCGTTGCTCAGACTTTTGCAAGCCACGAATCTCCGTCGCCATACGCTCGATGGAAGTCGCGATGCTGGCAAGAACTGCAAAGTACTCAGCGTGAAGGTCACGAGGAAGCACCTGTGTAGAAATTTCCTGAGCACGGATACCCAATTTTTCGCAGACGTATTTTTCAACAAATGGTGGAATGTTGGCAAAGTTCCCAACCGCACCAGAAATCTTACCAGCTTCTACACCAGCAGCCGCATGCTCGAAACGCTCGATATTGCGCTTCATTTCGCTGTACCAAGTTGCTAATTTAAGACCAAAAGTTGTCGGCTCAGCGTGCACACCGTGGGTACGACCCATCATAATGGTGAACTTGTGCTCCTTAGCCTTGTCAGCGATGATGTTGGTGAAGTTTTCAAGGTCACGACGGATGATGTCGTTGGCCTGCTTGTAGAGGTAACCGTAGGCCGTATCCACCACGTCAGTAGAAGTCAAGCCATAGTGAACCCACTTACGCTCTTCACCAAGCGTCTCAGAAACCGCACGCGTGAAAGCCACCACATCGTGACGAGTCTCTTGCTCGATTTCCAAAATACGGTCGATGTCAAAGTCCGCTTTTTCGCGAATCAAAGTCACATCTTCCTTAGGGATTTCCCCCAACTCAGCCCATGCCTCGTCAGCCAAGATTTCCACCTCAAGCCAAGCACGGTATTTATTTTCTTCACTCCAAATGTTCGCCATTTCTGGGCGAGAGTAACGTTCGATCATTGTTTTATTTTCCTTTCTTTTTCTACTTCAAATTTCTTACCAAGAATAATAAAGAATCAATTAAAAGACTAGTTTAAATCTCTTTTTCTAATCTATTAATTACTTCCTCAGCACGAAAAATCACCTTGAAACTATTATAATAATCTACTGCATCGTCTCTATAATGTACAAAATGATTCCTAAGCCCTATAAAATCTCTTAGAAAATTTAATTCTTCATCCGTAATAATTTTTTTATCCTTGAGTTCCATCAAGGCTATTTGTATTGATTTCTCTGGCGCATTTGGAATGCACTCTTTCAAAATATATTCTAATCTTCTATATTGAGAAATAATAAGACTATCAAGGGAAACATTACTTTTCTCCAAATTATATCTTCTTCTTAGTTTTAAATTTTTAGAAAGAAGTGTAAACAAATATATATATACTCCTAAAAATATTAACACTATTGATATTATAACAAAGATACTATCTCTAGAATATAAATAATCCGATTTGTAAACAAAAGAAAATAACAGTAGCATTAAGCCACTAAAAGCATATAATAGACCTAATAGTTGAAATCTACTGTAACGATTCTCCAGTTTATTACGTAAAGGAACCTTTATTTTTTCATCTATAATTACTAAGTTATTTACCGTAATATCACCTACATCTCTAGAATCTTCCATAAGTTTTTTCAATAATAATTTTTTATATTCCTCTGCCGCGTCATCTAAGTAATCAAATATTTTATTATTCATAAGCATTATCTCTCCTTTAACACAGTGTAATAAAACTGTGCAAATAAAATGAGTAAAGTGACAGCTATTATAAGAATAAACATTGGTAAATTAATTTTATTAGCATCACTATCCCACATCCATCCTACTACGACCGATAATATTGATGTAAACACTTGAAGTATTCCTATAATTATTTTATCTCGTTTGGATTGTCTAAAATTCTCTTTAAGATTAGAATTCGCCTCTAAAACATGACTTCCAACTACTTCTTTAACGCTCGAAGATGTTCTACTCCTATGAGTTTTTTCTACCTTATCAGTTTCTTCAATTAGTATTTCTGAATACTCTTCAATCGCTTCCTTAATATTATTCTTCGCATCCTCAGAGTAACCGGATAAAGAAGAATCTATAATTTCTATTTCCATAACTATAAAACCTTTAACAAATCACCTATTCTACATAGAGTTCTAAATTTTTTTGTACTATCATATAGAATCGAAGTTTTTCTCGGAGAAAATTTATAAACATTTTCTAAATATAATGATGTAACTTCCCCAGCTAAACCAACAAGAAGGGAGATTGTCGCCAATAAATACTCTTCGCTTATAATAATTTTTTCATTTATATTATAATTTGAATTTTTACATTCTTTTAAAAATTTTGTATCCACTCGTGAATTATTGTGGATTATGGCATTTCTTCTAGCAATTATATTCGAAAAATATGTAATTTCTTCTCTATAATTATCATTAAAATAATTTTTTAATTCCAACTTACATGGATCCTTTAAAAAAATATTTTTAGGATTACCATAAAAAATTGATCGAACTTTTTCTTCAATAATTTTTTCGATAATATCCTCAGAACGATCGTACTCATAGATTAAGTTCATTAACTTTGAGGAGTCCAAAGGTGACTCGCCTAATTTCCTAGGGAAATTATTAAAATTAATTTCAGCTAAATAGTTAATATAACTCTCAAACATTGTGATGGCTTCAATAAAGTGAAGCTTTGTATTTTTAAAATCTATAAAATGAGATTTCTTGCCAGAATAAAATGCCGCCTTAGAATAAATTAACTCACCAGAATATATACTCGGATAAGGAATATCCTCAAGATTATACCCCCTCATTGCTTTGTTTAACATTACATACTCTTGAAGATTATCTTTCATCTTAGCTTCGAATTGTTTAAATTTAGTTACTATGTTTTGTGGAATAAACTGACTAAACTCATTCATTCTAATTATCACTCACTTTCAATAATTGATTTATTCTTATATTACTTATTTCAATATTTATAACAGACATATTCGTCCTCAGATAAGAAAGATATAATCAAAACTTAATTCACTATTCAAACTCCTCTTTCCCAATCCATACAGACGGATAGTGCGATAAAATGTCGAGATAGACATCCAACGACAAATCATAAATCGCTAAGCTAAATGGTTTTCAGAGTATTGAGTAATCAGCTCTTCAAACTCCGTTTTTACATTTTCATAAATGTAATTATAGTAACATTCTTAAAAAAAAGGGATTTGGAACATTTTGATTGGGGATATCTTTATTTAATTCATTTATTTGAACTAATTCTGCGTAATTTCTATTTTCCATTATTTTATCTTTATAGTTTTCACCACCATAAAATACACAATCGCGAATCTCCTTATACAAATCTACTCCAGTATATTTACTTAGCTGTCTATACTTTTCTTTTGCAATATATTCTCCGAGCTTTATCTTATAATTTATTATTAATGTTCCTAAAGTATAAGATGAAATACACATATTTCCGATGGTTGTAAACACCTCTTTTTCAGCATCCAATTTTACATCTACAACAATCTCTCTATATTGACTAATAATATCAGCTAATTGTTTATTGCTAAAGTATTCATTTATTTCCTTAGGTAATCCAATTTGTTCTATCATTTCTGGAGTTACAACAATTTGGATACACTTTTTTATTGCATCCACCATATATGGATTTAAAAAATTATTAATGATTATTGGAATAGTAACCGATAAGATAACTCCCACAAAAAATGTGCTTTTCGAAACTTTTCTTAGGTAGGGGAGAGGTAAAACAATTGTTAGAGCAAGGTAACAAATAAGCACTAAAAAAAAGTAAAATAAAATTACACTAAACTTTTGAATATCCTCAAAGGAATTAAGTATTAATATTGAAACTGTTATTGGAATTAAGTAATATTGGAAGCTAACCCAGTAGTACCTATATCTCAACAAATATATCATCAAATCTACAAAAAATAAAATGTAGCTTATTATCCTTATAACGAATATAACAACTTCATTTGAAAAAAAAATAAGAATTAATGCAAACACACTCATTATTAGCATGATAATAAAAGACGAAAATTCGAATAAACGTTTATCTATAATTCTTCTTTTTTCAATATCTGTTTTCATAGATTCATCTAAAATGTAAAAATAATTTTTATCCCTTACTTCTTTAATTAAATTCTTTATATTGTTAAACGGGTTGTCTCCTTTAATATAATAATATCTAGAAATGAAGAAAAGTAATATGCAGGATATTAATAATAAAGTTTTGTTATTTGAACATACTGCTAATAAAAATACTCCAATACTACATAAACTTAAAAATTTTTTAAAATTTAAGAACACTTTTTCAAACTCACCTCTTAAAAATCTATCTCTTTCCCAAACTCATCCACACTATCTGGCGTATCACTAAACAAAGTCACATGTCCCATCTTGCGGTTGTGCTTCGCTTCTATTTTACCATACATGTGGAGGTGGGCGCTTGGATTTTCTGTGACATATTTTTCAGCAGCCTCGACGTGTTGGCCGAGAACATTGAGCATAACAGCAGGAGCATGAAGGTGAATTGCTGGGAGTAGTGCTCCGAGAACGCCCAAGATATGAGTATCAAACTGGGAGAAGTCACAAGCTTCAATCGAGTAATGGCCTGAATTGTGTGGACGTGGCGCTATTTCGTTGACAATGATGTCATCAGCTGTCGCAAACATTTCCACGCAGAGGGTTCCAGAAAGGTTTAGTTGTTCTGCTATTCGTACTGCCATGACCTTGGCTTTTTCAGCTAGACTTTCTGAAATGCGAGCAGGCACAATGGTTTTTGAAAGAATGTTGTTGCGGTGGATATTTTCCTGAACTGGGAAGACTGTCACGTCCTTGCCATTTCCAGACACGATGACAGAAATCTCCAGGTCAAAGTTGACAAATTCTTCCAAGACGCAGTCTGCTGAATCTGCTAGTGCAGAAGCTTCTTCCAAGTCTGCTTCTGAGCGAATAACTTTTTGTCCATGCCCATCGTAGCCACCGGTCGCCGTCTTGAGGACATAGTTTTTCGATAGGTCGATATCTGCCAAGTCTTGACTTGAGGTCACAACCTTGTAAGGTGCAACGGTGACTTTGGCCTTGTTTGAAAGAAAGTCCTTTTCAAAAATGCGATTTTGGGAAATGCGGAGCAGGTCGGTTCCTTGAGGAAGCTGACCTTCTTTGATAACCGCATCCAAACCGTCAGCATCGACATTTTCGAATTCATAAGTGAGAACATCACAGCGCTCTGCCAACTGACGAAGGGCATCCACATCATTATAAGGCGCCACGATAATTTCTGCAACGCGAGAGGCTGGGCAATCTGCCGCAGGATCCAGCGCGATGACCTTGTGCCCCATGTAGATAGCAGAAATGGCCATCATCTGACCCAGCTGACCGCCACCGATAATTCCGATTGTTTTAGATGAGCTCATTACTAGACTCCTCTGCGATTTTTCCTTGTTCTTCTGCAAAATCTGCTAACGCTATTGCAATAGCCTGATCCTCTACTGAAAGGAGACGAAGGGCAAAGAGAGCAGCGTTTGTCGCCCCTGCTTCACCAATCGCCATAGTTGCGACTGGTACTCCACCTGGCATCTGAACGATTGAATAGAGTGAATCCACACCGCTAAGAGCACGAGACTTGACGGGTACCCCGATGACTGGAAGTGTAGTTTTAGCAGCGACCATGCCTGGCAAGTGAGCAGCACCACCCGCACCTGCTATGATAACCTTGATGCCACGGCTACGGGCTTCCTCCGCATGTTTGAACATAAGGTCAGGTGTGCGGTGGGCAGAGACAACTTTCTTTTCGTAGGCTACACCGAAGCGGTCTAGGACTTCTGCGGTTTTTTGCATGGTTGCCCAGTCGGATTTTGAGCCCATGATGATGGAAATAATTGGTTTAGTCATAATTTTTCCTTTTTTTCTTTTTTGATAATGGTCTTAGGTGGTGGGGACGGAAGCAAACCTTCGGTTTCATTCCTAAACTTTGAGCCTAAGGTCTCAAAGTTTCTCCGACCAGAACAGATACTGTTCTGGTCTTTTCACCACGGCGACCATTATCGGGTTTGGCGACTTCGTCGCATATTCTTATATCTTTACTTAATTGCCTTACTTCCAATATCTGTTCGGTAAAAGAGGCCTTCTGTGTTTTGTTTGTTGAGTTCCTTGTAGATAATGTTTTGGCCGTCTTTGACGGTATCAGCCGTGGTAACCAGCATGTAAACACGGCCTCCGTTTGAAAGAAGGTCTTGCCCATTTTCAGCAAATTTAGCTCCGGCATAGTAAGTGATGATGTCGCCTTCTGTCTTGGTAGGAAGCTTGGCACCTTTCTCATAAGCGAGTGGGTAGCCGTTTGATGCTACAACCACACCTAGTGTCACACCCTTGTCCGTCCAAGTGATGGCCGGCTCTTGGCCATCCAAAATATCCGTGATATTTTGCGCAAAATCAGATGTCAAACGAGGCAAGATGATTTGCGTTTCAGGATCTCCAAAACGAGCGTTGAACTCGATGACTTTGGGCCCATCAGCTGTCAAGATAAGACCGGCATAAAGTACACCAAGATAAGGACGACCTTCTTTAATCATGCCTTCGAGGACTGGCTTGACAATGGTGTCAACCGCTGTGTCAACCACGCTCTGTGACAAGTGAGGAACTGGCGCATAGGCACCCATCCCACCAGTGTTAGGCCCCTTGTCGCCATCATAGGCACGTTTGTGGTCCTGAGCTGTTGGCATGATATAGAACTTGTCACCATTGACAAAGGCAAAGAGTGAGAACTCCTCCCCGTCAAGGAATTCCTCGATAACCACACGCGCACCTGAGTCTCCGAATTTATTGTCCAAAAGCATCTCGTGAGCGGCTTCTACTGCTTGCTCGACTGTCTCAGCAACGACGACACCTTTCCCAAGCGCCAACCCATCTGCTTTGACTACGATTGGAGCGCCTTTCTCTTCGATATAGGCCTTGGCTTCCTCGAAATCTGAGAAGGTTCCATAGGCTGCTGTCGGAACGCCGTACTTGACCATGATTTCCTTAGCAAAATCCTTAGACCACTCCAACTCCGCTGCCAATCTAGTCGGACCAAAAGCCTTGAGACCAGCTTTATTAAAATCATCCACGATACCAGCCGCAAGGGCATCATCTGGCCCGATAAAGGTCCAAGCGATATCATTGACTTTTGCAAACTCAATCAATTTAGAATGTTCGGAAATAGAGATACCCACCAATTCCAGACCATCCAGAGTCATCCCGTCATTTCCAGGAGCTACAAAGACTTTTTCAACGTCTTTTGACTCAAGTAACTTCTTAGCAATGGCATGTTCACGACCACCCGAGCCGACAACTAACAGTTTCATCTCTTAACCTCTTTTGCGAATTATTTACTAACATTATATCATAAACGTTCGTTTTAATCTTGTTTCGTTTCGCTTTTAAAGTAAAAAAAGGAAAGAAACTGTTTTCTTCCCTTTTATTTTCTTAATGTCTAAAATGTCTCACGCCTGTAAAGACCATGGTCAAGCCGTATTTATCAGCAGCTTCGATAGACTCTTGGTCACGGACTGACCCCCCTGGCTGGATGATGGCCTTGATGCCGGTTTTAAAGATTACTTTCACTTTATCAACAAAAACAAAATCTACAAAAGCTCTCCTATGTAATCCTGAAACATATCAATTATATCTGCTTTAAATTTTCCCTTTTGTACATTCATAAATTTTCGATTCCTATAAACTTCTCTATCTAATGAAAAAAGTAAGCGAAAAATACCTTCTTCATCTTCAAACTCTTTTAAATGTTTTAATGATCCATTTCTAAGCTTTCTAGTGTGCTGTATGAAATCAAATACAGCATCTAGATTACTAGTTAAAGCATTATATCGAATCTCAATAGCTAAATCTGATAATGTTTTTTTAACATACTTATCTTTAGTGTATAATGTTGTTGTTAAAATAATATTATCCTTTTCAATATCTCTAGAATGTGATAAGTAATTATCAATTGTCTGCTCAAAAGAGGCATTGACAGAAAAATTAAATTTAAAATATTCATCAAGCCCATAATAACGAGGGTTATAGTGAAAGTATTTTGACCCTTTAAACTGTTGATTACAATCTTTACAAGATGGAACTAAATTGAATTTTGATACACAAAATAGAGAAAAGATTGATTGAGGGTAAAAATGCTCTATATCTGCCGTCGTAAATTTTCTATGGTTAACAATAGAGTTTGAATTACAATACGGACAAACCTCGCAGCTGTATAACCCCCATAATCTTACTCTATATAATTTTCTAAACTGCTTATAATTTAAAAATTTTTCGAGTTTTTCATTCAATTCTATAAATTTACTAAAAACCTTATTATTTTCTTTTTTAAAATTAGAAAAATTAGCAGTCCTATAGTAGAGATAATTACAATCAATTAATTCTTCCATTTTGGGATAGTGAGTTGTACATTGCAGAATATTAGAAACCCACTCTATTCTATATTTCTTTTCATCCGAAGCTTTCATTTTTTTTAGCTCCAAATAAAATCTACCTACTAAATAATACTCAAACAATAAACTGTCTGATTTGTTTTTTATATTAAACCATTCATCAGTTATCAATAATTTAAAATTATTCATATTGCCACATAATTTCAAAATTTCTGGAATTATTCTATACGTATTTCCTCCCGTAGATAATTTTTCTAATAAACTCTTGTAGTAATTTTCGAAACATGCATTAATTTCTTTTATTTGTGGTTCCTGAGGTAATTCTAATTTAATCACTATCTTCTATACTTCTTTCAATTAGTATCTTCAAAACTGGATCATCAATATATTGATAAATCTCTTTATCACGTTTTAATAATTTTTTTCTAGCAAATTCTCCGATTGAGTAGTCCAAGAAGAAAGTATCTGACAGTATATCAATAATATTTGCGGCAAAAGTTTTTTCTGCTCTTTTGATTTCTACCATCTTCTCTTTCACTTCCAGAGAAAAAACGTTTTCTTTGGGAACATCTGAAATCATATATGGCGAATGCGTCGCTATAATAAATTGGACATTCACATCTGAATAGTTATTAACAAGAGTGATACAATCATCAATAAACCTTCTACACCACTCTGGATGAAGGTTCAAATCAGGTTCATCTAATACTAGCACACAATCTCTTCCATCTTTATTCGCTTTCCTTATTTCCATGAATATTGAAGAAAACGTGTTAAAATAGACAATCTCTCCGTCGCTTAGATTTTCAAATTGAACTGAGAATAAATCCGAAAATTCTACCATAAGTAATTCAATAAATTTAAAATTTATATCTTTGTTCTTCAAAGAAGAACTAGATACCTCAATTTTATAAGAGCCCCCTTGGAAATATCCATACTCCCCCGAATTCTTAAAGTTAGAAATAAGAGTATTTAAATCTTCACGCTCAATAAACGGAGTATCTCTATCACTTTTTCCTTCAAAATATTTTATCCTCTCACTCCAACCTCTTAAATCATTTACTATGTTTTTTAAAATATCTATTTTATAAATTAAAAATTTCTCTGAATAATTTTTATCCAACAAATATAATAAATTTGTCGGATTGATTTCAATAAATTCTGAATGACTTATTTTATCTTTAATAATAGAATAGATTTTATTTCTGGATTCCCCTTTTTTTTCGAGAAATTCTATAAGATACAATAAATATTTTTCTAAAAACTGAACTATAAAAAAATATTCCTTATGTTCTCTAAAAAAGTTGTTTTGAACTGTTCGACTATTAAAACTTACTGCATCCTCTCCTTCTCCCAATCTTAGTTTCCTTTTCAAACTTTCTGCTAACTCATTTTCAATATTCGTAATTCTGTTATTACCATAAATCTTATCTAATATTGCTGGACTATTGGTAGAATAAAACTGTTTTTGATTAACCCTTAAGAATATTTGTTTCTCTGTGACATTGCTATTTTTAGCTTCTACTATAAATCGAAATACATTCTCAGCAGATGATACACGTTTTACATTCCTTACTATAGGACTCTTATTTGAATTAAAATATCTATGTAAATCTCTGCTAAACCAACTTACAATCGGGCTAGATCTTACTAAGGATATTTGCAATTCAATATCTACTTTATTATCATATGGCACAAACTTATTGTTCCCAATAATCATAAATAAACCTTCATTCGATTTCAGATTATTTATTTGATTAATTAAACTTGAACTTCCCTCAATAAAAAAAATATTATCTTTAATATGAAAAATATTAACGTAACTATTTCCTCCTCTTCGTAAATTGATATTTTTATTCGAAAAAGAAATTAAATCCAATAAACTACTTTTACCTATACCATTTTTTCCAACAATTAATGACAAGTTAGATATTTTTTCACCAAAAAACCTTTTGTTTTTATTCTCTGTATAAAACAAAGTTCTTTCTTTCATGCTAAACTTATGTTCCTCCGAAAAAAATATCTCACTGTTTTTAATACCAATATCCATTTTTTCTATATATGTATACACTAACTCAGCCATCATAACACCTTTAATATCTCTTATTCTTTTGTCTATATTATAGCAAAATTCCATCATAACTGATGGAATTAATTATATATTAATGTCTAAAATGTCTCACTCCTGTGAAGACCATGGTCAAGCCGTATTTATCAGCAGCTTCGATGGATTCTTGGTCACGGACAGAGCCTCCAGGCTGGATGATAGCTTTGATACCTGCTTTGGCGATTTCTTCCACGTTATCCGCAAATGGGAAGAAGGCATCTGAAGCAAGAACAGCGCCGTCAAGACGGTCTTTAGCTTGGTCAATAGCAATACGAACTGAAGCCACGCGATTGGTTTGCCCAGGGCCAACACCAAGTGTCATGTGATCATTGGTCACGATGATACCATTTGATTTGACATACTTGATAGCCTTCCAAGCAAACTCAAGAGCTGTCGCTTCTGTCTCAGTTGGTTGGCGTTTAGTCACCACTTGCCAGTCAGCTGGGCTTTCTTTGACCACGTCTTGGTTTTGAACGAGGAGACCACCAACAACACCAGTGTATTCTGCTTCTACTTCGCTAGCGTCTTGAGCATCAAATGGCAAGGCAAGGATCCGCAAGTTTTTCTTTTTGTTGGTCAAAATAGCTAGCGCTTCATCCGTATAGCTTGGTGCGATGATGATTTCAAGGAAAACGCCGTGCATCTTCTCAGCTGTCGCAGCATCTACTTCACGGTTGAGAACGACAATACCACCAAAGATAGACACTGGATCAGACTCATAAGCGTAATCCCAAGCAGTTTCGATATCGTCAGCTTGACCAATCCCACATGGGTTCATATGTTTGAGAGCCACAACAGTTGGACGATCTTTGAAGTCACGGATGATACGGATAGCGGCATCAGCATCACGGATATTGTTGAAGGACAATTCTTTACCGTTAAGCTGCTTCGCTGAAGCAATTGAGTAAGCAGTTGGCAAACCCTTTTGGTAGAAGTCTGCATCTTGTTGAGGATTTTCACCGTAACGCATTGGTTGCTTAAGGTCATAAGTCAATGTGAGTTTTTCAGGTTTTTCTTCACCCACTTGAGCAGTGAAGTATTCTGCAATCAAGGCATCATAGGCTGCTGTGTGACGGAATACTTTTGCTGCCAAACGTTGGCGAGTTTCGTAAGATGTTTCGCCGTTTGCTGCCAATTCGTCCAAAACAACCGCATAGTCAGCAGGATCTACCACAACTGTGACGCTAGCGTGGTTCTTTGCTGCAGAACGAAGCATGGATGGACCACCGATATCGATGTTTTCAACTGCGTCAGCGTAAGTCACGTCTGGTTTAAGAATCGTTTCCTTAAATGGATAAAGGTTGACCACAACAAGGTCGATCAACTCAATCTTATTGTCCTTAGCAGCCTCTAGGTGGCTATCCAAGTCACGACGAGCGAGGAGACCTCCGTGGATATTTGGGTGGAGAGTCTTGACACGACCATCCATCATTTCTGGGAAACCAGTCACATCATCGATAGCAATGGTGTCCACCCCAGCATTGTCAAGGGCAACTTTGGTACCACCTGTTGAGATAATATCCCAACCGAGTTTTTTGAGTTCTTGGACAAATTCTACAATGCCCGCTTTATCTGAGACACTAATTAGTGCACGTTTAGTCATTCTATTCCTCTTTCTTTAGATCCAACCGCATAGCGACTTCGTTATTTTCTTCTATAAATCCTGTTTCCTGAAAACCCAAACTAGTCAGCAGGTACTTCATTTTTTCATTTCCAACTACATAATCTGCGATAATATGATTGCAAGCTCTATCCATCTGAGCCTTTTTGATCAAAACTTCCAAGGCTTTTCGTCCATAACCTATTCCTTGGTACTGCTGGCCAATCATTATCCTCCAGATAAAGTATTCCGCTTCATCCTTATCTATTTCCAACAGGAGAAAACCAACTACAAGCTTATTCCAATAGATTGCCATTGGAAACACATCCCCATTCTCTCGGTAGAGCCATGCGTCAGCTAAAGAGCGTACATTTGGAGCCACGAAACGTGCTCGTTCATCAGCTTCAGATATTTTCAAATCCAGCACTGCCTGAAAACTGTTCTCATCTACTAATTTTATCTCAATCATTTTTTCTCCTAGCAATATTGCAAAATCAAAACTTGATTTACTTCTTATCTACTCCCCACTCCCAAACTATCCAAGACTTCTGGATAAAGTTTGTACTCTGTTTCGTGGATTCGAGTCTCGAAAGTATCAAGGGTATCCCCTTCAAGACGTGGCACACGGACTTGTTTGATGACCTTACCGGTATCGACACCAGAGTCCACCCAATGAATAGTCACGCCAGACTGGTCAACGCCTGCATTCCAAGCATCCTCAATACCATGAGCTCCTGGAAATTCAGGGAGATAAGCTGGATGAATATTGATGATACGGCCTTCATAAGCTGCTAGTAAGGTGGGGCCGACGATTTTCATATAGCCTGCCAGACAAACCAAGTCAATCTGGTGTTCATCCAAGAGTTCGACGATGGCACCTTCATAGTCTGCCTTGTTCTCAAACTCTTTGAGTTCGAAGGCATAAGATAAAACACCAAGCTTTTCGGCACGTTCTAAGACATAGGCATCCCGGTGATCTGAAAAGACAAATTCTACTGGAAATTGTTCTGCAATCACCTGAAAGTTTGAGCCGTTGCCAGAGGCAAAAACAGCAATCTTTTTAGCCATTATTTAATCACCACACTTGCATCTGTCTTCTTGACAATCCGACCGATTTCATAGACAGGTTCGTCGAGAAGTTCTTTGACACGTTCCACATTTTCTGGTTTTACTGCAAGCATGAGACCAATCCCCATGTTGAAGATTTCAAACATTTCTTCGTGTTTGATTTGGCCATATTTTTCAAGAGCTTTGAAAATTGGAAGAACTGGAACCTTGCTTTCATCAATTTCAGCAGCCAAGTCATCCGCGAACATACGTGGTACATTTTCAATGAAACCACCACCTGTGATGTGGGCAATACCGTTAACCAATTCTTCTTTGATGAGTGGCAAAGCTGCTTTGACATAGATACGAGTTGGTTCCAAAAGGACGTCCTTAAGTTTTCTACCTTCCAACTCTGGGAGAACTTCTTCCCCTGTGTAATCAGCAAAGACACGACGAACAAGTGAGTAACCATTTGAATGTATTCCGCTTGAGGCAAGTCCAAGAATCACATCTCCGTCAGCTACTTTTGAACCGTCGATGATTTGAGATTTTTCTGCAACACCAACAGCAAAACCAGCCAAGTCATAGTCATCTTCACCGTACATACCAGGCATTTCAGCCGTTTCACCACCGATAAGGGCTGCACCAGCTTGCACACAACCTTCAGCCACACCAGCAACAACTTGTTCTAGTTTAGCTGGTTCATTTTTACCAGTTGCGATATAGTCCAAGAAGTAAAGAGGCTCTGCACCTGCAGCGATGATATCGTTGACACACATGGCCACACAGTCCTGACCAATGGTATCATGCTTGTCGTACTTGATAGCCAGCATAAGTTTGGTTCCGACACCGTCCGTCCCTGAGATCAAAACAGGTTCTTTGACACCTGTCTTTGAAAGATCAAACATGCCACCGAAACCACCCAGAGCTCCCATAACACCTGCGCGTTCTGTACGAGCCACGTGTTTTTTGATCCGTTCAACAACTTCATAACCCGCTTCAACGTCCACACCCGATTGCGCATAAGCATTTTTATTTGTCATTTTATTCATTCCTTTTCTTTTTTGAGAAAGACTACGACGTATTTTTAGATAAACGATTATTTTATCTAAAAATACTAGTCAGGTCTCTAGCTTTGGTCCCATAGGAGAAAGCGTCTACTGACAAATGCTTTAGCTTTTAGTCAGTAGTGAGACGTGGAGCGTATGCATTCTTATTTGTCATTTGTTTATTCCTTTTCCTTTCCTCCAATGGGGAATTTTATTTGTAAAAACTCGTTTTTTCTTCTAAACTTCTACGATATTCTTCTTCATAATCATAGAGAGGAGTTGGATATTTCCCATCAAAGTAAGCCACACAGAGACCGCCATTTGGCGCATCTGTTTCAATCCCAATAGAGTCAATCAAGCCATCAATCGAAAGATAAGTCAGGCTATCCGCACCAATGATTTGGCAAGTTTCCTCAACGGTATGATTGGCCGCAATCAACTCCTGACGTGTCTGGATATCAATCCCGTAGAAACAAGGATAGGCAAGAGCAGGGCTACCGATGGCAACGTGAACTTCTGATGCCCCCGCTTCTTTCAAGAGTTGGACAATACGACGAGATGTTGTTCCTCGCACGATAGAGTCATCAATCATGACCACACGTTTGCCTTTAACGACACCAGAAACGGCAGACAATTTCATCCGAACCCCTTGCTCGCGCAATTCTTGAGTCGGTTGGATAAATGTCCGTTGTGTATATTGGTTCTTGATAAGACCCATTTCATTTGGCAGACCTGATTCTTCGGCAAAGCCCATCGCTGCACTGAGTGAGGAGTTTGGCACACCGACCACAATGTCAGCTTCATGCTTGAACTCACGTGCTAATTGAGCTCCCATTCGCTTACGAGCCGTATGGACATTGACACCATGGATATTGGAGTCAGGACGGGCAAAGTAGATATACTCCATGGAACAGATAGCCAGTTGAGTATCATTTGTATAGCTGTCATACTGGATGCCATTGTCATCAATAATGACAATCTCGCCTGGTTTTACGTCGCGAATCCACTCAGCACCGATTACTTCAAAGGCACAGGTTTCAGATGAAACCACTACTGCTCCATTAGCCATTTTCCCGATTGACAGAGGTCGGAAGCCATTTGGGTCAAGCGCTGCAATTAACTTATCTTCAAACATCAAGAGATAAGCAAAACCACCTTTAACAAGACTGAGTGCTTCCTTGATTTTACCCATCAGGTTTGGATTGTGGCTACGGCGAATAAGGTGAGCCAAGATTTCTGAGTCAGAGGTTGAGCTGAAAATCGCTCCTCTTTGTTCCAATTCTTGCTTGAGCGATTCTGCATTGGTCAGATTCCCATTATGAGCCAAACCAAACTGCATATCGTGAAAGCGGAAGAGGAAAGGTTGGATATTGTCTACAGAAGCTTCTCCCGCAGTCGCATAACGCACGTGCCCAATCGCTCCAGTTCCTGTCAATTTATCCAAATTCGCAGGATTTTTGAAGACTTCTGATAAAAGCCCCATATCACGATGACGCTTCAATTTCCCTTGGTCATTGGAGAGGATTCCTGCCCCCTCCTGACCACGGTGCTGAAGACTATGGAGTCCAAAATAGGTCAATTTGGCAGCGTCTGGGTGACCCCAGATACCAAAAACACCACATTCTTCATTAAGAGATTTTACTTCGTATTTCATTTTATATACCTAATTTTTATTTGTGTATCATTCCTTCAGTAGAGCGGAATGATACGGTAGAAGCTCGCTTCACTCGCAAAACAAAACATTTGCAATCATCATGAGCTAGACCTACATGACTTTTACATTATTGATACTATCTATTAGAAAATCTGCAAATCTTATTTTCCAGTAAAGTATTTAACCGCTGATGCAAAGAGGTGTTGGTCTTTATTTCCTGGAATATTTTGGAAGAGACCGTCTTCGAAACGTTCTGAGTGACCCATCTTACCAATAATTTGACCGTTCTTACTGGTGATACCTTCAATCGCATTCACAGATCCGTTAGGATTGTATTTTGAATCCATGCTTGGTTGGCCTTCGAAGTCAACATATTGGCTAAAGATTTGACCATTGTCACGAAGCTCTGCAAATTCCTCAGCTGTCATGACAAATTTACCTTCACCGTGTGATACTGGGATGGCATGGATGTCACCAACCTCAACTCCGGCAAGCCATGGTGAGTTGGTGTTGGCAATACGTGTCTCAACCATCTTAGCCACGTGTTGGTTGGCATCATTGTAGAAGAGGGTTGGACTCGTACTGCTTGCATCTTCAAAGTTACCGTATGGAAGAAGACCTGATTTGACAAGAGCTTGGAATCCGTTACAGATACCGATAATCAAACCACCACCTTCGATGAAGCTATCGATAGCTGCACGCACTTTTTCATTGAGCAAGATGTTCACGATAAATTTAGCTGATCCATCTGGTTCATCCGCAGCTGAGAAGCCACCTGCAAAGAAGATAATGTTAGCTTTTTCGATATTGTCAACCATGGTGTCAACAGACTTGACAATAGCCTCTTCATTAAGTGTTACAAATGGTACCAAGTTGACTTTTGCACCTTCTTTTTCAAAGGCCTTAGCTGAATCGTACTCAGAGTTAGTACCTGGGAACACTGGGATGTAAACCACTGGTGTCTCAACTGTTTCTTTAGCTTTGATCACAGCATCTGATGCCACCGCAGGTACTTCTTCCAACTCAGTTGCTTGTGCAAATTCCGTTGGGTAGACCTCTTCCAATTTACCTTGGAAGGCACTGTCAAGCTTGTGTCCATCAAGCGTTACATCATTGACAGAAAGTGTAAAGTCAGCTACTGTTTGTCCAATCTTGGCAACACCTGCAATGTCTTCAGGCGATGTGAAGACGAATCCACCCAATTGAGCTGTCAAGCTAGTGTCAAGGTCTGCTAATTCGACGTTTGCACCAATATGGTTACCAAATGTTGCAAGGGCAAGAGCTTCAACCACACCACCATATTTGACAGCTAATGCAGATGTGACTTTATGGTCAGCTTGAATTGCTTCAAATTGAGCAAAGTTAGACTTGATAAGATCAAAATCAATTTCTTGTGCCAAAGCTTGACCTGGAATATAGTAAATATTTTCACCAACAGCCTTAAATTCTGGAGAAAGAACCTTACGGCTATCTGCAGTTGTTACCCCAAAAGCAACCAAGGTTGGTGGTACGGTCAATTCTTCAAAGGTACCAGACATAGAGTCTTTACCACCGATAGATGGCAAACCAAGTTGAATCTGAGCTTCAATGGATCCAAGGAGAGCAGCTACTGGTTGACCAAAACGCTCTGCTTGTTTATCCATACGCTCGAAGTATTCTTGATAAGAGAAACGAGCCTTAGACCAGTTGGCACCAGCAGCAACCAAACGAGCGCTTGCTTCGATAACCGCATAAGCAGCACCATGGTATGGAGACCATTCTGCTACATAAGGATTGAATCCTTGCGCCATAACAGAAGCAGTTGTAGTCACGCCATGTTGAACTGGCAATTTCTGTACAGAAGCTTCAGTTGGTGTGATTTGGTAGCGACCACCAAGTGGGTGGTTAACTGTTGAACGACCAACTGAGCTATCAAAGATGGTTTGTAAACCTTTTTGACTTGCATGGTTAAGGTCAGCCAAGACTTCAAGAGTATCAGCTTCAAGGGTTTCAGCAGATGTTTGACGTTCTTCTGGAAGCTTGACATCCTTGTCAACCACCTTAGCATCTACAACCACACGTACACCGTTTGTATCAAGGAAACGACGCTCCAAGTCCACGATTGTTTCACCATTCCAGTGCATGACAAGATTTGGTTTTTCAGTTACTGTCGCCACCACAACAGCATCAATATTTTCTTTGTTACATTCAGCCACGAAGGCATCTACATCTTCGGGACGAACCACGACAGCCATACGTTCCTGAGATTCAGAGATAGCAATTTCTGTACCATTCAAACCTTGGTATTTCAATGGCACTTTGTCTAGGTCAATTTCAAGACCATCAGCCAATTCACCGATAGCCACACAGACACCACCAGCACCAAAGTCATTTGATTTCTTGATCAGACGTGTCACATCCCCATTACGGAAAAGACGTTGAATCTTACGTTCTTCGATGGCATTCCCTTTTTGAACCTCAGCACCAGCTGTTTCAACAGATTCAACCGTTTGAACTTTAGAAGAACCTGTCGCACCACCGACACCGTCACGTCCAGTCTTACCACCGAGCAAGATAATCACGTCACCAGCTTCAGGTTTTTCACGGATCACATTTTCCTTAGGAGCCGCACCGACAACGGCACCTAGCTCCATACGCTTAGCAACGAAACCTGGGTGGAAGTATTCACGAACATAAGTTGTTGCAAGACCAATTTGGTTCCCATATGAAGAATAACCATGAGCCGCTGTTTTAGAAATAACCTGTTGTGGCAATTTACCAGCACGAGTTTCTGAAATCGGCGCTGTAATATCACCAGCACCTGAGATACGCATGGCTTGATAAACGTATGAACGTCCTGACAATGGGTCACGAATGGCACCACCGATACAAGTAGCCGCCCCACCAAATGGTTCAATTTCAGTTGGGTGGTTATGAGTTTCGTTTTTGAACATGAGAAGCCATGGTTCTTTCACACCATTAACATCCACTTCAATTTCAACTGAGCAGGCATTGATTTCATCAGACACTTCCATGTCATCCAAACGACCATTGGCACGCTCATAGCGACCAAAAATAGTGGCCATATCCATCAAGGTTTGAGGTTTCTCGGTACGTCCCAACTCATCACGCATGGCAATATACTTGTCATAAGTCGCTTGCAATTGTTTTTCAAATTTAGAAGCTGAGAAGTCGATGTTTTTCAACTCAGTCTCGAAAGTTGTATGACGGCAGTGGTCTGACCAGTAAGTATCCAAAACCTTTAACTCAGTCTCAGTTGGTACACGTCCAATTGACTTGAAGTAATCTTGAATGAAAAGAAGGTCATCTACTTCCATGGCCAAGCCTTGCTCAGCCTTATACTTGGCAAAATCTTCTGCCGTATAGCTTTCAAAGAAATCCAAGTTTGGAATGGTCTTGTCAGACTCAGAGAAATCCTGTTTCGCAATGCCAACAGTGATATCTTTGAAACGAGAATCCACTGGGTTCAAAAGGTAGTTTTTGACAGCTTCCAACTCATTTGCATCAATATCCTTGTTAACCAAGTAAAGTTGCGCTGTGTTCACTGTTACATCATTTGAACTACCAAGCAAAAGCAAAGCTTCTTGTGAAGATGCCGCACGTTGGTCAAATTGACCAGGCAAACTTTCGATGGTAAAGAAAGCATACTTCTCAAGATCAGCTTTAACCACAGCCTCGTCCAAAACAGTATCAGTCACTTGCTCAGAGAAGATGTGTTTTTCCGCACGCGCAAACAAGTCCTCTGCCAAACCAAAAACATCGTAAACCTGAACAATCCGAAGATCCTTCAAAGTTTTCAACTGAAGATTATGCTGTAATTCTTTTACTAAAGAGTCCGATTTCACACGAAAATCAGCTTTTTTCTCAACGAAAATACGTTTATCCATTTTAGTTCCTTTATTTCTATTCCAACAGGCTATTGAAGACGAAGGTTTCCCGCTTCAACCAACTTATTTCAAGTCTTGCAACTTCTCTAACACAACCTGATATACATCCGTTAAACTGCCTAAATCTCTACGGAGTGAAAAGGTCTAGTAGACCTTTTCAGCCTGAGTCCTTTTACTTGAAAGACGAAGGTTTTTCGTTTCAAACAACTTATTTCAAGCCCTGCAATTTCTCCAACACAACCTTATATACATCCGTTAAACTGCCTAAATCTCTACGGAAAACATCCTTGTCCATATGGTGCCCTTCAGCATCCCAGAGGCGGCAGTTATCTGGTGAGAATTCATCTGCCAAGATAATCTTGCCATCCTTATCAAAACCAAATTCCAGTTTAAAATCGATCAAGCGAAGACCAATTTGTGCAAACCAATCTTTCAGCAATTCATTGATACGACGCGTTTCTTCCTTGATATAAGCAATTTGCTCATCGTTGGCAATATTCAAGAACTTGACATGCTCATCATTGATGAATGGGTCATCCAAATCATCGTTCTTGTAGTAAAATTCAACGATTGGAGTTTCCAGATTCAAACCTTCTTCCACACCAAAACGTTTTGAAAAAGAACCCGCAGTCACGTTACGAAGGACAACCTCCAAAGGAATGATGGTAACTTTCTTGTTAAGTTGTTCGGTATCAGAAATACGTTCGATAAAGTGAGTAGCTACACCAGCAGCATTCAATTTTTCAAAAATAAGAGACGAAATCTGATTATTCAGCATACCTTTACCCTCAATAGTCTCTTTGCGAGCTCCATTCAGCATGGTGGCCTGGTCCTTGTAGACCGACTTAATCACATTTTCGTCTTCTGTAGTATAGATATCTTTAGCTTTTCCCGTATAAATAAGTTTACTGGACATTTTTTGTTCGCCTTTCGTATTACTTTACATCATTCTAACACAACAGATACTAAAAATCAAATATTTCACGAACTATATTTGATATCATATCTGAAAAAGTACAGAAAAATCGCAAACGAATTTTCATTTGCGATTTTCTAAGATTGATTTGAATTAGAATGCGAACCTTATTCTCGTTTCAAAAAGCGGTCAAGATAGTAGCGTAAAAAACTCTTCCTACCTGTAATCATAGTCAAACGACCTTCAAGTCCATAACGAAGTTTTTCTGCTTGTTCAGCATTCAAATCCGTCTCTGCCTCTAATTTAAAGAAATTACCCTTTTCTGTCTGAGTCGCACTGGTATCGATATTGGTAATCTTGGATGTCAACACTAGCTGCTTATTGGCATCCGTTACCGTTGTAAATCGTACCTCATTTCCATGCTTGAGACCAGCAACTTCCTTAGAACTGATATAAGCTGTTAGTTTTGCCTTCCTCTCTTTAGCCAACTGCGGAAAAAGATGAGCGAGGATCGTTCCTTCTGGAATGATGGTAGATCGACTATGCTCAGGATTCAAATGTAGAACACCATCTTCTGTTGCTGTAATTTTCCCCTTCTCTAAAAGATTCCCTTGAATCTTTTTACCCGACTCCGCTTCAAGAATTTTCTGATCCAAGAGCGTTAATTCCTGACCTACCTTGGCTAGTTGATGAGATTTTAATGACTCCAACTGACTTCCTAATCCAGATGCATAAGCTTGCTGGGCTCCTGAACCTGCATACTGTACTCGATAACCTGCAAGAGTTGACTCCAACTGAGTGATTTGAGCATCTATTTGAGATAGGGCCTGCTGTTTGGATTCCGATCCCTGCTCTTTTGTTGACTGATAAGACTGATAAATAGCATAAGCTGGATGATCACTCTCTAAGTGTCCATCACCCTGAATGGCAGACTTGGCTTGCTGATATTCTTTAATTTTGGACTGGGTTTCGCCAATGATATTGCCTAATTCTGCCTGACTACCACTGGCTGCTGCATTTTGAGATGATATACTAGCATTTTGTTGCTCAACCTGACTCCGCAGACTAGCAGCTTGATTTAGATAATCTAAAAAACTATGCTGATAGCCAAATTTGTCTGCTTCTGGAAATTGATCACTTCCTGCTTGAAGGCTTGCTTTTAAATACTCCATTTGAACCTTCTGATCCTTGAGCATTTCCAACTGACTAGCATAATTCTCAGCCTGCACTGCTTCTGCTCCCTCTTGGTATTGAACGAGAAGTTCTCCCTTCTTGACCAACTTATTTTCTTCCAAATGATTGGCAATAATGCGATTGTTGCTAGTTGACTGGATATTGGCAAGGATGCGACTAGGTTCGACAGTAGCCCCAGCTGTCAAGCTTATCTCCTTTTGTGCAAAGATTGAAAAGACTAGCAGAAACAAAAACAAGATAAAACTCGGAAAAATCACATAACTAGAAAAATTATGATAACGACGATTATAAAACTCCGCACTTTCTAAAAATTCTGATTGCATCTTTTCTCCTCTCTAACTATTCACCAAATGGGCATAAAAGCCACCCTGTGCAAGCAAATCGGCATGATTTCCTTCTTCGACAATCTTGCCCTGATCCAAGACAACAACCTTCTCTGTCCGCTCAGCAATGGTCAAGCGGTGAGCAATGAAAATCAAGGTTTTATCTAAAGCCATGAGATTATCCACGATTCGCTTCTCTGTCAAAATATCCAGACTGCTAGTCGCCTCATCCAATATCAAGACAGGCGCATCGGTCAAGAGAGCACGCGCCAAAGCGATCCTCTGACGTTGCCCACCTGAAATGCCCGCTCCATCCGAAGTCAATTCTGTCTGGTAATTCAGTGGCATGCGCTCAATATCCTCCCGAATCTCTGCCAACTCCACTGCTCTCAAGATATCCTCCTGGGTCGTCCCCTCCTTAGCTCCGAGGAGAAGATTCTCCAAGATCGTTCCATTAAAAACGTAGGGTTGCTGAGGCAGATAGTTGATATACTGGCGCAGAGCCTTTTTATCAATCTGATTGAGATTGATGCCACCCAGGCTAATCTCCCCCTGACTTGGATCGTAAAAATTAACCATCATCTTAGCCAAGGTCGTCTTACCTGATCCTGAAATTCCCACAAAAGCCACTTTAGAGCCTTGTGGAATAGTCAGATTGATGTCCGACAAGACATCTCGACCATAGCCATATTTGTAGTGAACCTGCTTGAAAGTCAGATCTCCTTCTAGAAAGCTCAAATCTGAGACTGTTTTCTTTTCCTCAAACTCAGATGCAACCAGATAAACTTCATTCAGACGGTTATTGGCTACCTGCGCTGTCTGAAGTTTGGTTTGCAGATTGATGATATTCTCCAAAGGATTTGTAAAATAAACAAGCAAGGTATTATAGGTGATCAACTGGCCCAAACTCATCTTATTGTCCATAACTAGGAGAGCCCCCATCCAGAGAATGCCAACATTGAGCAAGAGCTGGGCAATCTTTTTCAGAGCCTTTTGCTGACTTTCTGCCCGACTGTAGGTAAAAGATTTTTTTAGATAATCCACAAATTCCTTGTCAATCTTTTGGTAACGTTGACTTTCACTGGTCAAAGACTTGATGGTCTCAATGCCATTGATGTCCTCAATGATAGAAGAAGACAGAACCGCATTGGCTTCCATGGTATCCCGATTCATCTTTTCAAAGGGCTTCATAAAAGCAAAGATAATCACTGTGTAGATAGGAAGAGCTAGTAAACTCATGAAAAAGAGATTGCTATTCTGCGAAAATAGAACTACTGAAATAATCAAGACAATAGATACATCCAAAAAGATTGACAGAATAGTCGAAGCCAGCGCATCAATGATACTATTTGCATCCGTGAAACGAGACACGATTTCCCCTGTCCGTCGTGTCGCAAAAAAGGACATGGGCAAATGAAAAACATGCTTGATATAAGACAAAATCACATCAATGGACAAGCGTTGCCCCAAAACAATCAAGAGATACTCCTGAGCATAAGATAAGATTTGCTGAAGAACATAAACGATGACTAGCCCTATTGAGATAATGCCCAAGGTTGAACGCATCTGATCTGGTACATAAGTGTCAATGATTGATTGAAGATAATAAGAACCCACAATGTTAATCAAGGTTACCAAGAGGGTCGCCAAAACGATATTAACAATCAAACCTCGCTGTTTCACTAATATAGGGATAAAGGAGAGAAGGCCATTTTTTTGTTCCTTATGAGGCTTATAAGTCGGAGATGGTGCCATAAAAATAGTGATCCCTGTCCACTCCTTAGCAAAGCGCTCACGAGAAATCTTGGTCAGCTTAACACTAGGATCTGGATCAGCAATATGAATATTGTTCTTGTCCTGCCCAGTCACCACATAATAATGGAGCATTTTCCCTTCCTTAAGCACATGAGCCACAAAAGGAAAAGTTACATCCGGCAAATCAAACAAGGTCATGTCCGCCTTTATTGCTCGCGTCTCAAAACCAATCTCCTCAGCAACCTTGACTAAGCCTAAAGCCGTAGTCCCATCCATGGTCGTCTTGGCCAACTCTCGCAAGTGAGCCAGAGAATAATAACTACCATAATAACCAAAGACCATGGCCAATGAAGCTACACCGCAGTCCATCTGATCCACCTGCGGACGATAATGACGTTTCCCAAATTTCATATCCTACTCCTTTTCCTAACAATCTCCAAAGAAAACTTTGTAAGATTATTTTATACAAACAAAGAAGCAAAAAGAAAATTATTTCTAAAAAAACAATAACTGCACCTGAACAGCACTTTTTCCTAAATAAAAATAGGTAGAACAAACGTCCTACCTAGAAAATATAATGATTAATATTTCTTACCTTTTCCAATTTTTTGTCAATCATATAATGAAAACAAGGGTGGTACAAGATAGTTTTTTCACTCATTGTCACCTTAAAGCTTAGACCAGCAAGTACTTTAAAAAGCAAAAGATTCATCAGAAATAAGAAAAGGAATGTTAGAAAAATTTTTTAAGTCTTATTTATTGCCATCCTGATTATCTTCTTTACCTCTTATTTTCTGGATAGCATGATATTTTACCGCTATGTAAATGATTAAAAAAAGTAGGGGATAAGAGAATAAATCTGAAAGTTCCATGAAATTTACACTATACTTTCCTAGCAATAGTTTAAAATCCATTAAAACTTGCATGATAGAAAGTACAATACGTACTAGCAGAAGCAGCCCTAATAATATCACTTCTTTTTTAAACATACGAATATCTTTCTAACTAAAATCAGACAACAGTTCATCAGCTTAACACCCCAATATTCCCCAAGATTGCCCTAATACTGGAGCCACAAAGTTCAGATTCATTTTATCATCCTTTATCATATTTTTCTTCACTTCTATAAAGTAAAATAAATGCCATCAAGAATAGTGAAATTGTAGGTATGTCAAAATTTTCAAACCATTCAGGTAGATTTATTTTGTTTACATCAGCGACTATTCTAACAATGATATAAACCATCGAACTGCAGCATACAGTAAACTCTAGCCAAGCTTTTTGTAACACTTGAACGACTTTCATCTCAAACCCCAATCTGATGTTCCATCAATTTCCAATCTTACTTTCTTTTGTTTTGTACTTATATCCTACATAAACCAACCCAAGCAGAATTGGATAGGCTTATAGATAAAACAAGGTATTGATCGGTTTTTTCAGAATCAAATACGTTACAATATAGATAATGACTGACACGATAAAATAACCTTCAGCAAATCCCAATAAAAATTTTTTCATAGCAGACTCCTATTTATCTGACAAGAATGGCAGAGTTTTTCCGCCATTCACACGCACAAAATCTTTTCATTCAGATTCATCATTTATAGTTTGGATTATTTTTTGACAAATCGTTGCAAAAAATCCCAAAATAGCCTGAGGCAATCAATCCAACTAAATACCATTTCCAATCAAAGGATAACAACGAACCTGTACGAATTACATGAAGTACGAGATTGAGACCCATTGCCACCAAAGGAACTATGGTAACAATGTATTGAGATCAGTGTTGCGATTCATACTTGATTTTCTTTTACGATTTGCCACAAATTTTTAAATTAACGTCTACTTCCCAAATGACGCCCATACATATAGGTAACGACTCCTAAAACACCCCAAGCCACTGCTGTAGAAGTAGTAACAATGAAACCTCCCTTAGTTACAGCCAAGTCTTCCTCTGTCATAATAGCAAATTTTTCATCCAGTTTCTTCATCTTTCATCTACTCCTTTTTAAATAATACTAGCTAATCCAATAGCTACTCCAACCAAAAGTCCTACTATTCCTGAGGCTGATATAATTATAGCCGCACATTCTTCTGAGATATTCATTTATTTCTCCATTTTTTTAGTTCTTATTTCATTGATAACAACTAAAAGATGATTATTCTATAGCATTTGCCACATACTAATAATAGTTCTCTTTAAACCTTGTCTTTACCTGAATCTAAATAACTCATCATCAAAATAAGCATCGGAACAAATAACTCTGTTTGGAAATATTTTTCAACATTAAAGGTGATTACATGTAAATCCCCCAATATACAAAGCACTCCAAAAATAATTAAAAAGGCTCCCATTACATTTTTTAGATTTTTCATACAAGTTCACTTCTATCCAAATTTACGTTTTAAATCTTGACCAATTAATCGACCACCAAGGAAAATTGCCAATCCTGCACCAACCGTGGCTATGGTAATTGATCCACCTTCTGTATTCATCAATTCTTCTTCTGTCAATTCTGTCCATTTATTTAAATTCATTTTTTCTCTCCTTATTATTACATAAAATAGCCCCAAGCAATACCACCAATTAGTAAGACACCTCCTACAACTACGGCGGTAACCGACCCCCCATCCACTTCCATTAGCTCTTCTTCTGTAAGAGCTACAAAGTTCTGTTCCATTTTGTCAAAGTTTGTCATCTTTTTTCTCCTTTATTTTTATAGTTTTTTGTTTGCAATTTTTAACCTTTAAACCATTTTAAAAGCCAAATTGGATAAATAACTGAAATAATCATTTCTAATCTCCTTCCTTTTCTTCTTACTTATCTATTCGAAAAATAATTTAAAATAAATTTATTTATTTCAAAAACCACTTAATTAACCATGGATACAAGCTTGGTATAAACATGAAGTAATCTCCTTCCTCTTCTTCTCACTTGTCTATTCGAGAAATCATTTTAAAATAAACAATTAAATCAAATTTATTTTAAAAACCACTTGATCAACCACGGATAAAGACCTGTCACATACATCAGCAATCCTCCTTTTTTGTTCTTATCTCTTTATTCGTAAACTCAACTATAAAATTTCAAAATCTTATCTTTTTCGAAAAACAAAAAAACAACATGACTTGCATGTTGCTATATGTTAGATTTTATCTTTAATGGCTTTTAATACATCTGCCACACTTTGAAGATGGTCGATTTCTTCATCACTGATTTCAATTCCAAATTCATCCTCAATGGTTAGTACGAATTCCATCAAATCTACCGAATCAGCATCCAAATCATCCTTCAAGCTCAAGGCCTCTGTGACTACAAAGTCTTCTCCTTGACGTTCTTGGATGATGGTCACGATACGGTTAAAAATTTCTTTATCTGTCATATATATTATTCTCCTGAAAATTCACGCGCAGTTTGAGCAACTACGTCTGTTTCTAGCATGGTACGAATCTGACGAATCGTACTGTACACAGCCTTGGCATCACTTGATCCATGAGTCTTGACAACCGGCGCCTTGACACCAAACAAGACTGCACCTCCAACGTCAGAATAGTTGAGCTGCTTTTTCAAACCTCTAAGACTATCCTTAAGAAGAAGAGCACCTAATTTAGCTCGCAAACCGCCACCTGTAATGGTATTTTTTAGTAAGCCCATGATTCCCATGGCTGTACCTTCAATGGATTTGAGCACAGCGTTTCCCGTGAAACCATCTGTTACGACTACATCAGCAACGCCATCCATTAAATCACGCGCTTCCACATTACCGATAAAGTTCAAACTCTCATCAGCTACTAGCAAGTCATAAGTTTCCTTGCGGAGTGGATCTCCCTTGCTGCTCTCGGTCCCGTTATTAAGCAAACCAACTCGTGGTTTTGCAATTCCACGAACATTTTTAGCGTAGAAAGAACCTAGGATGGCATATTGATGAAGGTGATGGGCTGTGTTTTCTGCATTGGCACCGAGATCTAGCATATCAAAACCTTTCCCATCAATAGTTGGCAAGGTTGACATAAGCCCAGGTCGATCGATATTCTTGATACGACCTACGATGAAAAATCCGGCCGCAAGCAAAGCACCTGTATTTCCTGCAGAAAGAACAGCATCTGCCTCTCCATCTTTGACAGCCTTGGCCGCCAAGACCATACTGGCATTTTTCTTCTTACGGATGGCTCTTGTAGGCTCATCGTCTGAATCGATTTTTTCATCAGTATGGATAATACTAACGCGCTCTGTAGCTGTTAGATATTGCTTAATTTTACTTTCATCTCCGTAAAGTTGAATCTCAATATCTGAAAAGTCAGCAAGAGCTTGATTGACTCCCTCTACAATAGCTTGAGGTGCATAATCGCCACCCATTGCATCTACTGCGATTTTTTTCATTTGTCTTCCTCTTTTAGTAATTGTCCCCAATCGGCTAGGGAATCAATAAATTTCTTTGATTTTAGGTGAATCCCGACGTACTCTTCGTAAATCTGGTCCATAAACTTACGCAAGTCTTGCTTAATTTCTGACTTGAGCGAAATAGTCTCCAGAGTATCAAAATCAATGGCTTGAAATTGATTGAGCAGATAAGGAATATTGGGATTTAGATGACATCGTTTCTCATCCTCATGATAATGCTCTGGGCAAAGACAGGCTCCATATTTGAAAGAAAAGTCAAAGGCCTGACCTACTCGATGACAAAAAGTACACTCATTAAAGTTTAGACCAATCCCAAACCGTGTCAAAATCTGAATTTCAAAAATATTAGTCAAGACCTGATAATCTAAGCCCTCTTCCATCAGCTCTAATGTCTTCTGCAAAAAAGCAAATAAAGGAGCGTCCTGCTGATTATCCTGCAAACTCGCATCAGCCAAGGCTGCCACATAGGTCGCATAAGCCATGGTAAAGAGATCACTATTGATCCCTGGAAAGGTCATCACCTCATGATAATCCTCAATATAACTGAGTCCATCATCATTGATGCGCAAGAGAAAACGAGCTAGCACCAAGGGCTGAATAACCGGAGCCAGTTTTGATTGACCAGCGTGTTTCACAAAAAACATGCGCTTGCCTGCCTGTTCTGTAAAGATTTTAACAAGCTTATCATCCTCTCGAAAATTTCGATTGTAAAGTACTAAACCCTGACTTGTGATAGATTGAATCATGCTTCTCTCATGTACTCCTCAAGTCGTTTCATAGCTTCTCTGATGGTTCCCATGCTAGCTGCATAAGATAGGCGAACATAGCCCTCTCCATACTGTCCAAAGGCAGCACCAGGGATGAAGGCGACAGCCTTTTTCTGGGCAAAATCTTTCAGAAAAGCAAAGGAATCTTGATTATAGCCTGCTGGAATCTTAGCAAAGATATAAAAAGCACCATCTGGTTTGATAATCTCAAAACCAAGTGCAGTCATCTTCTCGATAATGTAGTCCCGACGTTGGATATATTCCTTCTTCATAGGTTCCGCATCATTCTTACCAGCTGTCAAAGCTTCTACCGCTGCGTGTTGAGCCATGGTGTTTGCGGCAGTGACCAAGTACTGGTGACTCTTGATGAGTTGAGCTGTAAAGTTTGCTGGTGCAAAGATAAAACCTAAACGCCAACCTGTCATGGCATGGGATTTGGATAGACCATTGATGATAATGGCCTGATCTCTCAGCATAGTACCCAGCGATACATGATTTTCCCCTGTATAGGTCAATTCTGAGTAGACTTCATCACAGACTACGAAAATCTCATACTTACGTAAAACAGCTGCCAAGTCTTCTAATTGCTCGCGACTATAAGTGATTCCTGTAGGGTTGGCTGGATAGTTGAGAATAACTGCCTTGAGCTTGTCCCACTGCTCCAAAATTGCCTTTTCCAACATCTCAGGCGTCAAAACAAAACCATTTTCAGTTGTATCAATTTCGACAATCTCTGCACCAACTAGATTAACTATTGGCTCATAGCCAGGATAGGCAGGAGCTGGCAAGAGAACCTTGTCTCCTTCCTCCAAAATGGCTGTCAAAGTAGCTGATAAAGCTTCTGTCGCACCAATTGTAACCAAGATTTCATTTTCAGGATTGTAGTCCAACTGATACTTTTCTTTTACAAAATCACTAGCTGCTTGGCGTAAGGTCAACAAACCGCTCATCCCTGTATAGTAGGATTGGTCTTGATCGATGGCTCGCTTTGCAGCCTCCTTGACATGATCTGGCGTTGTAAAATCTGGTTCTCCCAAGGTCAACCGCAGGACTCCAGGAATCTCTGAAATAGCCTGGTCAAACTGACGAATCAAGGAAACTTGAATCTTATCTAATTGTTTATTAAATCGCTTGGTTAAGTCCATAGATACCCTCCTTGCTTAAAGAACATATGTCTATTATACTACAAAAGCTCTCTGACCGCAAAATTACATCCAGAATTAGCCTTCCAAAGGCTTTCTATTTACTTTTTTCCGAGATAAGATTATAATAAGGAGTATTTATTTTCGGAGGTTTTTATGTCATTTCTATCAAAAAATTGGGCAGGACTGTTAGCCTGTCTGATCATTTCTATCATCTCTTGGGTTTTAGGAGGCTTTCTGCCTGTTGTAGGAGCTCCTGTTTTTGCCATCTTTATTGGCATGATTCTCCACCCATTTCTCACTTCCTATAAACAACTAGATGCTGGTTTGACTTACAGCTCCAAGAAATTGCTTCAGTATGCTGTTATCTTGCTTGGGTTTGGACTCAATATCTCTCAAGTTTTTGCAGTAGGAAAATCTTCCCTTCCTGTCATTCTATCTACCATTTCTATAGCCTTGATTGTAGCTTATCTTTTCCAACGCTTTTTTGATTTAGATACAAAACTAGCTACCTTGATCGGTGTTGGTTCCTCTATCTGTGGAGGTTCTGCCATTGCAGCGACAGCTCCCGTCATCCATGCCAAGGAAAAAGAAGTCGCCCAATCCATCTCTGTTATCTTTTTCTTCAATGTCTTAGCAGCGCTTATTTTCCCAACCCTAGGAACCTGGCTTCACCTATCAAATGAGGGCTTCTCCCTCTTTGCAGGTACTGCGGTCAATGATACTTCCTCTGTAACAGCCACTGCCAGCGCCTGGGATAGTCTTTACCACACAAACACTCTTGAGTCTGCTACTATCGTCAAATTGACCCGTACCCTAGCTATTATCCCTATCACTCTCTTCCTCTCTTACTGGCAAAGTCATCAACGAGGCAACAACCAAGGAGTAAAACTTAAAAAAATCTTCCCTGTTTTCATTCTCTACTTCATCCTAGCTTCCCTGCTAACCACCATCCTTACTTCCTTCGGTGTCAGCAGTAGCTTCTTTGCACCTCTCAAACAACTATCTAAATTCCTCATCATCATGGCCATGAGCGCTATCGGTCTCAAAACCAATCTCATTGCTATGATTAAGTCCAGCGGTAAATCCATTCTTCTTGGTGCCTTCTGCTGGATTGCCATCATCCTGACTAGCCTGGGTATGCAAACACTCATCGGTATTTTCTAAGACAAAAGGTAGCCCGCAAGCTACCTTTTTATTGTTCAAGAATTAAGCGTGTATGTTCTCTCTTAATACAACGGTTCATCACGATATCATTGCAACCTCCAGCACGCAAGATTTCTTCCGCTTCTAGACTTTCAAGTCCTAGTTGCGCCCAGAAAATCTTAGCATCAGCCTTGAGAAAATCTCGTGCCACATCTGGTAGAAACTCACTACGACGATAGACATTAACGATATCTACAGGAAAAGGAATCTCAGCTAGGCTGGCATAAGCCTTTTCTCCCAAGATTTCACCACCTGCAGCCTTGGGGTTTACTGGTATGATTTTATAGCCACGAGCCTGCATTTCCTTTGTCACTCGATTGCTAGTTGTTTCTTCACGATCAGACAAGCCCACTACTGCTAGAGTCTTACTAGTTGCTAGATACTGACGAATCACACCATCACTTGGATTGATAAATTCTTGAGTCATAAAAATCCTCCTTTTTCATCAGTATAGCATATTTTGAAAGGGTTTGCAGAATTCTGCTACCAAAAAACTCCCAACAAGGTCTATCACTTTGTTAGGAGTTTTGTCTTATCCAATGAATTCGTTAGATTTTTTTCTCAATACTAAATAATGGAGATAGAGGACGTTTTTCGTGGATACGGACGATAGCATCCGCAAGAAGGTGAGCAATAGAGATTTGCTCAATCTTATCAATCAAACGTTCTTCTGGTAAGTAGATGGTATCCAAAACAACTAATTTTTTAATCGCTGATTTCTGGATATTGTCCATAGCAGGCCCTGAAAGAACTGGGTGCGTACAGCTTGCGTAAACTTCGACAGCACCAGCTTCTGCAAGAGCATCCGCCGCATGGCAAATAGTTCCAGCTGTATCGATCATATCGTCAATCAAAATACAAGTCTTACCTTCTACCTTACCAATGATGTTCATCACTTCACTGGTATTCATCTTGTCCACGCTACGACGTTTATCAATAATGGCAATCGGAGTTTTCAAAAACTCTGCCAATTTACGAGCACGAGTCACCCCACCATGGTCCGGACTGACAACCACATAGTCAGAACCAACCATGCCACGACGCTCAAAGTAGTCTGCAATTAAAGGAGCACCCATCAAGTGATCGACAGGAATATCAAAAAATCCCTGAATCTGTGCAGCATGCAAGTCAATCGTCAACAAACGATCCACTCCAGCCACTTCAAGCATATTTGCCACAAGTTTTGAAGTGATTGGCTCACGCGCTCTCGCCTTTCTATCCTGACGTGCATAGCCATAGTAAGGCATAACAACGTTGACAGATTCTGCACTGGCGCGTTTCAAAGCATCTACCATAATCAAAATTTCTAGCAGATTGTCATTTACAGGTGAGCTAGTTGATTGTAGGATAAAGACGTGTTTCCCACGGATCGATTCTTCGATATTAACTTGAATTTCTCCATCTGAAAATTGACGTACAGTCGATTTTCCCAACTCTATCCCAATCTCTTGCGCCACACGCTCTGCCAATTCTCTATTTGAAGAAAGGGCAAACAGCTTTAAATCAGAAAAAGACATGATTTCCTCCAGTATTTATGTATCACTTGTGTTTTTTCACAACATTTTTCCAACTACCATTGTAGCGCTTTTTTCTTGATTTTTCAATAAAAAATAAAACAAGAACAAACATTTATACTCTTGTTATAATCTTTTAAGAAATCTATTTTGTCATCACATCATTGTCCCTCTCAACAAAGTGGAAAGCCTGATAAAAGCTATAAAGAGTAATAGCTGTTACAAGAGGAAAAGCAAGGGGCAACTCTGTCTCTAACTCTACAATAGGCGAGTTGAATAAGAAGTGCGTTCCAAAAGCCAAACCAAGATAGTTCAAACCAGACTTCAGTTCTGCCTTCTGACCTTTATAAGCCCTGTAAAGCAAGTAAAGACCTAGTATGGCAAGTCCTGAAAAAGTCCAATGCGAGGCAAGAGCAGACGTTATTCGCTCTAAAATCCGAGAAATTGTATAAGCTAAGCCCTCTGGTAAATCCGAGCGAATATAGCTGATATCCTCAATCATTTGAAACCCTAAACCTGAAGCAATCCCTAGTAAAAAGATTGATTTCAATTTTTTAATTGGAATTAAATACAAAACAAAGGCAAGAGGTAGTAATTTTAAAGGTTCCTCTACAATCGGAGCAACAATGGCACTTTCAAAGGCATTTAAAAATGCACTATCTGGGAAAAGATCCCCCAGTAAATCATGGATATAGGTATTAGCAAAGCTAGATAACCAACCCGAAATAAATATCCCACCCAATAAGGACAAAGTTATAGACTTTCTTGGTGTTCCCCATTTATGTCCAATGCGGTATAGGAGATAAACAGCTGGAATCATATAAAAGAGTGCTAGAAAGATGGAAAGTCCCATCACTCCATATTCCGTTCCAGACATCGATCCATCTGTAAAATACATGGTCTCATACTGTAAACCAATACACACTAATACAATAAAAACAAATAAAATAATATTTTTCTTCATACACTATCTTTCTACATTTAATCCTTACAGTTTTACGACTGTCATCCTTCCTGTATCCACATCGTAAACCGCACCTGAAATAACAACATCATCTGGGATTAGAGGAGATTCCTGTAGCAATCTCATATCCTCACGAACACTTTCATCAATGTCTTGAAAAGGCAAAAAGTCCTTGTCAGAAACATCCACTCCTAGTTCTTTTTTCAAATACTCCTGAAAAGGACCATTTTCAAATGTCTGTGCACCACAGTCTGTATGATGGAGCACCACAATTTCCCTTGTTCCCATTTGTTGTTGGGAAATCACAAGCGAGCGAATCATATCCTCCGTCACTCGACCACCCGCATTTCGCAAAATATGAGCATCTCCCAGAGCCAACCCAAGAGCTGGCGCAACATGTAAACGCGAGTCCATACAAGTTACGATTGCAACCTTGGTCTTTGGTTTGATTGATAAATGAAGATCTCCATGCAGTTCTACATAGGCTTGATTGGCTTTTAAAAAATTTTCAAAATAGGACATGACAATTCACTTTCTAGTCTACCAGATAATTTGAATACCAAATTATTTATCTTCTATCTTACCATCTTTTCTTTGTCTTGTCAGCTGTCAACCTCCTTATTAAAAAACCAGGACAGAGACATCCAGCTTCTAGCTTGGGCTTCTGTCCTAGTTTTATGTTTATGATCCTTTTTGGATATACTTATTGAGTGAACCTGCAAAGCTCTGAAGATTGAGACTTTGTACATAGACTTCACCAGTACCTCGGAAGGTATTAACCACTCCTTCACCCGTACCAATAGACTGCCAGAAGCCATTTTCTAAGTGAATATGATAGTCCAAAGATTGACTCCAAGCCACCACATGGGCATTGTCAATAGTTATTTCTTGGTTTTGAAGCTCAATTTTTTTGATAGAGCCAAAAGTATTGGCCAAGAGAGTTCCCTGGCCTTGGGTAGTCATCACAAAGAGACCGCCTTGCCCTCCGAAGAGAGCTTTACCAATAGACTGATGTTCCATTGTATAGAAGGCCGTACCATCAAGAGCTAGAAAAGCCCCATCATTCAGTCGATATTGTTTTTCACCTAGTTCCAGAGCAATCACTTGACCAGGAGTATCTGGTGCTAGAGCAAGGTTGCCGTTGTCAGACTCAGCAATAGCTTGGGTGATAAAGGTACTTTCGCCAGAAACCATGGAACGCCCCACAGCTTTGACAAAACGTCCTAAACCAGAACCGCTAGCATTGAGCTGAGTATTGAGACTTACATTGGGTGTGTGGTAGACCATGCTACCCCGCTGGATATAGACGGTTTCTCCTTGATTGAGAGACAACTCTACCAAAGGAAATTGCATATGACTGTCCATAGAAAATTTCATCAGAAATTCCTCCTTGTTTTAATAAATGTTAGCAATAAAATGATTAGTAATCTATACCTGGATACAACTATTAGGAGAAAACCTTCTTCAAAACTTCTCCGATAGTCGTCACCCCAATCACCTGAATCTCCTTAGGTGGATTAATACCTGTCAAGGAATTTTTCGGTACATAGATTTTTGTAAATCCAAGTTTCGCTGCTTCATTGATGCGCTGCTCGATACGATTGACGCGCCGAATTTCTCCAGTCAAACCTAATTCTCCTACAAAACATTCCTGAGGATTGGTTGGCTTGTCCTTATAGCTCGAAGCTATAGCAACCGCAACTGCCAAGTCAATAGCAGGCTCATCTAATTTAACACCTCCAGCTGATTTAAGATAAGCATCCTGATTTTGAAGGAGCAAGCCTGCCCGTTTCTCCAAAACAGCCATAATCAAACTAGCACGATTGAAGTCAAGTCCTGTTGTAGTCCTCTTGGCATTTCCAAACATAGTCGGTGTTACCAAGGCCTGCACTTCTGCAAGAATCGGACGTGTTCCTTCCATGGTCACTACGATGGAGGAACCAGTCGCACCGTCTAAACGCTCCTCTAGGAAAACTTGACTCGGATTAAGAACCTCAACCAGTCCACCTGACTGCATCTCAAAGATGCCAATCTCATTAGTGGAACCAAAACGGTTTTTGACTGCTCTCAAGATACGGAAGGTATGGTGGCGCTCCCCTTCAAAGTAAAGCACCGTGTCCACCATGTGCTCCAACATACGCGGACCCGCCAAGGTTCCTTCCTTGGTCACATGGCCGACGATAAAGATGGCGATGTTATTGGTCTTAGCCAACTGCATGAGCTCTGCAGTTACTTCCCGCACTTGAGAAACAGAGCCTTGAACCCCTGAAATCTCAGGAGACATAATGGTTTGGATGGAGTCGATGATGAGAAAATCTGGCTGAATTCTCTCTACTTCTGCACGAACACTTTGCATATTGGTCTCGGCATAGAGATAAAACTCACTATCGATATCCCCCAAGCGCTCCGCTCGTAACTTAATCTGCTGGGCTGACTCCTCCCCACTGACGTAGAGAACTGTTCCGACTTGAGACAGCTGGGTTGATACTTGTAAGAGGAGAGTCGACTTCCCAATTCCAGGATCTCCACCTATAAGGACGAGGCTTCCTGGTACCACACCTCCACCGAGAACACGATTAAACTCCTCCATTTCGGTCTTGGTTCGATTGACATTGATGGATGTTACTTCAGCCAGTTTCATGGGCTTGGTTTTCTCACCTGTTAAGGACACACGCGCATTCTTGACTTCTGTAACCTCAACTTCCTCAACAAAAGAAGACCAAGACCCACAGTTTGGACAACGTCCTAGATATTTAGGGGAATTATACCCACAATTTTGACATACAAATGTCGCTTTTTTCTTTGCGATGATAAACCTCTTTCTAAATTTCTATCTCACATTCAATCACTTGGCAAAAATTAATCTTCTCGTCTGGTACAAATTGCCGCATGAGCATTCCGTGAGTTACAATGATAATAGTTTTATAATTTTTATATTTTTCCAAAGCACTTAAAAAACGATGACGCATCTCTAGATCAGTTTCATAGCGATAAGGAGAATCTTCAGATAAACCTCCTTGATGTTTTAGATAATATTCATGAGCTACCAATACACTAGTTAAATCAGAGTTAGTGCCATCTAAGTCTGGACGCCACTCATGAAAAAACGGCTCCACAAATAAGTCCAATCCTGTTTCAACCGCTATATAATGTGCTGTTTCTAAAGCCCTCGTCACAGACGATGAAATAATAATCTCTGCCTTTCCAAAACATGCAGTTTTAGCAACTTCTTTTGCCAGACTGCGACCTTTTCCTGTCAATGGTGCTAAATCACGACCAAAACCACTATAGAGTCGCGGATTTTCAAGTTTATCAAGCATACTATAATCTGGCTCTCCATGACGCACAAAAACAATCTTCATCTTAGTGCCCGGTCGCACCTCTTCTACAAAAGAAGACCAAGATCCACAGTTTGGACACCGTCCTAGATACTTTGGTGAATTATATTCACAATTTTGACACACAAATGTCGCTTTTTTCTTTGCGATGATAAACCTCTTTCTATATCTCTAACTCACACTCAATCACTTGGCAAAAATCAATCTTCTCATTTGGCACAAACTGGCGCATGAGCATTCGATGAGCAACAACTACCACAGTCTGATGTTCTCGATACTTAGACATACATTCTAGAAAACGAGACTTCATTTCCGTAGCTGTCTCATATTGAATAGGACTATTAGGAAGTAACTCCCCCTTATTTTCTAGAAACATAGTACGAGCTTTTTCAAAATTATCTGCGCCACTTTCATAGACCTGCCATTCATGTAATAATGGCTCCACTCTCAAAGGAAGTCCCGTAGCACAAACCACATAAAAAGCCGTTTCTAAAGCTCTTGTGACTGCAGAAGATATGATTATTTCAGCTGAAGGTAGTAAAGGATTTTTTCTCAGTTCCTGGGCTTGCTGCCGTCCCTTATCAGACAAGGGTGCCAAATCTATCCCAAATCCCGTATAAGAACGCTCCTCTAACTCACAATAATCTGGCTCCCCATGACGTACAAAGATAATCTTCATTCTAGTGCCCTGTCGATCCAAATCCACCAGTTCGAACACCATCAGCCGCATCTCCATCTGCAATTAAGAAAGGAGCAAAGACAGCCTGGACCACACGTTCACCAACTTCAAGAACAACCTCTTGGTCTGTGATATTCTTCATCTGCGCAAAAATATGCCCTTCATTCCCAGGATTTCCATAATAATCCCCATCAATGACTCCAACTGAGTTAATTAAAACCAAACCCTTCTTACGAGGATTTGAAGAACGATCATAGAGGTAGAGAACCTCAGTCGGCTGCATATAAGCCTTAACCCCTGTCGGAACCAAGACAATCTCTCCTGGCGCAATAACTGTACGCACAGCAACCTTTAAGTCGTAACCAGCCGCATGCGCTGTCTCACGCTTGGGCAATAAATTTTCATCTGTAAAACTAGAAACCAATTCAAAACCACGAATTTTCATATTATTCTCTTTTCTATTGTCTTTTATTCTAGGCTATTTTATCTTATTTATTCGAAAAAAGCACGAAAAAAGAGCACACAATTCACACTCGCTTAGGGCTGCTGGATTCCTCCCCTGACCCGCTTCACGCAGAACTGTTGCTCCATTAGTTATTATACCACATTTCCCAAGATTTTAAAAGAGAAATTATTTTTTCCGTCGATTTCTGAAAAATTCCTGCATAATACCTGCACATTCACTTTCCAAAATCCCAGTTTCAACTTCCACACGGTGATTGAGGCGCTCATCTGTTAAAATATCGTAGAGGCTGCCAGCAGCGCCAAATTTCTGGTTTTTAGCCCCATAAACTACCTTAGGGATACGAGCAAGCCCAATCGCCCCACTACACATGACACACGGCTCAATAGTCACAAAAAGCGTGCAATCCAGCAAGCGCCAGCTCTCCTCACTCAGGTTCGCATTCTCTATGGCCATAATCTCCGCGTGCATAACCGCTCGTTGTAACTCCTCACGCGCATTATGCCCACGACCAATGATTTCTCCATCCTTGACAATCACACAACCAATTGGGATTTCATCATGCTCTAAAGCAATCTTCGCCTCTCTCAAAGCTTCCCTCATAAAGACTTCTTTTTCTTCAACTGTATAATTCATCAATTTCCCTTTTCCTACTTGTCAGTTTTATTATTATATCATGAATCCCAACACAAAAAAAGCCACCGAATGCGGTGACTTTATAGGGAGATTATTATGAAAAAGAAAAGTTTAGGATATTTGTTACAACAAGTTAGGAGGTCTTCTTGTAACTGTCTATAGTATACCCGACCTATCTTAAACAAATCTTAAAAATCTCTTAGGACCAAACACTTTCTAAAATATTTGTTTGTTCACGACCAGGACCTACTGAGAAAGTAGAAATACGAACACCAACCAATTCACTCACACGACGAACATAGTTACGCGCATTCTCAGGAAGATCTTCCAAATTACGAACTCCGGTAATATCTTCTGACCAACCTGGTAACTCTTCATAGATAGGCTTGCAACGTTTCAATTGTTCAAGACTAGCTGGATAGTAGTCAATGCGTTGACCATCAAGATCATAAGCTACACAGATTTTAACTGTATCCAAACCACTCAAAACATCGATAGAGTTCAAAGAAAGATTCGTAATTCCAGAAACACGGCGACTATGACGCATCACAACTGAGTCAAACCAACCTACACGACGTGGACGACCTGTAGTTGTACCATACTCATGACCTACTTCACGAATGCGTTCTCCCACTTCATCAAACAATTCAGTTGGGAAAGGCCCATCACCAACACGACTTGTATAGGCTTTACATACACCTACAACCTTGTCAATCTTGCTTGGACCAACACCTGAACCGATCGTCACACCACCAGCAACAGGGTTTGATGATGTAACAAATGGATACGTACCTTGGTCAATATCTAACATGACACCTTGGGCACCTTCAAATAAGACACGTTTACCATTATCGAGCGCATCATTCAAGATAACAGAAGTATCTGTCACATATTGCTTAATTTGTTGACCATATTCATAATATTCTTCAAAAATATCATCAATTGAAATAGGGTTGCTTTCATACAATTTTTCAAACAAACGATTCTTCTCAGCAAGGTTACGTTCTAAACGCTCACGGAAAATCTCCTTATCCAAAAGATCCGCAATACGAATCCCAACGCGAGCAGCCTTATCCATATAAGCTGGACCAATACCCTTGATAGTAGTACCAATCTTATTTTCACCCTTAGCTTCTTCTTGCAGACGGTCTAACTCGATGTGGTACGGCAAAATAACATGCGCACGATCAGAAATACGTAGATTATCTGTTGTAACACCTTCATCATGAAGATAGCTCAACTCTTTCACAAGTGACTTAGGATTTACAACCATCCCATTCCCAATGACAGAAATTTTTTCAGGGAAGAAAATTCCAGAAGGAATCAAGTGCAACTTAAATTTCTTTCCATCAATCACAATTGTGTGACCAGCATTATCACCACCTTGGTAACGTGCAATCACTTCTGCATTAGCTGAAAGGAAGTCTGTAATCTTCCCTTTACCTTCATCACCCCACTGGGTACCTACAACAACAACTGAAGTCATAATCTTGTCTGAGCCCTTAGGCTCTTCCTTTCTCACATACATGGCAGGAATCTCACCTGCAATTATATCTTACAATTTATTATAATAAAGATTCTCTATTTTTTCAAGACCAAATACCTGAAACATTAGGAATTTAGAGAAAATTGAAAAAATCATATTGAAAAAATATTGCAAATTTTTATTATGATAAGATAAAATAATAAAATTGTTCGGAAATAACGATAAATAAAGATTAAACTAGAACATAATCATTTGAAATCAATAACTGTTCAATGTACAAACGGTAGCAAGCTCTATAGTGGTAAGAAAATAAAGGATGCATAATATCAAACTTGTACCGAACTAAATAATAGAGTAAAAATCGAAGATGAAAAACTTCCCATTCTAAATCATTATCTACTAAATAACTATATTCCTTTTCAATAACATCATAAAAATCAAGATATTGTTCATAAATCTGTTCAATCATTTTATTTGACTCCATTTCTATTGATAAAATGAGTATAACAAAAAAATAGAAGAACCAGGGCAGATACTTCCATCATGTACTATAATGAATATTCAAATAAATAACAGATAAAGAAAACTAACAGATCAGGGGCACAATACTACATTTCAAAAAAACATCTAAAATTTCTGTAATGAAAATAATACTGTAGGAATTATGCTAGTATACTTTATAATCCCAATTTGTAAAATTAAACTAGACAGAAAAAGCCATCTTTGTTAGGCTCAGATAAACTAACACATTTGTCTGATAGGAACTAACATAAATAACCTATATACATCTTACCACAAACGAACTCGTAATGATAAAGGCTTACTTTCAAGAAAACATAAAAGTTCTAGATATTGCGAACTCACTAGGAAGATCAAAACAGACAATCTACAAGGTCATCAACTATCTGAAAGAAGGGCACTCTGCTTATGATTGCTATAAGCAATATAAAGTCAATAAGAATCGCTGTGGCAGGAATAAAACCAGTCTTTCGCAAGCAGAAAAAAACTTTATTCAAACTCATTTAGAAGCTGGAGCCTTGATGTCATTAACGGAGCTCATCCAGATTCTATGAGAACTCTCTATCGACTAGCAGACCCACGGTATTTTTAAGAAAGAGGACCTCCAGAAAAGCAAATGATCATAGCGAAAAACAAGAAAAACAAGCGTTTCGTAGAGATTTACGTGAGAGAGCAGACAGTTATCCCGATTTTAAGACGGAATTCGGTCATCTAGAAGGGGATACAATTGTGGGAGAAAAATACAAAAATGCAGTTATTACCAAAGTAGAACGCTGCTCAAAAACATCATCGCACTGAAAACCAATGGACGGAGAGCAAGTGATATTGAGGCTTCTATTAATCAATGGTTGTCTCAAGTCCCTAGCCACCTTTTTAGGTCTATAACTTTTGATTGTGGGAAAGAATTTTCTAATTGGAAATCTATTTCCAATGCGCATGACATTGATATTTTCTTTGCGGGTTCAGACTGTCCTGGTCAACGGGGGCTCAATGAACATTCTAATGGCTTATTAAGACAAAATGGACAACCGAAATAAATGGATTTTACTAATATTTCTGAACATTATTTATCAGCTATCGCTGATAAAAGAAATAGAATGCCTAGAAAATCTTTTAAGACCTATTAAAAGGAATAAAAATTACTTCAAATAAAACACTCAAATCTAACAAACTTATAAAAGATATTAAATATTAATAAAGAGCAAAATTAAAAAGGATCAAGATGACCCCTGAAAGATAAAAAAAGACGTTCCTCGGAACGTCTACATACTCCGCCAGTAGGACTCGAACCTACGACATCATGATTAACAGTCATGCGCTACTACCAACTGAGCTATGGCGGATTA
>NZ_JAPVZN010000004.1:0-156612 GCF_041432385.1 Streptococcus sp. 27098_8_91
ACAGGAGCTATTGGCACAGCAGGCGATGAAGTAGCACCAGTAGTGGAAATCCCAGAATACACAGGAGCTATTGGTACAGCAGGTGAAGAAGTAGCTGTTCAGGAAGTAAGCCCAGAATACACAGGCAGTGTCAATGGAGCAGAAGCAGCTATCCATGAAGTCCCAGAATTTACTGGTGGTGTGAATGGTGAAGCAGCAGCTGTTCAAGAAGTAATCCCAGAATACACAGATGAGCAGTCTCTTGTAGCTCTTGCTATGTCACAAGATAAGACTTACCAAGCACCTGCAAGTCATCCATACAAGCTCCCAGAGACAGGTACTAAAGAAAATGCCGGCCTTGCAGCCGTTGGTGTTGTAGGTGCACTTCTTGGTATGTTTGCTATGGGAAAGAAAAAAGACGACGAATAAGATGATGTAAAAGCATCTAATACTCAATGAAAATCAAAGAGCAAACTAGGAAACTAGCCGAAGGTTGCTCAAAGCACTGCTTTGAGGTTGTAGATAAGACTGACGAAGTCAGCTAAAAACACTGTTTTGAGGTTGTGAATAGAACTGACGAAGTCAGTAACATATACCTACGGCAAGGCGACGTTGACGCGGTTTGAATTTGATTTTCGAAGAGTATAAGTCATAGAGATTGGATCAAGAGACTAATCTCGATTATAAAAAGCGGACAAAACTAGTTTTCTGATAAACAGAATCTGGTCTTGTTCGCTTTTTCTTAAAGTGAGGAAGCTGATGGCCACTGAAGTTCTTTGACCAGAATTTTTTAACTTGGGACGAAGAACTTACGATTGTGTTAAGTCGCAAGCCAATTTCTACCATTTAGGATGTTTTGATGACAATTTAAGAAAGAGCAATCTTTTCCTAGAAATAAATGCTAAACTATAATTGTTCCTAAACATGATTTAGTAGATCGGTGGTCTGGTTCAACCCTAAAAGAATAGAGCTGATCTTACAAGTTAATCATGAAGAGTATTATTAGATTGGATTTAGAGGTAGCTAGTAGAAAAAAGTAAATCTGAAATTTGATGCTCTTATGTGAGCAAGACTAAGAAGTTAATTCTATTCATTCATTCATTCATTTATTTGTAAAAAGCTTTGGGGAGTATCTATGAAATTTAATAAATATGCCTATCCCTTAGCGCAAGCCTGCTTGGGTTTGTATTTATTCGCTAATGGAGGTAGTTTGATCAATTTAGATATTGGGGTCATCCTTGTGTTATTATCCCTGATTGAGGGAGTAGAAATCTATAAAGAAGAAAGAAAGCATAGATAAGCATCGTTAGTAAGTGGAGATGCTGGAGTTCAGGAAAGAAGAGGTAGTGGTTTGCAAAAGTTGAAAAATAGTTTAAAATTTGTAGGAATGATCTTACTGATTATAAATGTAAATACATTTCCCATGAGAATGTTGGCTCTCGAAGATTCTAGTTCTCTGCCCTTAAAGTGGACGACTAGTATTGGGTATTTGGTACTGGCTACTTTCTTGCTAGTTGCTGTTTGGCGACAATACAAAAAGAAAATTCTGAATCAGCAGAAGGTTTTCAAGTTCACATGGAAGGATTTTGGAATAGCCCTTTTATTTTATGTGGCTACTCGACTAGTAGCGATTGTAGGTACCCTCCTGATCCAAGTGGTTACTGGAAATCCAACATCCGCTAACGATGCTGCCTTGCTGGCTACAAGCGAGCAGGTTACTCGTGTTTTTCCTCTATTTTTCATCGCCTTTCATTTTGCAATTGGTATATTTGCTCCAATCATGGAAGAATTAGTATTTAGAGGATTCTTCAGCCACTATTTTTTTAAAGAAGATCAAAAGTGGTTGAAATTGCTAATAAGTTCTGCGATTTTTGGCTATCTGCATATGTTTTATCCGATAGAGTTTGTAACTTATTTTTTACTGGGAGTGATATTTTACTTAGCCTATGCTCGTAGAGGGAATATCCTTGATTCCATAGCTGTTCATTTGCTAAATAACGGAGTTCTAGTACTGGTATCTATTTTAAACTATCTATTTTTAGTTTTTAGCTAATACTCTTCGAAAATCTCTTCAAACCACGTCAGCGTCGCCTTGCCGTATATTTGTTACTGACTTCGTCAGTTCTATCCACAACCTCAAAACAGTGTTTTGAGCAACCTGCGGCTAGCTTCCTAGTTTGCTCTTTGATTTTCATTGAGTATAAAATATATTCAAAAAATGATTGGTTTAAAGGCTGATCATTTTTCTGTTGCAAAGATCAACTTTTGCTGATAAATGCTGGAGACAGCAATAAAAAAACCAGCGATTCAATCACTGGCTGTTAGATCGTTCTTTTAGGAAGCTCCATTAGTAGTAGACGTTTTTGTATCTGTTGTTTGAGTGCTAGAAGAAGGAACAGTCGGTTGTTCTTTTTTACTGCTAGTATCTTCTTTCTTATCTTCTACACTACTACTAGATTGTGTTGTCGTCTCTTCTTGTGTGTTGTCCTTTGTAGAAGTATTGTCCTTGTTTGGAGTAGTGTTCTCTTTAGGGGATTCCTTTTGAATCTCTTTTATGACAGTTGTCTGGGTTGTCGTAGTTTCTTTTTTAGAGTTATTATTATTGTTGTTGTTATTCATAGCATTCATGATGGTGATGCTTGCAGTAATCAGCCCCAGAATACTACCGATAGTAGCAATCGTTTTTTGAAAAACAGTAAATCCTTTTTTGATGTGTTCCGTTTTGGGTTTTGATGTTCTACGATAATTAGACATAATATCTCTCCTTTACTAAAATTCATTATACCGAAAATCTTTAAAAAAAACTTAAATGAACCTGAACTGCCTTTCTTGTCGCCTGAACTGTTTCGTGATACAATAGAAGGAGTGATTTTAGAAAGCGTGAGAAACCATGATTTACTTTGATAATTCGGCAACTACAAAGCCCTATCCAGAAGCACTTGAAACCTATATGCAGGTGTCTGCAAAAATTATTGGTAACCCATCTAGTCTCCATCGTTTGGGGGAGCAGGCAACACGAATCTTAGATGCTTCTCGTCAACAGATTGCAGATTTAATTGGTAAGAAAAGCGAAGAAATCTACTTTACATCTGGTGGCACTGAAGGAGATAACTGGGTTATCAAAGGGGTTGCGTTTGAAAAAGCTCAGTTTGGTAAACACATTATTGTGTCTGAGATTGAACACCCAGCGGTTAAGGAGTCTGCTCTTTGGCTGAAAAGTCAAGGTTTTGAAGTGGATTTTGCGCCAGTAGATGAAAAAGGTTTTGTAGATGTAGATGCCTTAGCAAATTTGCTTCGAGCTGATACGACCTTAGTTTCTATCATGGCTGTTAACAATGAAATTGGTTCAATCCAACCTATTGAAGCTATCTCAGAACTTTTAGCAGATAAGCCGACTATCTCCTTCCATGTTGATGCGGTTCAAGCCTTGGCTAAGATTCCGACAGAAAAGTATTTGACAGACCGAGTGGACTTTGCGACTTTCTCGAGTCACAAGTTTCACGGCGTTCGTGGTGTTGGATTTGTCTATATCAAGTCAGGTAAGAAGATTATGCCACTATTAACTGGTGGTGGACAAGAGAGTGATTATCGTTCAACTACTGAGAATGTAGCAGGTATTGCAGCAACCGCCAAGGCTCTACGTTTGTCTATGGAAAAACTTGATTTGTTTACGAACAAAACAAGTCAGATGAAGGAAGTCATCCGTCAAGCCCTTCTAGAATATCCAGATATTTTTGTCTTCTCAGATGAGGAAGACTTTGCACCTCATATTCTGACCTTTGGGATTAAGGGGGTTCGTGGTGAAGTCATCGTTCATGCTTTTGAAGACTATGATATTTTCATTTCTACAACGTCAGCTTGCTCGTCCAAGGCTGGGAAACCTGCTGGGACCCTGATTGCTATGGGCATTGATAAGGATAAAGCCCAGTCAGCAGTTCGTCTCAGTCTAGACCTAGAAAATGATATGAGTCAAGTTGAGCAATTTTTGACTAAACTAAAATTAATCTACAATCAAACTAAAAAAGTAAGATAGGAGTATTCATGCAGTATTCAGAAATTATGATTCGCTATGGTGAGCTTTCAACCAAGGGTAAAAATCGTATGCGTTTCATCAATAAACTACGTAATAATATCTCAGATGTCTTGTCCATCTATCCTCAAGTCAAAGTGACAGCAGACCGCGATCGTGCCCATGCTTATCTAAATGGTGCAGACTACACAGCAGTTGCCGAGTCACTCAAGCAAGTTTTCGGGATTCAAAACTTTTCTCCAGTATATAAGGTTGAAAAATCTGTAGAAGTTCTGAAGTCTGCTGTTCAAGAGATTATGAAGGACATCTACAAGGAAGGGATGACCTTTAAAATCTCAAGTAAGCGTAGCGACCACAACTTTGAACTCGATAGTCGTGAACTCAATCAAACGCTTGGTGGAGCAGTTTTTGAAGCTATTCCAAATGTGCAGGCACAAATGAAAAATCCTGACATTAACCTTCAGGTGGAGATTCGTGAAGAAGCAGCCTACCTTTCATATGAAACCATTCGTGGTGCAGGTGGTTTACCAGTTGGAACTTCTGGTAAAGGTATGCTCATGTTGTCAGGTGGGATTGACTCACCTGTTGCTGGTTATCTAGCTCTAAAACGTGGTGTAGATATTGAGGCTGTTCACTTTGCTAGCCCTCCTTACACAAGTCCAGGTGCCCTCAAGAAAGCGCAAGATTTGACCCGTAAATTGACCAAATTCGGTGGTAATATCCAGTTTATCGAAGTGCCATTCACGGAGATTCAAGAGGAAATCAAGGCTAAAGCTCCAGAAGCCTATCTGATGACACTGACTCGTCGCTTTATGATGCGGATTACTGACCGTGTCCGTGAGGTACGAAATGGCTTGGTCATCATCAATGGGGAAAGCCTTGGTCAGGTAGCAAGCCAAACTCTTGAAAGTATGCAGGCTATCAACGCGGTGACCAATACCCCAATTATCCGTCCAGTTGTGACTATGGATAAGCTAGAAATCATTGACATTGCACAAGAAATTGATACCTTTGAAATTTCTATTCAGCCATTTGAAGACTGTTGTACGATTTTTGCACCCGATCGTCCGAAGACAAATCCTAAGATTAAGAATGCTGAGCAGTATGAAGCGCGTATGGATGTCGAAGGTTTGGTTGAACGTGCAGTAGCAGGAATTATGATTACTGAAATTACGCCTCAAGCTGAGAAGGATGCAGTCGATGAGTTGATCGATGATCTCCTTTAATCAGAAAAACCAGAGGAAAAGATAAAATAAGTAAAAAAAGTTAGTTTATTGTCCTAAATTTGGACGGAAACTGACTTTTTTTCTATTTTTATGATATAATTAGATAAAATTTTGAATATAGAGAGTTTTCTGACAATGAATCAATCATATTTTTACCTGAAAATGCGAGAGCATAAATTAGTGGTTCCCTACACAGGTAAGGAGCGCCGGGTTCGTGTTCTCCTCCCAAAAAACTATGAAAAAGACACGGATAGAAGTTATCCTGTGGTGTATTTCCATGATGGACAAAATGTCTTTTATAGTAAGGAATCTTACGTTGGACATTCCTGGAAGATTATTCCTGCTATCAAGCGAAATCCAGATATCAGCCGTATGATTGTTGTGGCTATTGACAATGATGGTCTTGGTCGAATGAATGAGTATGCAGCTTGGAAATTCCAAGAGTCTAATATTCCTGGTCAACAATTTGGTGGTAAGGGAGTCGAGTACGCAGAATTTGTCATGGAAGTGGTTAAGCCTTTTATCGATGAAAACTATCGGACAAAAGCAGACCGTAAACACACTGCAATGATAGGCTCTTCACTTGGTGGCAATATTACCCAGTTTATCGGCTTGGAGTATCAAGATCAGATTGGGTGCTTGGGAGTTTTCTCATCAGCTAACTGGCTTCACCAAGAAGCCTTTGATCGCTATATCGAGCGTAAAAAACTATTGCCTGACCAGCGTGTCTTTATCTATGTTGGAACTGAAGAAGCAGATGACACAGATAAGACACTTATGGCTGGCAATATTAAGCAGGCCTATATCGACTCTTCCCTTCGCTATTATCATGATTTGATAGCGGGAGGAGTGCAGTTGGAAAATCTCTCACTCAAGGTTCAGGCTGGAGCCATTCACCATGAAGTGCCATGGTCAGAAAATCTTCCAGCTTGTCTACGTTTTTTTGCAGAAAATTGGTAAATAGTATAAAGGAGACAGGATATGAATATTGAACATCTTAGCCACTGGAGTGGTCATCTAAATCGTGAAATGTACGTCAATCGTTACGGACACGCAGGTATCCCAGTTGTTGTCTTTGCGTCCTCAGGTGGTAGCCACAATGAATACTATGATTTTGGCATGATTGATGCATGTGCATCCTTTATTGAGGAGGGCCGTGTTCAGTTCTTTACACTTTCAAGTGTCGATAGCGAGAGCTGGCTTGCGACATGGAAAAACGGTCATGACCAAGCTGAAATGCACCGTGCTTATGAGCGATACGTTATTGAAGAAGCTATTCCTTTTATCAAGCATAAGACGGGCTGGTTCGATGGCATGATGACGACAGGTTGCTCTATGGGAGCTTACCATGCTCTTAACTTTTTCCTACAACATCCGGATGTCTTCACCAAAGTCATTACTCTTAGTGGTGTCTACGATGCACGTTTCTTCGTTGGTGATTACTACAACGACGATGCCATCTATCAAAATTCACCAGTAGACTATATCTGGAATCAAAATGATGGTTGGTTTATTGACCGTTACCGTCAGGCTGAGATTGTGATTTGTACTGGTTTAGGTGCTTGGGAGCATGATGGCCTGCCTTCTTACTACAAGTTAAAAGAAGCCTTTGACCAAAAACAAATTCCTGCCTGGTTTGCTGAATGGGGGCACGATGTTGCCCATGACTGGGAATGGTGGCGCAAACAAATGCCATATTTCCTCGGTCACATGAGTCTATAAAAGGAGTCGCATATGAATTATCTTGTAATTTCACCCTATTACCCACAAAATTTCCAACAGTTTAGTATTGAGCTAGCCAATAAAGGAATCACCGTTCTAGGGATTGGGCAAGAACCCTATGAACAACTAGATGAGCCACTGCGCAATAGTTTGACTGAGTATTTCCGAGTTGATAATCTTGAAAATATTGATGAAGTTAAACGTGCAGTTGCCTTTCTCTTTTATAAGCATGGTCCAATTGACCGCATCGAATCACACAATGAATACTGGCTAGAGTTGGATGCTGCTCTTCGTGAACAATTTAATGTCTTTGGTGCCAAACCAGACGACCTCAAGAAGACCAAGTTCAAGTCTGAGATGAAAAAACTCTTCAAAAAAGCTGGAGTTCCAGTTGTGCCAGGTGCTATCATTGAAACAGAAGCAGATGTTGACAAAGCTGTGAAAGAAATTGGCCTTCCTATGATTGCCAAACCTGACAATGGAGTGGGAGCAGCAGCAACCTTCAAGCTTGAAACAGAAGAGGATATCCATCATTTCAAGGCAGAGTGGGACCATTCAACCGTTTATTTCTTTGAAAAATTTGTTACTTCTAGTGAAATCTGTACCTTTGATGGTTTGGTAGATAGAGATGGAAATATCGTCTTTTCTACGACCTTTGACTATGCCCATACACCGCTTGATCTCATGATTTACAAGATGGACAATTCTTATTATGTTCTTAAAGATATGGATCCGAAATTGCGCAAGTATGGTGAGGCAATCGTTAAAGAATTTGGCATGAAAGAGCGATTCTTCCATATCGAGTTCTTCCGTGAGGGTGATGATTATATTGCCATTGAGTACAATAACCGTCCAGCGGGTGGGTTCACCATTGATGTTTACAACTATGCCCATTCTTTTGATTTGTACAAGGGCTATGCAGCGATCGTTGCGGATGAGCCATTCCCTGCTTCACAATTCGAGCCCCTGTACTGCTTGGCAACATCTCGTCGCGCCAATGCTAACTATGTTTATTCAGAAGAAGACTTGCTCGCTAAATATGGTCAGCAGTTCAAAGTAAAGAAAATCATGCCAGCGGCCTTTGCTGAATTGCAAGGAGACTTTCTCTATATGCTAACGACACCAAGTCGTGAAGAAATGGATCAGATGATTAAGGACTTTGGTCAGCGTCAAGAATAATCAAAATTTTGACTTAACAAACTAGCTTTGTTAGGTCTTTTTTTAAGAACAAAAATAAAAGCGTTTTCCCGCAGTATTCTTTTAGAAAATCTGTTGCTAAAAGGCTTAAAAATTGATAGAATAGGGATTGTCTAAAAAATATTAAGGAGAATCTATCAATGGATTTCGCATGGGCAGTCAAATATGCCACTGAATTTTTGGGAACAGCCATCTTGATCATCTTGGGAAATGGTGCAGTTGCCAACGTTGAACTTAAAGGTACGAAAGGTCACCAAAGTGGCTGGCTCGTTATCGCTGTTGGTTACGGTATGGGGGTTATGATCCCTGCCTTGATGTTTGGTAATGTTTCTGGTAACCACATCAACCCAGCCTTCACTCTTGGTCTAGCAGTTAGCGGACTTTTCCCTTGGGCACAAGTAGCACCATACATCGTTGCACAAGTCTTGGGAGCAATCTTCGGACAAGCCTTGGTTGTTGCAACTCACCGTCCTTACTACTTGCAAACTGAAAAAGCAAACAATATCTTGGGAACTTTCTCAACAATTTCAAGTTTGGACCACGGTACAAAAGAATCACGCTTCGCAGCAACAGTTAACGGTTTTATCAACGAGTTCGTTGGTTCATTCGTTCTCTTCTTTGCAGCACTTGGTTTGACAAAGAACTTCTTTGGAGCTGAAGTTCTCCAATACATGAAACAAATGGCAACTCAAGCTGGTCAAAATGTTGACTTCTCTGATTTGGCAATTAAAGCTCAAGTAGCGCCTCATACAGCTTCAGGACTTTCTGTTGCTCACTTGGCACTTGGTTTCCTAGTAATGGCCTTGGTAACTTCTCTTGGTGGGCCTACAGGACCTGGTTTGAACCCAGCTCGTGACTTTGGACCACGTCTCCTTCATGCCTTCCTTCCAAAATCAATCCTTGGTCAACACAAGGGTGATTCAAAATGGTGGTATGCTTGGGTACCAGTAGTTGCACCGATTGCAGCAGCTATTGCAGCAGTAGCGCTCTTCAAATTACTTTACCTATAATCACTCAAAACTGGGGAATCCCAGTTTTTTTTGTCTAGGAAAGTCGAGTTTTTAAATAGAGATTCTTAAATCGTCAGACTTTTTTCATTTTAATGCTAAAAGTGAAAATGTGGCGAAAATATGGTAAAATAGAGTACTAAGTAAACGTTAAAAAGGAATATTATGCGTAAAGAGATTGCACCCGAATTATATAATTACAATAAATTCCCTGGTCCTGAATTTCATCTATCTGGAGATAAAGTCGAAGCTGAAGGGTTTACCTTTACTTTGGTTGAAAATAGTAAGGATGCTTTTGATGCAACGGCATTTACTCAACGCTTTTCTGAAGTTTTAAGTAAGTTCGATTATATTGTTGGAGACTGGAGTAATGAGCAGTTGCGCTTACGTGGTTTCTACAAGAATGAGCGAGCAGAAGAGTCTCTTGAGAAAATCAGTCGTTTACAAGATTACCTACTTGAGTATTGTAGCTATGGTTGTGCCTATTTTGTCTTAGAAAACCAAGTGCCTAAGCGGGCGTCCTTTGACCAAAAAATGCGCAAAAAAGAGGAAGAAAAAGATTCTCGAAAAGGAAAGAAACCTTCTCAAAACAAGAAAAGAAATCATACAGATAAAAGAAATAGACGACGTTCAAAAGAACAAAAATCCCAGAAAGAAGACAAGGGGCAGCGTCATTTCGTCATTCGTCAGAAGTGAGTAGAAAATAAGGAGAAAACATGAAACCGTCGATTTATAGTTTAACCCGCCAAGGGATGCAAGAATGGGCACTTGAACAGGGAGAAAAAAAATTCCGTGCAGATCAAATCTGGGAATGGCTCTACCGTAAACGTGTTCAGTCTTTTGAGGAAATGACTAACTTGTCAAAGGATTTGATTGCCAAACTCAACGATCAGTTTGTGGTAAATCCTTTGAAACAACGCATCGTGCAAGAGTCAGCCGATGGTACTGTGAAGTACCTCTTTGAGTTGCCAGACGGTATGTTGATTGAGACGGTACTGATGCGTCAACACTATGGTTTGTCAGTCTGTGTAACCACGCAGGTAGGCTGCAATATCGGTTGTACCTTCTGTGCATCAGGCTTGATCAAGAAGCAACGTGACCTCAATAACGGTGAAATCGTTGCTCAGATTATGTTGGTTCAAAAGTATTTTGACGAACGTGGACAAGATGAACGTGTTAGTCATATCGTTGTTATGGGTATTGGAGAACCTTTTGATAACTACAATAATGTCTTGAACTTTATCCGTACCATCAATGATGATAAGGGAATGGCAATCGGTGCTCGTCATATCACCGTATCAACTTCTGGCTTGGCTCACAAGATTCGTGAGTTTGCCAATGAAGGAGTACAGGTTAACCTTGCTGTTTCTCTTCATGCTCCAAACAATGAACTGCGTTCAAGCATTATGAAGATTAACCGTGCCTTTCCGATTGAAAAACTCTTTGCAGCTATCGAGTACTACATCGAAACAACCAACCGCCGTGTAACTTTTGAGTATATCATGCTAAATGAAGTCAATGACGGAGTCGAACAAGCACTTGAGTTGGCAGAATTGCTTAAGAACATTAAGAAATTGTCCTATGTTAACTTGATTCCTTACAACCCAGTTAGTGAGCATGATCAGTATAGCCGAAGCCCTAAAGAGCGTGTCATGGCCTTCTATGATACACTCAAGAAAAAAGGTGTCAACTGTGTCGTTCGCCAGGAACATGGTACAGATATCGATGCAGCTTGTGGACAGTTGCGTTCAAATACCATGAAGCGTGATCGTCAAAAAGCAGTAGCTGAAGTAAATCCATAAGATGAATCGAAAAACATTACTAAGCTTTGGAGTGCTTTTATACAGTCTTAGTATCGTCTGTTTTTGCTTTAGTCCCCAGCCTCAACTTCCTACAGGAGTGGAAACTCCAGGTATTCAAACTTTTGGACGCCTGGTTTTTCTTTTGACGCCTTTTAACTCTTTGTGGAACCTGGGAGAAGTAACCAGCCCTATACAACTGTTTTGGATTTTTTTGCAAAACGCCTTAAATATCCTCTTGCTCTTCCCATTAATTTTCCAGCTTCTCTATCTCATCCCTAGTCTAAGAAAAACGAAGAGAGTGATTTTGTTTAGCTTTTTATTGAGCTTAAGCATCGAGTGCACACAATTAGTTTTGGATTTTTTCTTTGATTTCAATCGGGTCTTTGAGATTGATGATTTATGGACCAACACTTTGGGTGGCTACCTGGCTTGGGTCCTTTATAAACTACTACATAAAAACAAGATAAGGAATTAAAATGAGTATCTTAGAAGTTAAAAATTTGAGTCACGGTTTTGGTGACCGTGCGATTTTTGAAGACGTGTCCTTCCGTCTCCTTAAAGGTGAACACATCGGATTAGTTGGTGCTAACGGTGAAGGAAAATCAACCTTCATGAGCATCGTAACTGGTAAAATGTTACCTGATGAAGGTAAGGTGGAATGGTCTAAATATGTGACAGCAGGTTACCTGGACCAGCATGCAGTTCTCAAAGAAGGTCAAACTGTGCGTGATGTTCTTCGCACTGCCTTTGACGAATTATTCAAAGCTGAAGCACGTATCAATGAACTCTACATGGAAATGGCAGAAGAGGGCGCTGATATTGATGCCCTAATGGAAGAAGTCGGCGAACTTCAGGACCGTTTGGAAAGTCGTGACTTCTATACCTTGGATGCTAAGATTGACGAAGTCGCGCGTGCTCTTGGTGTCATGGATTATGGTATGGATACAGACGTAACAGCCTTATCTGGTGGACAAAGAACCAAGGTACTTTTGGCCAAACTTCTTCTTGAAAAGCCAGATATCTTGTTGCTTGACGAGCCAACCAACTACCTGGATGCTGAGCATATTGACTGGCTTAAGCGCTATCTCCAGAACTATGAGAATGCTTTTGTCCTTATTTCGCACGATATTCCATTCCTCAACGATGTGATCAATATCGTCTATCATGTAGAAAATCAACAGTTAACTCGCTATTCCGGGGATTACTACCAGTTCCAAGAAGTCTATGCCATGAAGAAATCGCAGCTGGAAGCAGCCTATGAGCGTCAACAGAAGGAAATTGCTGACCTCAAGGATTTCGTAGCCCGTAATAAGGCGCGTGTCGCAACTCGTAACATGGCCATGTCTCGCCAGAAGAAATTGGATAAGATGGACATTATCGAACTTCAAAGTGAGAAACCAAAGCCGTCCTTTGATTTTAAACCAGCTCGTACACCAGGTCGCTTTATCTTCCAAGCCAAGGATTTGCAGATTGGTTACGACCGCCCACTTACAAAACCATTAAATCTTACCTTTGAACGCAATCAGAAGGTTGCTATCATCGGTGCCAATGGTATCGGTAAAACAACTCTATTGAAGAGTCTTTTGGGGATTATTCCACCCATTGCTGGGGAAGTTGAACGCGGTGACTACTTAGAACTTGGTTACTTTGAGCAGGAAGTAGAAGGTGGTAATCGCCAAACACCACTAGAGGCTGTTTGGAATGCCTTTCCAGCTCTCAACCAAGCAGAAGTTCGTGCAGCCCTTGCTCGTTGTGGTTTGACCACAAAGCATATTGAAAGTCAGATTCAAGTTCTATCAGGTGGGGAACAAGCCAAGGTTCGTTTCTGTCTCTTGATGAATCGTGAAAACAATGTTTTGGTGCTAGACGAGCCTACCAACCACTTGGATGTGGATGCCAAGGATGAGCTAAAACGAGCTCTGAAAGAATATAAAGGCTCTATCCTTATGGTTTGCCACGAACCAGACTTCTACGAAGGATGGATGGACCAAATCTGGGATTTTAACAACTTAACTTAAAATGAGAGTAAAAGAAATACAGTACCTAACGAGGATACTGTATTTTTTGGTTTTTAAGATTTAAAATTGTAGTCTTTCACTATTTCGATACTATCGATAGTGATAGCAGTAGTTGGTTTGTCTTTTTCGTCTTTTTCAGCTTTGGCAATCTTGTCAACAACATCCATACCGTCGATAACTTGACCAAAGACAGGATGTTTTCCGTCTAGACTAGGGTTCCCACCTTCTTTGTAGGCTTCGATAATTTTCTTTGGATAGCTACTTGTAGGAAGTTTGGCAGAAATGTCTGTTGTATTTTGGTTGATGAAGAACTGGCTACCATTGGAATTTGGTTGGCCAGTATTAGCCATGGAGAGAGAACCACGGATGTTATAGAGATATGGAGAGATTTCGCTCTTGAAACCAGTTCCATGGTCTTTAGTCTTGTCCTTATCGTGCCAGATGGATTCGCCACCTGTACCATCCCCTTTTGGATCACCAGTCTGAACCATAAAGCCATCAATCACTCGGTGGAAGGTAACGCCATTGTAGTAGCCTTCCTTAGCGTGAGTTAGGAAATTTTCAACCGCAAGAGGGGCTAGCTTTGGAAAGAGTTTGATACGGATATCTCCTTGACTTGTATGGAGAATGACTTCAGCCTCGTCTTCAGCAACTTCTTTAGATAGTTGTGGAAAATTGGCATTTTCATTTGTCAAGGCGTCTTTAAGATCCTTGGCAGATTGGGCAGCTGCTTTGGAACTTTCTTCGGCAGCCAAGCTAGAATCTACATAGTCATCGCCTCGCAGACTACGTTGGATACTGCTACATCCAGCAAGGGCAAAAGTTGAGATTAATAGAAGTGTTGCTATTTTTTTCATGGGAATCCTTTCAAAAATCATTTCTACCATTGTACCCTAATTGAAAGTGGATTTCAAATATTAGTAGTTTACAGAACTGGCTTAGATAATAGTTGGGATTTCATCATCATCTTGAAAATCTTCAACTTCTTCTTCCCCAGCAAATGGTTTCTGAAAAGAACTTAGTATAAAACGGGCAATTGGTCCGACAATTAGGAAGTTTAGAGGAAGAGCTGCAATAAAGTTTACGATCCAGGCACTTAGATAGGTCTTGGGTGTGATAGCAATGCCATTGTAGAAAAGTCCATAGAAGGACATGAAAGTGACCATGAGAACTGCCATTCCTCCAGAAATTGTAATGATTTTCTGCCAGCGTTTATGATGATCCTTGAGGATACGAAAGGCAATTGACTTAACGATTGGTCCAACAAGGATGACATCCAATAAAAAGGCTGTGACAAAACCAGGAATGTAACCAAGGGCTAAATGATGTAGTGAAAGTTGACCAACAATAAAAAGATTCCAAATAGACATACCGAGTACCATCATGGAACACATTAGTGTTGTAAATAAAAGAGCTTCTTTGAAATTTCTAGGCATTATAGTCTCCATTTCTTTTTGATTAGACATCAGTTTATCATAAAAAATTTTTCTCGTAAGTGAATTGATTAGATTTTTTTAGAAACTGTTTTCAAAAAAATCAACCTGACTTGGTTGATTAAAGATTCTTCTTTGGATGGCGGTCAATGATTGCTTGATGGTCTTTGAGTACCTGTTCTCTCCTTTTGGAGTTAGTCTATAACCGCGAATCGAGAAGTGACCAGTTAATTCTTCTTTTGAAAAATGGTCATGAAGGGCTTGATTCAGGTCGGCAGCCTTCATTTTAGAAAGTCCAGTAACTCCTTCTTCAGGAGATTCTTTTTCATGGTGCTATTTAGATGGTCAAGCGAGTCAAAAGCAGTTTCGACAAGAGCATAGCCTTTTTCAACAAGCGTTTCTAAATGTTTTGGGGCATCAATGCCATATGTGTATTCAAAATACTTAGGAAACCAAGTTTCTGTAGTAAAGGTACCAAACTGAATTCGCCAGAGGAGGATAATATCTCCTGCCAGGAGATTGTCTTCTAGTAGTTCCATATTTCGTTTTGGGACAGGCTTGGGATTTAGTAGCCAAGCCTCTATATCACGATCAGGAGAGATATAAGGTTTGACTTGATGGTCTTTGTAAATATTCTCTAGACTAGTATTCATAAAGTTTCTCTTTCTAATTTATACCTACTAGTCTAACAAATTTCTAAAAAATTTAAAAATTTTAAAGTCTGTCAAGTTTTTTTCTTGACACCTCTTAGAAATCTGCTATAATAGAACATGTGCTAAATGGCTCAGCTATTTCACCAAACTAAAAAAATAAAAGAAAAGAGATATTAAAAATGGCAGTAAAAATCCGTTTGACTCGTATGGGTTCTAAGAAAAAACCTTTCTACCGTATTAACGTAGCAGATTCACGTTCACCACGTGACGGACGTTTCATCGAAACAGTTGGAACTTACAACCCACTTGTTGCTGAAAACCAAGTAACTTTGAAAGAAGACCGCGTTCTTGCATGGTTGGCTGATGGAGCTCAACCTTCAGACACAGTACGCAACATCCTTTCAAAAGAAGGCGTATTGAAGAAATTCCACGATTCTAAATTCTCTAAATAATTCTAAAGTAGGTTGACAGATGGATACGATTGAAAATCTCATTATTGCAATTGTGAAACCTTTGATTTCACAACCAGATGCCTTAACTATCAAGATTGAAGATACACCAGAATTTTTGGAGTATCATTTGGATCTTGACCAAAGCGATGTGGGTCGTGTGATTGGTCGTAAGGGTCGCACTATCTCTGCGATAAGAACGATTGTCTACTCTGTCCCAACTGAAGACAAAAAAGTAAGAATCGTTATTGACGAAAAATAAAAAAGCGGGACGGATGTCTCGCTTTTTTGCTAGGAGTAGGATATGAAGGATTTAACAGTTAGACAACTACAAGCCTATTTGCTAGAACATTACCAGCAGTCTCGGACTGAGGAAGGTCTTTTTATCAAGCTAGTGGAGGAAGTTGGAGAAGTAGCCGAGGTTTTGAATGGACGCTCTGGTCGAAAAGAAGGGGTTCAGGATTCTAACGAGGAACTTGCTAAAGAACTTGCTGATATTATTCACTACACTGTCGCAATTGCGGCCATCAACGATATAGATTTAACCAAGATCATTTTTGAAAAAGACAAAAAGGCTGCCATCAAGTATCACCATGAACGAGATTTGGAAGGATATTTAGAAGCCGAAGGTCAGAACTAGCTTTTTCCTCCAACTTGTGAAAATACCTAGAACGTGATAAAATAAAGGGAGAAACATACACAGGAGATCAAATGAACTATTTTAACGTTGGAAAAATCGTCAATACGCAAGGTTTACAAGGTGAGATGAGAGTCTTATCTGTGACGGATTTTTCGGAAGAACGCTTTAAAAAAGGTGCAGAGCTGGCCTTGTTTGATGAGAAGGATCAATTTGTTAGAACAGTGACTGTCGCAAGTCATCGTAAGCATAAGAATTTTGATATTATCAAATTTAAGGATATGTATCACATCAATGATATTGAAAAATACAAGGGCTACAGTTTGAAGGTTGCGGAAGAAAACCTTAATGACCTGGATGAGGGTGAATTTTACTATCACGAAATTATCGGCTTAGAGGTCTACGAGGGTGACAATTTGATTGGAACCATCAAGGAAATCCTTCAACCAGGTGCCAATGATGTCTGGGTAGTTAAGCGCAAGGGGAAACGTGACCTGCTTTTACCATACATCCCACCGGTTGTGCTAAATGTTGATATTCCCAATAGGCGTGTGGATGTAGAACTCTTAGAAGGGTTAGACGATGAAGATTGATATTTTAACCCTCTTTCCAGAGATGTTCTCACCGCTAGAACATTCCATCGTTGGGAAGGCACGTGAAAAAGGGCTTTTAGATATCCAGTATCATAATTTTCGTGAATATGCTGAAAAGGCCCGTCATGTCGATGACGAACCTTACGGTGGTGGTCAAGGGATGTTGCTACGTGCGCAGCCAATCTTTGATGCTTTTGATGCCATTGAAAAGAAGAATCCACGCGTGATTCTCCTCGATCCTGCTGGTAAGCCGTTTGATCAAGCCTATGCTGAAGATTTAGCTCAAGAAGAAGAACTCATCTTTATCTGTGGTCACTACGAGGGCTATGATGAACGGATCAAGACCCTAGTGACTGATGAGATTTCTCTAGGTGATTATGTGCTAACGGGTGGAGAACTGGCAGCAATGACTATGATTGATGCGACGGTTCGCTTGATACCAGAAGTAATTGGTAAAGAAACGAGTCACCAAGATGATAGCTTTTCATCAGGACTTCTTGAATACCCTCAGTACACACGTCCTTATGATTATCGTGGCATGGTAGTTCCAGAAGTGCTTATGAGTGGGCACCATGAGAAGATTCGTCAATGGCGTCTCTATGAAAGTCTCAAAAAAACTTATGAACGTAGACCAGATTTGTTGGAACATTACGAATTAACAGCAGAAGAAGCCAAAATGTTAGCAGACATTAAAGAAAATATAAATTAAAAGGAGAAGCCTATGCAAGTCATTAAACGTGATGGACAAGTTGCCGACTTTGATCCAGATAAAATCTATCAAGCCATTCTCAAAGCTGCTCAAACAGTTTATGTTTTGACAGATGATTTACGTCAAAATCTAGCTCAAGTAACTAAAAAAGTTGTCTTGGATCTAGAAGAGGCAAAAGTGGAGCGTGCGACGATCAGCATGATTCAATCAATGGTTGAGCATCGCTTGCTTGGCGCAGGCTATATTACCATCGCTGAACACTATATCTCTTACCGTTTGCAACGTGATTTAGAGAGAAGTGGTTACGGAGAACACATTGCTGTTCACCTTCATTTTGAACAAATTCGTTAATAGAAAAGAGTGAGATGAAGAAAACTCATCTCACTCTTTCTTAAATCGATTTTTTTGGGCAGTTTGGACAGTTGAGGGAACAAAACTCACTTTCCGAATATCTGGGATTCGAATAATTCGGGTCACATTTTTTGCAAAATTTTTAACGATAATTTGCTGGCGGTCCGTATCATATTTGATGATATCACCTGTAAAACTCGTATCAGAAAAAATAATGTGGACAGCAGTTTTTTTTAGGAGCGCCTCTTTAATGGCACTTGTCAGGGAGTCGGCTTTGGAATGATCTGGTTCTTCTCGCCCGTCGAGAAAGCTTTGGAACTTTTGTTGAATGTGTTTAAATAAATCTTTCATCGGAGCCTCCCTTCTTTTTAACATTATTATATACAATTTTAAAAAAATCTACAAGATTTTACGAATAATCAAGTGAAGACAATCAAAAGGAGAATATAATGGCAGAATTTACATTTGAAATCGAAGAACACCTACTCACACTCTCAGAGAATGAAAAAGGTTGGACTAAGGAAATCAATCGTGTTAGCTTTAATGGAGCACCAGCGAAGTTTGACATTCGTGCTTGGAGTCCAGACCACACTAAGATGGGGAAAGGAATCACCCTCTCAAACGAAGAGTTCCAAGTGATGGTGGATGCCTTTAAAAATCAATAAGCGTTTATGCAAACATAAATGAAAAGAGGAAGGGAAAAAATCCCGGCCTCTTTTTTATTTTTGTGAAAAGTAAGGTTGGCTACTAAGGCGTTGAAGGAGTGGGCGTCCGATAAAACTGATGGCAATAATTTTTGCAAGATCAGGAATGATAAAGGGAAGCACACCGACAGCGAGAGCCTTGTCAATAGGCATACCAGCAAGGAAGTGGAGGCTGAGGATACCACCGACAAAAACAAGTGAATCACCCAAGAGATTAGCTAGGAAAATACGTATAACACTACTATTTGTGTGAGTTAAGTAGGAAGCAATCCCTGCATAGACAAGGTCAAACCAAAGGTAACCCGCGCTTGGGCCAATCAGAACATGAAAACCAGCTCCACCACTAGCAAAAACGGGAAGTCCAATAGCACCAAGCAAAAGATAAAGTCCTACAGAGAGAACAGCTTCCCTAGATCTAAAAACAGTAGCAATGAGACCAATAGCAAAGTTTTGCAGAGTAAATGGAACAGGTCCAATTGGAATGCTAATTTGGGCTAATACTGCAATCAGAGCAGCGCCTATTGCTGGAATAGCATAAATGTGTGCTTTTTTCATAATAGTTAACCTCTTTTATAATTTATAGTAACTATTATACTGAAAGAGATATAAATGTCAACCTATTTTAAAAATAAAGGTTACAAACTTGTAACGGCCGATTTAAACCAAAAAGAGACCAAGGGGTCTCTTTGAGGGATTAACGCATAGTCACAAACTCTTCTGAACCAGTTGGATGGATAGCAACGGTAGCATCAAAGTCAGCTTTTGTAGCTCCCATTTTGATAGCAACTGCAAAACCTTGAATCATTTCGTCAACTCCGTAGCCGATACCATGAAGACCAACAACCTTTTCGTCTGCACCAGCTGTAACGAGCTTGAAGCGAGCTTCTTGACGGTGGCTGGTAACTGCTGAATACATAGAAGCAAATTTTGAAGTATAGACTTTGATGTTTTCTTGTCCATACTCTTTAATGGCTTCTTCTTCAGTTAGCCCAACAGTTCCAATAGCAGGGTGTGAAAAGACAACAGTTGGAATAGTAGTGTAGTCCATTTTGGCATTGGTTTTTCCATTGAAAAGTCTTTCAGAGAGTGTACGTCCAGCCTTGATAGCAACAGGAGTCAGTTCCTTTTCACCGGTGACATCACCAAGGGCGTAGATACCATCAACGACTGTGTTTTGGTATTCGTCAACTTGGATGAAACCACGTTCATTGAGAGTAACGCCTGCCTTTTCTAGCTGGAGTCCTTCAACGTTTGGATGGCGACCAGTTGCCCAGATAACTTGACTGGCAGTATGAGTACTACCATCTTCGAAATGAATGGTAATGCCTTGTTCAGTTTCTTCAAGTTTAGCAGGAACCTTATGGGTGTGGAGGTTTAATCCAGTATTTTCCATTTCTTGAACCAAGCTCTCAACAATATAGCTATCAAATCCACGAAGTGGACGTTCACGACGGACAAATAAATCAGTCTGTACACCAAGAGTATGGAGCACGCCAGCTAATTCGACAGCAATGTAACCTGCCCCAAGAATGGCTACAGATTCAGGCAACTCTTCCCAAGCAAAGACATCATCAGAACTACCACCTAGTTCTGCACCAGGAATGGCAGGGATTTGAGGATGTGCACCAGTCGCAATCACGATGTGCTTAGCTCGGATCAACTCTCCATTGACACTAACAGTATGAGCATCAACGAACTCGGCGCGTCCTTCAATCAAATCAACTCCGTTACGCTTAAAGCTTCCACCATAAGAAGAGCGAGCACGATCAATATAGGCTTCACGATTTTTACGAAGCCTTGCATAATCAAATTCATTACCAGTACTTGTAAAACCATAGTCTGGTCCATATTTGTGGATGCTCTCTGCGATTTGAGCTCCGTACCACATAATTTTCTTAGGAACGCAGCCAATATTGACACAGGTTCCACCTAATTTCTTTTCCTCAATAACTGCCGCTTTAGCACCATGTTCACCAGCACGATTCATGGTAGCAATACCCCCGCTACCTCCTCCAATGGCGATAATATCGTATTCTCTCATAGAAAGCTCCTTTGTTGTTTTCTAGTCATATTCTATCTTTTTTTGGAGGTCAATGCAAAAATCTGCTACGCTTAAAAATTTTTAAGAAAATGCTTGCAAAAATAAAAAAGAAAGTGTATTATATAACTAATACAACAATAAAAGATTTAGCAAATGTTTTTGGATAATAAGAAATCAATTGTCCATTTTTGGGACTTGTGCTATAATCTTAATATATATTTGTAAAGAAGGAGTTCTTATGAAAAGAAAGAAAATCGCCAAGAAATGGCCTTTATATACCGCTATCGGAGTTGCATCAGCCCTCGTAATTGGTGCAGGAGCTATTCTCTTATTTAGACAACCAAACCAAAGTGCAGCAATTGACGAACCTGCTAAAATTGCTGTAGCTAAAGAAGGAACGGTTGCTTCATCGGTTCTTCTATCGGGTAGTGTAACTGCACAAAAAGAACAATATGTTTATTTTGATGGCAGCAAGGGAGATTTGGATGAGGTTCTAGTTTCAGTTGGTGACAAGGTAAGCGAAGGCCTGGCCTTAGTCAAGTATAGTAGTGCAGATGCTCAAGCAGCCTATGATGCTGCCAGTCGTGCAGTTGCTAAAGCTGACCGTCATATCAATGAATTGAATGAGGCTCGAAATACTGCTGCAGCAACACCTGTGCTCCCTCAAGCAGGGATTGAAGGCGCTACGGACCAAGCCCAAGCGCAATCTTCTACATCAGCTACAGCTTCTATTGATTCACAAATCAGTGATGCCCGTGATGTTCGTGCGGACGCAGCGGCACAACTTGAAAAAGCCCAGGCTCAGTTGGATGCCGCTACAGTTTTGAGTACTGTAGAAGGTACAGTTGTTGAAGTAAACCGCAATGTTTCAAAATCACCAACGGGAAGTAGCCAAGTTTTGGTTCATATCGTAAGCAATGACAATTTGCAGGTCAAGGGAGAGCTTTCTGAGTACAATCTTGCCAATCTTTCTGTCGGCCAAGAAGTAACCTTTACTTCAAAGGTTTACCCAGATAAAACTTGGAATGGTAAGATTAGCTATATTTCAAATTATCCAAAGAACAGTAGCGAAGCAAGTAGTAGCTTAGCTGGTTCAAACTCAGGATCTAAGTACCCATATACGGTCGATGTAACTAGTGAAATTGGCGATTTGAAGCAAGGATTTACTGTTAGTGTTGAAGTCAAGAATAAGAGCAAGGCCTTGATCGTTCCAATTTCGAGTGTAGTTATGGAAGAAGACAAAAACTATGTTTGGATTCTTGATGAAAATCAAAAGGCCAAAAAAGTTGAAGTTGGATTGGGCAATGCGGACGCAGAAAACCAAGAAATCACATCTGGTTTGACAGATGGAGCAAAAGTCATCAGTAATCCGACAGCTTCCTTAGAAGAAGGGAAAGAGGTGAAGACTGATGAAGCAACTAATTAGCCTCAAAAATATCTGCCGTAGCTATCGAAATGGTGACCAAGAACTTCAAGTCCTTAAAAACATTAACCTAGAAGTTCAAGAGGGAGAATTTGTAGCTATCATGGGACCATCCGGTTCAGGTAAGTCAACCCTCATGAACACCATTGGGATGTTGGATACTCCTACAAGTGGTCAGTATTTTCTAGATGGCAAAGAAGTAGCTGGTTTGGGTGAAAAACAATTAGCCAAGGTTCGAAATCAGGAAATCGGCTTCGTCTTTCAACAATTCTTTCTCTTGTCTAAAATGAATGCTCTCCAAAATGTGGAACTTCCTCTGATTTATGCAGGAGTTGGTGCTTCAAAACGTCGCAAATTAGCAGAAGAATATCTGGAAAAGGTTGAACTGACCGAGCGTAGCCATCATTTACCTTCGGAGTTGTCAGGTGGTCAGAAGCAAAGGGTTGCCATAGCGCGTGCACTTGTTAATAATCCTTCGATTATCTTGGCAGATGAGCCTACTGGAGCCCTTGATACTAAAACAGGAAACCAGATTATGCAGCTCTTGGTTGAATTAAACAAAGAAGGAAAAACAATTATTATGGTAACGCATGAGCCTGAAATTGCTGCTTATGCCAAACGTCAGATTGTCATCCGTGATGGTGTTATTTCGTCTGATAGTGTCCAAGTAGAAAAGGAGGAAAATTAAGATGCAGAATCTGAAATTTGCCTTTTCATCTATCATGGCTCACAAGATGCGCTCCTTCTTGACCATGATCGGTATTATCATCGGTGTTTCCTCTGTTGTAGTTATCATGGCCTTGGGAGATTCCATGTCTCGTCAGGTCAATAAAAATATGACCAAGTCCCAGAAAGACATCCATGTCTTTTTCTCACCTACCAAGAGTAAGGACGGTTCCTTTACCCAGAAGCAGTCTGCTCTAACTCTGTCTGGTAAAGAGGAAGATGTTTTTGTTGAACCACCAAAACCTCAAGAATCCTGGGTTAAGGAAGCTGCTAAACTCAAGGGAGTGGATAGCTACTATGTAACCAACTCAGCCAATGTGACCTTGACTTATAAGGATAAAAAGGTCGAACACGCGAACATGACGGGTGGAAATGTCACTTATATGGATGCGGTCGAAAATGAAATCATTGCAGGTCGTGGACTTAAAGCACAAGATTATAAGGATTTCGCAAGTGTTATCATCCTAGATGAAGAACTAGCCAATAGCCTTTTTGGTTCAGCAAAAGAAGCCCTCAACCAAATTGTTGAAGTAAATGAAATCAGTTACCGTGTTATTGGTGTTTATGCAAGTAAAGAAGCTAAGGCTGCGAAAACATTTGGAGTCGGAGGACTACCAATTACGACCAATATTTCCTTAGCAGCTAATTTTAACACAGATGAGATTTCAAATATTGTCTTCCGTGTCAATGATACTAGCTTAACCCAGACTTTAGGACCAGAGTTAGCAAGAAGAATGACAGAGATTGCAGGTCTTCAACAAGGGGAATATCAAGTTGCAGATGCGTCTGCTGCCTTCCAAGAAGTTCAACAACTCTTTGGCTTCATAACAACGATTATTAGTGCTATTGCGGGTATTTCCCTCTTTGTCGGTGGTACTGGTGTTATGAACATTATGCTTGTTTCAGTGACAGAGCGTACCCGTGAGATTGGTTTACGGAAAGCACTAGGAGCAACACGGGCTAATATTCTGGTTCAGTTCTTGATTGAATCCATGATTTTAACCTTATTAGGTGGATTCATTGGTCTACTGCTTGCTGTAGGGGTGACCATGCTTGCAGGAGTTCTTCTTCAAAATATGATTGCAGGAATCGAAGTTGGCGTATCCATCCCAATCGCTCTCTTTAGCTTAGCTGTCTCAGCTGGCATCGGTATGATATTTGGTGTTCTACCAGCCAATAAAGCTTCTAAGCTAGATCCGATTGAAGCTCTTCGCTATGAATAAGATAATCAACAGGAAAAACAAGATGGACACTTGTCTATCTTGTTTTTGTATGGATTTCCCTATCGAAATTCATTAAAAATGTGATATAATGAAGTGTTAGAAAAACAGGTTTCATTTGCCTGGAAAGGAAATATTATGTCTGAAAAGAATTTTTATATTACAACACCGATTTACTATCCATCTGGGAAACTTCATATTGGTTCTGCCTACACAACCATCGCTTGTGATGTCCTAGCTCGTTACAAACGCCTCATGGGCTACGATGTCTTTTATTTGACAGGTCTTGATGAGCATGGTCAAAAAATCCAGCAAAAAGCAGAAGAAGCTGGAATTACACCACAAGCTTATGTTGATGGGATGGCGGTTGGCGTCAAAGAACTCTGGAAATTATTGGATATCTCATACGATAAATTTATCCGTACAACTGATGACTACCATGAAAAAGTAGTGGCTCAAGTTTTTGAACGCTTGCTTGCTCAAGATGACATCTACCTAGGTGAATACTCTGGTTGGTATTCAGTTTCAGATGAGGAATTCTTTACAGAAAGTCAACTTGCGGAAGTTTTCCGTGACGAAGCTGGAAATGTGACGGGCGGTATCGCTCCATCAGGCCACGAAGTGGAATGGGTATCTGAAGAGTCTTACTTCCTTCGCCTCAGCAAATACCAAGACCGCTTGGTCGAATTTTTCAAATCACATCCTGACTTCATCACTCCTGATGGTCGTCTGAATGAAATGCTGCGTAACTTCATTGAGCCAGGTTTGGAAGACTTAGCAGTATCTCGTACAACCTTTACCTGGGGTGTACCAGTCCTATCAAATCCAAAACACGTTGTCTACGTTTGGATCGATGCCCTTCTTAACTATGCGACAGCTCTTGGTTATGGTCAAGATGAACATGGTAACTTTGATAAGTTCTGGAATGGAACAGTCTTCCATATGGTTGGGAAAGACATCCTTCGTTTCCACTCCATCTACTGGCCAATCCTTCTTATGATGTTGGATGTTAAATTACCTGACCGCTTGATTGCCCATGGTTGGTTTGTCATGAAAGACGGTAAGATGTCTAAGTCTAAAGGGAATGTCGTTTATCCTGAAATGCTGGTAGAGCGCTATGGTCTCGATCCACTTCGTTACTACCTCATGCGTAGCCTTCCAGTTGGTTCAGACGGAACCTTCACTCCAGAGGACTATGTAGGGCGTATCAACTATGAATTAGCAAATGACCTCGGAAACCTCCTCAACCGTACGGTTTCAATGATTAACAAGTACTTTGATGGTCAAATTCCTGCCTATGTAGAAGGTGTGACAGAATTTGACAATGCTCTTGCTGACGTTGCAGAACAATCAATCGCTGACTACCATACCTACATGGAAGCAGTTGACTATCCACGTGCACTTGAAGCAGTCTGGACTCTTATCTCACGTACAAATAAATACATCGATGAGACAGCTCCATGGGTACTGGCTAAGGACGAAGCGCACCGTGACCAATTGGCAAGTGTGATGAGCCACTTGGCAGCTAGCCTTCGTGTCGTAGCTCACTTGATTGAGCCATTTATGATGGAAACTAGTCGTGCAGTCTTGACTCAACTTGGTCTAGCAGAAGTTTCTAGCCTTGAAAACTTAAATCTAGCAGACTTTCCTGCAGGTGTAACAGTAGTTGCTAAAGGAACACCAATCTTTCCACGCCTCGATATGGAAGAAGAGATCGCCTATATCAAGGAACAAATGGAAGGCAACAAACCAGCAGTTGCAAAAGAATGGAATCCAGACGAAGTAGAACTCAAACTTAACAAAGAAGAAATCAAGTTTGAGGACTTTGACAAGGTCGAAATCCGTGTCGCAGAAGTCAAAGAAGTTTCTAAAGTAGAAGGTTCTGACAAGTTGCTTCAATTCCGCCTAGATGCTGGTGATGGAGAAGACCGTCAAATCCTCTCAGGAATTGCAAAATACTATCCAAATGAACAAGAATTGGTCGGCAAGAAAGTCCAAATCGTTGCCAACCTCAAACCACGTAAGATGATGAAAAAATATGTTAGCCAAGGTATGATCCTCTCAGCTGAACATGATGGCAAATTAACCCTTCTCACAGTTGATCCGTCTGTACCAAACGGAAGTGTGATTGGGTAAGATTTAAAAGGACCAGTTTAAGCTGGTTCTTTTCTTTTTTAGGTAGCAGTTGATAAAAGTGTCATTCTGCTTTATAATGAAGAAAAACGGAGGAAATTGCCATGAAATACATTCCATTTGGTCAAGATGACAAAGAATTATCAGAAATTGTTCTCGGAATGATGAGAATAAAAGATAAGTCTGTCAAAGAAGTTGAAGAGCTTGTAGAAACAGCACTTTCTGTTGGAATCAATGCCTTTGACTTGGCAGATATATACGGTCGTGGTCGTTGTGAAGAACTGTTAGGTCTTGTCCTAAAAAATCGTCCAGATTTAAGAGAAAAGATGTGGATTCAGTCCAAATGTGGCATTCGCATAGAAGAATTTACCTATTTTGATTTTTCAAAAGAGTATATATTACAATCAGTTGATGAGATTTTAGAAAGATTGCAGGTTGATTATTTAGATAGCTTGCTTCTTCATCGACCAGATGCTTTGATGGAATCTGATCAAGTGGCGGAAGCCTTTGACATTCTACATACATCAGGCAAAGTTCGAGACTTCGGTGTGTCCAACCAAAATCCTATGATGATGGAATTGCTGAAGAAAGAAGTCAAACAACCTCTATCTATCAATCAATTACAATTAAGTGCAGCTTTCACACCTGGTTTTGAATCAGGATTTCATGTCAATATGGAAGGCAACAAGGCAGCTGTGCGTGATGGAAGCGTCTTTGAATACTGCAAATTAAACGACATGGTTATTCAGGCCTGGTCAGTCTTGCAGTTTGGCTATTTTAAGGGCAATTTTGTTGGTAATGAGCAGTTTCAAGCTTTGAATCAAGTTTTAAACCGTCTTGCGCAAAAATATGGTGTAAGCCCATCAGCTATTGCTATCGCTTGGGTGTTACGCTATCCAGCTAAGATGCAAGCGGTGGTAGGGACAACTAACCCTAAACATTTGCTAGAAGCCAGTCAAGCAAGTAACCTGACTCTAACTCGAAAAGAATGGTATGAGATTTACCTAGCAGCAGGGAATGATTTGCCTTAGGAAAAAATGCATTTTAAGAAATCACAGTCAAAAAGCCGTTGGAAAACGGTTTTTTGTTATAATTAAATTAAGATTTATAGATAACAAAGGAGAAAAACATGACATTTGAAGAAATTCTGAAAAGCGTCTAGGAATGGCTTCAAATAGGAGTTTATAGGCTTTATTTTTGTGGACTTTTTGAAAAAACATAGTCACAAATGACCTTTAATATTCTCCCAAAGTCCACAAAAAGGGGAGTAAAAAAAGACCTAAAATAGGTCAATAATTTACGAGTTCAGCAGGCAAGAACTAGCGTAGTCACCAGCTACGCTTTTTTAGTTGTTTTTGCTTATCTGATAGGTTTATTATACCCAAAAAGGGAGTGTGTGACCTCTCGGTCTTACTCTCCCTTTTTGGGTAGACTATGCAAGCCTCAAGCTGTGAAAATATTATAACATGTTTATCACGCGCATTGGTTATTTATCTATCGAAAAGATAAGATACCTAAAATCGCGTGGTTGCTAATTTTGTTGCCTTTTACAATACTGTTTTACGCGAATATCAAGTGGAAATATACTGTGTCTTTATGTTATAACTCTCCTTTTTCTATCTTCTCTCTGATAATGCCAGCTAAAATATTATAAACAGGGTGTCCTGCTGGAATAACAGGGGGATTTTTAGCAAATTCTTCTTGTGTTAAGGTGGTTTCTTTGTCTAATATTGTACCGTCTGCTAGTTTAGTACCTTTAGGGACAATATGGGTTATTGTTGGATTCCATTTTTCTTTAACTTTTGCCATGTTAAATACTCCTTTATGGTAAAAACAGAACCGTCCCACCTCCTACTGCAGAATGAACTGTTTCAAGGGGAGATGGAAAAGCCCTGTTTATAAGTCAATTATATCATAGTTAATTATTAAGCATGGATTTTTTTATCAGCAATAGCGTCTGTTAGGGTCTGTGAGAAGTTTAAGCCTAGGTCACGCCCTAATGTATCCGCCCAACGTGGAATGGTTAGGGTTTTTTTAACAGGTTCTTGACTGCCTAGATATTCTGCAACGTCAACCATAACCATAGAGATAAAAGATTTACTAGGATCATAGACTAGATCTATGTCCTCATCATCCTGGAAAGGGTTGTTAGAAGCCAAAGATAAAGCGTTAATAGGAGTAGGGGTAGGAATTTCTCGCCCATTCTCGATATAATCAGCTAGGTTAATACCGAGCCAATCGCTGGCCATTGCCATAGCGTCTGCCATATCCTCCCCTTGAGTTGCTGAATGTTCAAAATCTGGGAAAGTTACAAAGTAAGGGGCGTTAGCTCCGTCTGTATCGTCATAATAAAATAAAGCTGGATAAGTGACAAGCATAGTTTACCTCCAAAATCAAAGACAAGCAGGGGGACTGCCTTTATTACAGTCCTGCTTGCTTTCTTATCCCTCTTTCAGTGTACTTATTCAGTTCACCATGAGGGACTGTGATAGGTCTTTCCCCTTCCTTCTCCATTTTAACATGGGAGCCTTTACCGCCTTTGGTTTTTATCCAACCATGAGCCGTAAGGAGTTTGACCATCTCTTTTTGTGTCATAGGCATAGCGCTTTTACCTCCTGACAGTATTATTATAACACGTACTACACGTATTGTAAAGGGATAATACTTGTTATCTCTCAAATAGCAAAAGCCCCCAGATTCGTTTCTAAGGGCTTGTAGTTTATACATGGTGTTTTTAGTTGTCCAGTACGAAAATAAATCAAAATAGCAGGTAAATATGGAGCCTATGCCTACATTTGCCTACTCACATGCTTCTAATTCTTGTAGTAAGGTTTAATCTAAACAGTATTTTTCACTCTGGCCAAGTTTTCTAAAGCTTGCTTTCTAATTCTATATACGTTAACCTTGCTTATCTTCAACTCCTTACAAACCTGAGCCAAAGGGAGGTTATTCACATATAACATTGTCAATACTAACCATTCCTCAATTTCATCTAACTGGTCTATTAAATCTATGACTTCTATACGCTCATTCACAATAGCGTTGAGCTGCTCTATTACCTCGTCTTTTAGTTGCAAGGTTTCAAGTAGCTTATTTTCAGTAGTATTTGTTTTGCTGGTTGTTACTCTTATGTCAGTTTGGTTAGATCCAGCTAATAGTCCATGGTTTAAACTGTCTAGCTTTAATTGCAATTTTTTAATGATCATATCTGACTTTTTACAATTCTTCAGCTTTTTCTCAATCTGTTCAACGTTCACGCTGGGACTCCTTTATACTTTTTTTGTGGTTGGAAAAGGGATAATTGAGTAGTAGCTTTATCGATCAAAAAATCAAGCTAAACACTTAGTAAAACCACATGCTACCAACTTCAAAAACATTTCAAAAAAGGAATTTTCTGCACAAACGAGGGCGGCGTTCTTGTACTTTAGCAAAATATACCCCCGTCTAAAAATAAAGGGGGTAGCTCTGCCTCCTGTCTCGTATTCATACATGTTTAGTATCTTGTAATTGAACTGTTGTAACTGTGATCTTTATTTTGATTTTTTTGAAAATGTTCCAAAAAACTACTTCATATTGTCTCACAATCTCAATCCATTCAGCCAAAAACTATCTCCTTTCTTGGTGTAGTTCACAAACTTTTGATAATGCTTATAATACTTGTCACGTTTCATATATTTTGGTCTTTCAGGAAAACCATCGAACATATATCCGCCACGTTTGGGACTCCAAACTGGTTCTACCTTTCTAGCTTCCCTCAGCGCAAGCTCCCAATAGTATTGGCAATCTGTCTTACTTCGGTTCAGTGTTGATTTGTGTATTTTCTGGCATGATCCACAACCATATAGCAAAAATCTCTTATAGAGTTTTCTGCATCGATTACCACAAATAGGACAGAGAAAGAAGTAGCGATTTCCTCCCTTAGTTCCTGGTATGCTTGCTAAATCAAAATGATCACGATCAAAGGTGATATACAGATTATCTAGGTCTATTTCTAGTTTTCTACCGTCCAACTCAGCTATTCCATAACTAATATTCTTGCCTTTCATTGGCTTTATAAACGTTTCTATGGTTATTGATTTTATAATTTCCATTCGTTCAAAATACCTTTATATAGAAAAACCCAAATCGATTGGGTTCAGTAGCAATGAAACCACAAAAAGAGGCTAGCGCCTCTCTTGATAGTTCTAGCTTTCTGTCTCTGCCACATAATCAGCAAGACCTTTATATTCGCCTTCTACGTCCAGCTTTTGGAGTAGGCTAATACTTTCATCGCCCAGCATTTCCAACGTACCAAAAGCGGTCATAGAGTCCATAGGGATAGGCTCATCAGAAAGCAAGCGATCAGCATAGTCTAATAGTTCTAGCTCGTAGTCTGTAACCTTATTGAGCAAACTCTCAAAATCCTCTGACTCTTTGAGTTGAAGCACGCGCTCCCGTTTGTAACATTCTTCAAACGCTGCAGCCTCTCCTGGTTGTTTGTGGTAGTCTTTAAAGCTGTCACAAATACGCTTGAAAGTCTTGTTTAGCTTGTGATCTTCCACATACTCAGCAACAAGCGTGCCTTTATCCTTGTAGGTCAATGAGATTACAGGCTGGCAATATGTCCCAGTCATGTATCCCAGTAGCGCGTGACCTGCTACTTGAGCGGTCGCCTGATCACAAAAATAGTAAGTGAAAGTGAATGTTTTTGCTTTGTCTGAAAATGTTTTTAATGTCATGTTGTTTTTTCCTCTCTTATTTTAAGGTAAATTATGTAATTTTTGCAATCTGTTGACCTTCTTTGGTATTTTGTTGACCTTCTAGGTAACATAGTTCACCCTTACTGCCACAAGGGTTTAGGTCACTTTGTTACCATGTTGACCTTCTTTTGAAGTCCTTGCCCTTATATATATAAATACTATTTTTTCCTATATAGAGAGTTAAAAAGAAGGTAACAAGGTCAACAAGAAGGTCAACAAATTTCGTAAAAACCCAGTCATATCAATGGTTTAGAGCGTTATGAGAAGGTCAACATTATTCTTTTTTAGTTATAGCGTGATTTACTCGACCCAATTTAGGTCTCTCAAACTCCAACGGATCCAGTTTGTCAAAATCTTCAATCCTAACACGAGCTTTTTTAAGTTGATACTTATTAGGTGTTAACTGTTGTAGGTGTCTGATAGTATCTTTTCCTGCCCCGTAAACATTGGGCTTGGGTATGCCCATATCTTCAGCATAATGTTTCAGTGATCTGGTCAGTATAAAAACGGGTACCACGTCCAGCTCATGCCAACCTCTTTCCATGTATTCATGCTTAACCCATGAAAGTAAGTAGTCATTATCCTCTTGGTATTCTTCTAGCAGGTCTTTGACTGATTTAGGTTCGATAAAGTGAGTAAATGGCTCTTGATTGATAGCTTTGTATAGGGCATACTCTAGGACTTCCTTGTTTGCTAAAAACTCGTTTTTTATCCAAGGTTTTTCCTTTTCCCCATTAAAGTCCGCATTGAAAGGTACGATCATAATTCTACGATACCAGCCTTTTGTCTTGTTCCCACCATTGGGGATATAGTTGCCTGAAAAGATGTTGAATAGCTTAAAAGTAGCTTCAAAAGCTGGCCGACCTTTTGGATTGACTAGAACGGTGTCGCCACTAGTGATACTCATTAAATCCGACGGATTTTTTAAGTATTCGTTAGGTGCTTCATCCCCAATATTACAAACTTTGCCTACCAGGGTTTCTAGGTTATGCTTTTCAGCAAACTGTGCAGGTTTTAAGGCTGATATATTGCTTTCTCCTATCAGATTGATAAGGAAGCGCTGAAATGTTCCCTTACCATTGTTACCGTCCCCGTAGAAGATAGCAAACTTATTTAGGGTATGGTTAGGGTTAATAGCTTCAAGTATAATCTGCCAAAATAGTGTTACCAGTTCACTGTCATTACAGGCGATTGAGTTTAACCAATCATCAAAGGTTTTACCTTCTCTATCTCTTGGAACATGTGTGGGCGCGTGGTAAGCCGTGCTTATCTTACTTGTAATTACATACTTAGGACTAAAAGGGAGTAGTTCCTTTGTTTTTAGGTTAATAATTCCATTTTTTACAGGGATAAGGTCAGCACTTTCTAAAGGCTTTTGTATCTTTGTCAGTGTTCTAACCATTAACTTAATCTGAGGCCACTCTCTGGGTTTAATTCTCACGTCAAAAGTCTTACACAAAAGATTGAAAAGATCATTACTAGCGGTATAGATACCTTCATCTAAATCATAGATATAGAGTAGGCTATAATCAGCTATGTTGCTCTTGCTGATAAAAGTAAACGTGACAATCTCGCTCAGTATTTTAGCTACTGTGAATGTTTGGGGCATAGCAACCTTTTCAGTAACGTCCCCTGTGGACTCGTTTACCTTTGTTTCGGTATGTTCTGCCCGCCATTCTTCACCAGCTTTAAAGATACGATTTTCTAATTCCTTCATCGTTCTAGAAGGCTGTTCTTGTTCTCTCACCTCCAAGATTTCACTTTTTAGGTTTTCTAATTCTTCTAGTTCTATGGTTCTACCCTCTCTTTCTGTATTCTGCCCGTGCTATGCTACTGAATGTACGATCTAGTTCCTCGATTGGTAAAGGTTCAGCCGTCACGCTATTGGCTATCTTTGTAAGTTCGTAGGCGGTTTCTAGATCACAATCAACCCACTTATTAAAGAGTAAGCCTACAAATCGTGTAAGTGCCACGTTACGCCCTCCCTCGTCTCCAAATCCGTTGAAAAGCGTGTCAATGATTCTCATGGTCATTGATCTCTGGCCACTCGTTCTGGGTGTGAATTTTCCAGTAGTTTCTTGCTTCGCTCTTGGTTCAACCTTGGGGACTGGATAATCTAGGCCGTGCTCGACAATTTTCTGATATTCTGATGGTTCTCCTGTTGTTACTGGTAGCCCTTGGAGTTGTGACCAGGTCAGACTGGCCATGTCAAAGGATATCCCTATCTTGTCCGCTATCTCCTTGACTACCTGCTTATAGGTTGCCTCATTCATCACGTTGTCAGGCTTCACCACAAGGCGAAAACGGGGCTTTTCTAAACAATGTTTGATAGTGGGGTATAAAATATAGGAGTAGCCAAACAAGGCGCTAGAAACGGCTTCTATGAAGTCCTCAGACGTGCCCTGTATATCGTCATAATCAAGAAAAATCAAATCCCGATAGATTAGACTGGAGTTGTTTCGCTTGTAACTGCCATTCTTTTCTGGTGTCACTTTCCCACTGATACAGTAAGGCGCTTGTGTACGTTTAAATTCTTCAATGTTTGCCCCTTCAGGGACTACCAAAGGCTTAAAGCGTTCAATGTACTGGAACGGCTCAATCTTATCAAATGGATAGACAAGATTACTCTGAAAGCCTTTAGCCTCATAAATTGTCATACTATCGCCCCTTTTTGCGTTTTTTCTTCAGTTTCTTCAGTTGTTTCCGTTCTTTGAGTTGCTTCAACTTTGGGAGTCTGTCCTTGGTTTTATCTTCCTGGGCTAACTTCATACCCTCATAAGCTGGTTCTGTCATGTATCTACCCATTTTCTACCCCCAGAAACTTCCAGATGTCAGAAATTCTATAATAGATTTTCCTAGTATCTTCTAGTGGGGGCTGGTATCGTCTTAGCCCAGCATCTTCCCACTTTTGGAGTGTCTTGTACTTTATATCTAACTCGTCCATGGCTTCCTGAGCTGAGATTAACCCTGTCAACCGTAGTTTGAGTATAGCACGCGCATCCAGGTATTTTTCTACAAGGTTTAAAACGCCATGAGCTAACTCGTTTTCACTTTCTTTGCTTAAACTAAACATATTCATCCGCTCCCTTCAGTAGTTGCTTGTAACTCTCTAAATCAGCATTTAAAAGGACTGTTAGGCGTTTCTGTTCTTCCTGTACCTGGTTATAGAATGCCTTTGCTCCGTCCAGTAGCTCCTCTTTGTTAGCTGGGATAAAGTAGCCTCTGAAAGCTCCGTGACGTACCCCGATGATAGGAACACCGTAGCGCGTGATTAGGCGACTGATAATGTCCTGTACAGTTCTTTCTGCCAGCTTGGTGATTAAGCTGATTTCTGCCCCTGTGATGGAGTTTTCAGCCCCCACTTTGATTAGTCTTAATACTCGCTTGTCATTCTCTGTCAGACTCATTCAATTCCTCCCCATAGTTGACCCCTGCAAGCTGGATATAACGGCCATAATCAGGGTTTAAATCCTCGCTAGGTGTTTCTATCGTCTGTTTGTTTTCTCGCTCAATTTGGGCGCTTTTTTGCCGGTCTCGGTGGTTTAGATAGAGTAGTAAACCAATAAGTACCACAAGAAAGATAATTGCCTGTGTGTTGGTTAAATCTAGTTCGTTCATTTCATCGCCTCCTCAAACTGCTCTATAAGATGATCTTTACTTACTTTCCGATTAGCATTTTTAGAATTAAAAAGAATATCTTTTAAGGTTATAGTAGCCTCTAAATACTCCTTTTCAGCATGCTCTATATACGCCTGTTGCTCTGCTTCGTTGTCAAAAAAGTGCTTGGCTTGGCGTTTAAAGAAAGCTAGTCGCATAGCGTCCATTTCAAAAATACCAGGGTGGAAAAACATTCCAGTAGTGCTTTTAGAAACAGCTTCGATTTTATGACTTTCATTCAATTCAGAAAGTTCAATCCAAAGTAAGCGGTGTAAATTTTCTTTGATGGATTTTGTCTGACTTGCCAATAACGAAAGTCTATTAAGCCCATTTTTTTCGCCAATTTCTCGCATCTCTGCGCTAATTCTGTCTATACGTCTAGTTAAATTCTCGTATGTTGTTTCTGTCATGGTGTTTACTCCTTTTTCTATGTTTGTGTAATTGCCCTGATGGCCTTTTAATTGTCGTTTACTATACATGATTTCCTCACACTCTCCTCGACCAAAATTTGAGCGCGGGGATTTTTAATGGTTGTTTCTTATACATTGTTTCTTGTAATTCATAGCCTCACGCTCAGAGTCGCCAATATTTGAAAGCGTGAGAAAGTACCAGTTTTAAGAGTTGGCTCTCTCCGTATGGTCAAAATGTCCTAGATATGCTATAATCTAGTTATAAATCTTTACTAAAACCTCTTTGATAATAGCTTGCCTGCTTTGTTAAATTCGTTTTAGTGTTAGTGTGAAAGGCTTTGCTGATTGGTCTCGGTAAGCCTTTTTTGTTACAATCACGCGCATTTAGTGCGTGGTTTTTTATTTCTGAATACCAGGGACTTAATTTCCTGATAACTCATATTCAAGCAAATCATGGCTATTACCATATCCTCAAATGCCTGGTATTGCTCTAGCTCGTCACTGGTCAAGCTATCGATGCCATTATAGCCCCCACGTTCTTCCCTTAACTGCTTAGCGTTCCTGTCGGTCACTGCCTTCAGTATCAGGTTGTTCATGGTGCTATGCGCGTGCTTGGGTGCTTGTTCCCAGTTCTCAATACTGTCATGCAAGGTTTTTCTTTTTGGCTTTTCTAGCGCCCTCTGCATACGGAACTTAGAAAGTTCATCACGCATTTCAAAGAAAGCTTTGACTAGGTTCTTCTTAAACTCTTTTACAGGTTCTGTATTTCGTAAGTAAGTGATCAGCAAGGTTGCTTGTTGCTCATTCAAAATATAGTCCCGTACATTTTGCCCACTCTCTGAAGGTGAAATTTTAAATTGCACCTTTCCGAAGCTCTCAAAGTCCTCTCGATGCTTATTCAGCAAAATCTTCAAATGTCTGTGCTTAACTTCTGCACACTCTGCTACGATACTACTCAGTGTATACGGTTCTTTCTTGCCGTCCATGTAGACTAGTTCCATTGGTTCACTCCTTTCTTAGATTTCCTTTTGATTTAGTTCTATTTTTTTCGTACTATCTCCTAAAAAAATATCGTCCAGTTTTACCTGATACAATTCCGATAACTCTTTAAGTAGCTCAAAAGGGATTAGCGTACTATCTTTTTCGTACTTTGAGATAGTCTGAAAATTCTTGTTGACCTTCTTAGCCACTTGGCGCAAAGTAAAACCTGCATTTACTCGACACGCTCTTAGCGTCCATTGTGCCATATTCTTATAGCTCCTTTCAAGATTGATAAAATCATGGTACTATTTTTTTCGTACTTTGTCAACGCTGTTGTTGAAAAATTTTATTTTTTTCGTACTTTGTCTTTTTTGTGTTATAATCAGGTTGTAGAATTAAAGTAAGGGAGTTTTTAACAATGGCAAAAAATAGCCCTCAGGATTTAAAGAATAGAGAATATTTCTCTAATAATCTTAACCGTGTTATGAAAGAAAAAGGTATCAGACAGATAGACCTGCATAATGCTTTAGAAATTCCTAAAAGTACAATAACTGGTTATGTAAAAGGTAGATCAATGCCAACATCTGGCAATCTTCAAAAACTTGCTGATTATTTGGGAGTGAAAAAATCTGATCTTGACCCTCGCTTTTCTGACAAAGATGTTTACAAAGAATTTTTATATATGTTAGATAAACAATTAGACGAAGAAAAATACCTCGTAAAAAATGTTTCAAAAGATAAAATTTTTCAGAAAGTAAAAGAGAGAGAGAAAAGGGACAAGGAAATAATTGAACTAGCAAAGAGTAAAAATTTCCCAATCAGTCCTGAAGAGTTTCTCACTACTATCACTGAATCATTAAATGAATACAATCCCAAAGACAACTATGAAGTTTTAAATGCCCTTGCGCTAAAGACAAGTAATATCCTATTCTGGCTAGATATTGTATTTCAAAAAACAAGTAGTGAATTCTACATAGTTTTTGAAGATAAGGAATTCAACCAAGAATATTACAACAAATTATATAAAAAGTTTGAAAATCTATTTGAAGAAATTAAGTCTTTAGCTCTTCAAGAAGCTGAGAAAGATAAAGAAAATCTAGATGATTTTGCGTTACTTTGGGGTATAGACTAACCCACGCGCCACAATATCCAACAATCCTGAAGCACGTACTTTCTCGTACTTCAGCAAGTCCGCTGACCTTGTCTAAACCTTGCCACTTTTTAGGGTGTTAGAAATGTTAGTTTTCCAACTATTAAGAACTAATAGAAACGGGTTTGGAATTGTTTACCCCATCGCTTTTTAGGGACTCAGAAAATGAAGAAAATTGTTTTTTTCCAGTATTCTTGAAAATCCGACTTTTTTCCAACATTTACCCGTATAAGCTCTATATCTACCAATTTTACGGAGTAAAATCTTGGTACGCCAGAGAATTACAAACCATTCTAGAATATATGGAGTGGCGTAACTTTAACCAAGTTATAGACAAAGCAAAATAGCCTGTGAAGACTCCGGAAAAACCGTGGTTGCCAATTTTGTTGATGTCAACAAAACCCAAAAGATAAACTCAGATTTTGAAAAAACTTTAAATACAGGCCTGTTTACTATAAACAAGCCCATAATAGCCCCATATCCGCCTTATTTCCTACTCTGGTATTATTTACCGCCTGACTCTTTAAAATCGAATGTGGGGCAATCTGTGAAGCCCTAGCATGATTTAAACCACAATCTAAAACCTTTTTAATAATAGCTTGCCTGCTGATGTATTTTAGAAAGGTTTATCATCATGAAAATAACTGAAGTTATAAAAAAAGACGGTAGTAAAGTCTATCGTACTAATGTATATCTAGGAATTGACCAGGTAACAGGAAAGAAAGTTAAAACAAGTGTAACGGGTAGGACAAGGAAAGAGGTCAAGCAGAAAGCAAAGCACGCGCAAGATGATTTTATATCGAACGGTTGTACTGTGACAAAAGTAGTACCTGTAAAGAATTATCAGGAGTTAGCTGATCTATGGCTAGATAGTTATCAGCTAACAGTAAAGCCTCAGACTTTTGTAGCAACTAAGCAAATGCTCTATAATCACCTTATACCTGTCTTTGGTAGTCTGAGACTGGCCAAGTTATCTGTTAGCTATATACAAAGCTTTATCAACGATTTATCTACTCAGATAGTCCATTATGCAGTGGTTCATTCAATAAATAGGCGTGTCTTACAGTATGGGGTATCTCTCCAGCTCTTGCCATTTAATCCAGCTAGAGACATTATTCTTCCTAAACAGCCTAAACGTGAGAATACAGCAATCAAGTTCATAGCTTCAGACGATTTAAAGGCTCTGTTGCTCCACATGGAAAAACTAGCGTTTAAGAAATACAGTTATTATCTTGATTTTGTTCTGTATAGTGTCTTACTTGCTACTGGGTGCCGTTTCGGAGAAGTAGTAGCCCTGGAATGGTCTGATATTGACTTAGAGAATGGAACCGTCAGCATAAGCAAGAACTACAATAGATTTTTAAAGCTAATAGGTACACCAAAAAGCAAAGCAGGAGTTAGGACAATCAGCATAGACAAGAAAACAGTCAACTGCTACGTCTATACAAGAATAGGCAACGCCAATTATATTTGCAGTCTGGGGCGCGTGCTTCGTCTGTGGTGTTTGCAACACCTACGAGAGAGTACCAGAACCTGGCAACCAGACAAGAGGCTTTAGATCGACGGTGTGCCGAGATTTCTATTCCTCGCTTTACTTTCCACGCTTTCCGCCATACTCACGCTAGTTTATTGCTAAATGCTGGTATCAGCTATAAAGAATTACAATACCGTTTAGGTCATGCTACTTTAGCTATGACCATGGATATATACAGCCACCTATCTGCAGATAAAGAAAAAGAGGCGGTTTCATATTTTGAAAAAGCCATGAATAGCTTGTAAGTCCACAAAAAGGTGAACAAATTTATATTTTTAAAACTCATAGGCTGACTAAAAAGCCTATTAAATCAACGTTTATAGACAAAAAAGGAGAAAAACATGACATTCGAAGAAATCTTGCCTGGACTAAAGGCGAAAAAGAAATATGTACGTACTGGCTGGGGTGGAGCTGAAAATTATGTCCAGCTCTTTGATACCATTGAACAAAATGGCGTCGCTCTTGAAGTGACACCCTATTTCCTCATCAACGTATCTGGAGAAGGGGAAGGTTTTTCCATGTGGAGTCCGACACCATGTGATATCCTAGCGACGGATTGGGTTGAAGTCCATGACTAAACGTGTCTTAGTTACGGGCGTTAGTTCAGGGATTGGTCTGGCTCAAGCTCGACTCTTTTTAGAAAAAGGTTATCAGGTTTTTGGAGTAGATCAGGGTGAAAAGCCTGCCTTACAAGGTGACTTTTGCTTTCTACAACGTGATTTAACACTTGACTTAGAACCAATTTTTGACTGGTGCCCTCAGGTGGATGTTCTCTGCAATACAGCTGGAGTTTTGGATGACTACAAACCTTTACTAGAACAATCTGCTCAGGAAATCCAAGAAATTTTTGAAATCAACTATGTGACACCAGTAGAGCTGACGCGACATTATCTTACGCAAATGCTAGAGAATAAAAAAGGGATCATCATCAATATGTGTTCCATTGCTTCAAGTCTAGCAGGCGGGGGTGGTCACGCCTATACCTCGTCCAAACATGCCTTGGCAGGCTTTACCAAGCAGTTGGCTTTAGACTATGCTGAAGCTGGGATTCAGGTCTTTGGCATTGCTCCTGGTGCAGTTAAGACAGGTATGACCGCTGCCGACTTTGAACCAGGTGGTCTGGCAGACTGGGTAGCCAGTGAAACACCTATCAAACGCTGGATTGAGCCAAGTGAAATAGCTGAAGTCAGCCTCTTTTTAGCAAGCGGAAAAGCGAGTGCTATGCAGGGACAGATTCTGACTATTGATGGTGGTTGGAGCTTGAAGTAGCATAGTTGCTATTCTATAAATATGTGGAGGTAAGCTATGAAAAGAGATGAGTTTGGATTTGTCTTGCCCAATCTCTACTATCAGTTTTTATCGGACTGGAAAGAGATTGACACCTATGAAATTGGAGATACAGGTATCTGTTTGTATGCCAAGGAGGATCTAGAGGAGCGTAATGAAACTTATCAGATTGAGGAAGTAGAGCCAGATTATTTTATGATTGGACAGGAAGGAGATTTGGCCTACTTTATCAAGAAAAATGCTGACGATTGCATTTATGAAAATGACTTGGGTGCTTTAGGCTCCTTAGAAATGCAAAAAATTGCTGCAAACGTCTATGACTTTATTGATAAGAGTTTAGAGGAAGAGTTGTAAAACTGGGAGGGAGAAATCATGTTTAGAGTGATAGATGCAGATTCACCGATTTCAAAAGAAGATTTTTTACAATTTGAGGAGATTCTTGGGAAGAAATTGCCAAAAACTATGTTGGGCTTTTATCTCAAGTATAACGGTGGTCAGCCCCAAGTAAGGGGTGTTCACGATGACCGTCATTTATTTCCTTTCAATTCCTTTAATTCACTTGATGAGATGAGGAAGTCTCTTACATGGTTTGACGATGAGGCTGTGCCTGAGGGATTTAAGGGCGCAGATCTTCTCCATTTTGCCTATGATCCTGGATCTGGCAATTATGCTCTTTCACTAAGGGAAGAGGACTTTGGCAAGGTGTATTTCTATGTTCTAGAAGAAACAGCTGAGGTGTATGGTCAATGGCCGTCTTTTGAAGAATTTTTGAATTCTTTTGTTGAAGAACAAGACTAAAAAGGAGAAGAGATGCGAAAATACCAAGAACTTTCACTAGAGCAGATCATCGAGCAGGTACGCATGGACAAGTTGGTATCAGATGATTTTTGCCTCTATGGCAAGGAGGATGGAGAGCTAGCACTAGATAGGCTCTATTGGGTATCAGATTATCCGGATGTCATAGAAGACCGTGATGTCTACCCAGCTGATGCATCGGAGCAAGATCTCCAGCTAGTCTACTATGGAGAGCAGTTGATTGACGTTCTTGCAGTCGCACTTGAAGAAAAACCAGATGCAAGTCTCCAAGACTTGGTCGAAGCTTTGAATTATTATAATCAGCATGATTGCTTTATGAACTTTGAAAGCTAGTAAGCATACTAGATTTATGCAGTTTCATTGATAATTAACAAATACAATAAGGAGTTAAGAAATGATAGATTACGAAAACATAAATGAAAAAATTGCCCCTTTTAGCCTGCTTGTATATGATGAGGATCCTAAAAATGTTCGAGGGTCACTCATTTATTACCCTGATGGAGAATACAGACAGGAAGTGTTTGATACTCGAGAAGACGAAGGAAATGGCTACGATTGGGAATCGCTAGCTTTGGTATTTTTGGAGGAAAAAATGCCTGAATTAAGCGATGCTATCGACTTTGATCCTGAAGGAAGTATGTTTTGTGCCTATTCTTCCAAGGTGGACGCCTTGGCTAAATTCTCTTTAGAATTTAAAGAATTTTGCGATGATATCGAAGCTATGAAAGACTTGTTCAGTAGAGCAGAGTTGGATTAGTTGACTAAAATCTCTTTAAATTATTTTAAAAAAGAATAGAAAGGATTTCAGATGAAGCTATCAGAAGTAGTTGAGCTAGTGGAAAATCATCCAGACCTACATCTCTATTTAGATAAAATTTTAAAAAAGAATAAGAAGACCCAAGTTAGTTATCTCGAATCGCTAAATCATCTGGCCTATTTACTTTATCTGGATAGTCAAGAGGAAATGGCTAAGAAATTATTGGAGAGTGTCATACAAGTCCCATTTGAAGGGAATTATAACACTTGGACCTTTGTTGATAGCTCTCTGGTTTTATTGGCCTATATAGAAAGAGAAACAGAAAATAAGCTATCTGCCTATAAAAAACTCCTTTTGTCTCCGTTAGAACAAGGGGAGGAATCCACTCAAAACATAAGAAGGAAAGTTCATCAGAGATTTTTGAATGGTGATAGCTTGGAGCAAAAGCTTGCAAAAATCGAGCAAGCTTCAAGTCTTGAATCAGAAATGGAACGTCGTCTGCTATACTTGACAGATTTATTGAAGATTCACCTCTTTATTGCTGAGTCAACGTGTGAAGAGACAGATATTCAGGCAAAAATTGAAGAGAATATGGAGATACTGAAGAAGTATATCAAGGAGCATGAGATCTATAGCCTCTTTCCTTTTAAGGGATAAGGTGAGCTAGTAATCTTGGACTTTTAGAAAGAGTGGAATATGGAAATCAAAAATCACTTTGGTGTATATGGCATTTGCTATGAGAAAGGGAAATTACTCTGCATTGAGAAAACGAGAGGACCTTATCAGCATCGTTTTGATTTACCTGGTGGTAGTCAGGAAGCAGGTGAAGGGTTGACAGAAACCCTCAAGAGAGAAGTTTTGGAAGAGACAGGCTATACTCTTAGCAGTTCTTCAAATCCTAGGATTTATGATGTGATGGTTCAAGAAGAGGGGCAAGACTTCGCAGTACATCATATCATGGCCTTTTATGATATAGTACTTGATTTAGAACGCTCTCAAAAATCCCTTCCTCAGGAGGTTCTTGACGGAAGCAATGATTCAGCAAAGGCAATTTGGCTTCCTCTTGAGCAGATTACCGAAGAAAATGCCTCACCCTTAGTATTGAAGGTGAAGGCAGAGTTACGAGGATTTCCAGAATTGGACATGATAAGCTATAAGAATTGGAAGGTGAATGGCTATGAAAAACCAACTGGCTCTTAGTGGCGAAAAAATTCTTGAAAAAGTTTATTCTCAACTATTGCACCACGTCGGCATGATTCGTGGGGAATACTTGTTGAGAGAGCTCAATCAAAACATCCTGTTACCAAGTTGTCAGCAATTTGTAAAAGATTATCTAGACACTATTTGCCATTTGTACCCAGATGAAGAAGTCTGGTATCGCTTTTCAGAGTTAACAAATGCAGAAGCAAATTGTCTAGATGGGACTAAAGAGTATTTTGATGAACGCCACCCCTTATTTGGATATAGAGGAACTAGGCGTTTACTGGCGTGTTTGGATGAATTTCAGGCTGAGGCACATGTTGTTACAGAAGTTTTTCAAACCAATCCCAATCTGTCTATTATTTTTCCTTTTGTCAATGATGCCGAACAATTAAAACAAGCTATTAGAGTATTGCGCCAGCATGGTTTTACTGGAAAAGTTGGAACAATGATTGAATTACCGTCAGCTTATTTTGACTTGGACAGGATACTGGAAACTGGTATTTCAAAGATTGTAGTGGGAATGAATGATTTGACTTCTTTTGTTTTTGCGACTGTGAGGAATAGTCATTGGCATGATATGGAAAGTCCCATTATGTTAGAAATGCTGAGACAGATGCAGGACAAAGCAAGGGCGAAAAAGATAGAATTCGCCGTAGCAGGCTATCTGAATACTTCTTTCATACAAAAAATGAATCAGATGGATATCAAATGCATGATCCACTACAGTTCTATTCCAGAGATTTTTAATTTAGAGATTGACCATCCAGACCATCTCAAACGTGTAAAAGAAGAAAGTAAAAAAATACAAAGGAGCAACCTATGACACCTCAAGAAATGTGGAATGCCTACAAGCAAATCAACCCCTCTATCGGAGATGAGATAGACGCCTGGGCCTTTGGAGTGGATCCAGACCTTTTAGCGGATCTGGTGTTTACAGGCGAAAAAACAGCAACTGCCTCAGCTTACGATCTTTACGCAGTAGATAACGACCCCCTTCCACTAGAAGGGACCTTTGATGTCGTTTTAGACAGTCAAGATCAAGCTGTCTGCATTATCGAAATTACAAAGGTTTCTGTTCAGCCTTTCCATCAAGTGTCAGCCGACCATGCCTACAAGGAAGGTGAAGGCGACAAATCTCTGACCTATTGGCGTCAGGTTCATGAGGAGGTTTTCACCGAGTGGATGAGCGAGGCCGGACTGACTTTTACACCTGACAGCAAGGTCGTTTTAGAAGAATTTCGCAAGGTTTATCCTCTGTAGACTACTAGAAGGAAGAAAGTTTTGGAAATCACCGTCCAAAGCTTTTTTCTGACTTAAAATATGATAAAATAGGTATGTTTGAACTAGAGCATATGCTCATAAATTTAGAATAGGAGAATATGATGCAAGCAGTAGAACATTATATCGAAAAATTTGTTCCTGAACATTATGACTTGTTTTTAGACTTGAGTCGTGAGACTAAGACGTTTTCAGGAAGAGTAACCATCACTGGTCAAGCTAAAAGTGACCGTATTTCCCTTCACCAAAAAGACTTGGAGATTGCTTCTGTTGAAGTAGCAGGCCAAGCTCGTCCATTTACAGTTGATAATGAAAACGAAGCTCTTCATATCGAACTTGAAGAAGCTGGTTCAGTTGAATTGGTTCTAGTATTTTCAGGTAAAATCACAGACAACATGACAGGAATCTACCCATCATACTATACAGTTGATGGTGTTAAGAAGGAAGTTTTGTCGACTCAGTTTGAAAGTCACTTTGCCCGCGAAGCCTTCCCATGTGTGGATGAGCCAGAAGCAAAAGCAACCTTTGACCTAGCTCTTCGATTTGACCAAGCAGAAGGTGAATTGGCCTTGTCTAATATGCCAGAGATTGACGTTGAAAACCGCAAGGAAACTGGTATCTGGAAATTTGAGACAACTCCACGTATGTCTTCTTACTTGCTAGCTTTCGTTGCTGGTGATTTACAGGGGGTAACTGCTAAGACAAAAAATGGTACTTTAGTAGGTGTATACTCAACCAAGGCGCATCCACTTTCAAACCTTGAGTTCTCACTAGATATCGCCGTTCGTTCTATCGAGTTTTACGAAGACTACTACGGAGTCAAGTACCCAATTCCTCAATCTCTTCATATCGCCCTTCCTGACTTCTCAGCAGGTGCTATGGAAAACTGGGGTCTAGTTACCTACCGTGAAGTATACTTGGTTGTGGATGAGAATTCTACTTTTGCCAGCCGTCAACAAGTTGCTCTTGTCATTGCCCATGAGCTTGCTCACCAATGGTTCGGTAACCTTGTGACTATGAAGTGGTGGGATGACCTGTGGCTCAACGAAAGCTTCGCTAACATGATGGAATACGTCTGTGTGGATGCTATCGAGCCAAGTTGGAATATCTTTGAGGACTTCCAAACAGGTGGAGTATCTCTTGCTCTTGAACGCGATGCGACGGATGGTGTTCAATCTGTTCACGTCGAAGTCAAACACCCAGATGAAATCAATACGCTCTTTGACGGTGCTATCGTTTATGCCAAAGGAAGCCGTCTTATGCACATGCTTCGTCGTTGGCTAGGAGATGCTGATTTTGCTAAAGGTTTGCACGCTTATTTTGAAAAACATCAGTACGGAAACACCATTGGTCGTGACCTTTGGAATGCCCTTGGTCAAGCATCAGGTCGTGATGTTGCAGCATTTATGGATTCTTGGTTGGAACAACCTGGTTACCCAGTTCTCACTGCCACAGTTGAAAATGATGTTTTGAAGATTTCGCAAAAACAATTCTTCATCGGTGAGCATGAAGACAAGAACCGTCTTTGGGTAGTGCCGCTTAACAGCAACTGGAAAGGCCTACCAGATACTCTCGAAACTGAAAGCATCGAAATTCCAGGTTACGCTGCGCTTCTTGCTGAAAACAAATCAGCTCTTCGTCTCAACACTGAAAATACTGCCCACTACATTACTGACTATCAAGGTCAATTACTGGATGCTATCCTTTCAGAATTGGTTGAACTTGATAACACAAGCAAACTGCAAATCGTTCAAGAACGTCGTTTACTTGCTGAAGCAGGACACATTTCTTATGCTGACTTGCTCCCAGTTCTTGATAAACTTGCTAAAGAAGAATCTTACCTCGTCGTTTCAGCCGTTTCTCAAGTGATTTCTGCCCTTGATCGCTTTATCGATGAAGGAACTGAGACAGAAAAATCCTTTAAAGCCCTTATTGCTAAACTGGCTCGTTACAACTATGACCGTCTTGGCTTTGAAGCTAAAGAGGGTGAATCTGATGAAGATGAATTGGTTCGTCAATTGACAATTTCTATGATGATTCGTTCAAATGATGAAGAAGCTAGTCAAGTTGCTAGCCAAATTTTCGAAGCCCACAAGGATAATCTTTCAGGACTTCCAGCAGCTATTCGTTCACAAGTTCTCATCAATGAAATGAAACACCATGAGACTAAGGAATTGGTCGCAACTTATCTCGATCTTTATACTCATGCCACAGATGCCGCCTTTAAACGCCAATTGGCAGCTGCTCTTGCCTACAGTACAGATGCGGATAATATCCAAACCTTGATTGCTTCTTGGAAGGACAAATTTGTCGTGAAACCACAAGATTTGTCTGCATGGTATTATCAGTTCTTAGGTCATAAGGAAACTCAGGAACCAGTTTGGGCTTGGGCGCGTGAAAACTGGGATTGGATTAAGGCTGCTCTTGGTGGAGATATGAGCTTTGATAGCTTTGTTATTCTGCCTGCCCATGTATTTAAGACAGAGCAACGCTTGACAGAATACAAGGCCTTCTTTGAGCCACAACTTTCTGACCTTGCCCTTAGCCGTAACATCGGTATGGGAATCAAGGAAATCGCAGCACGTGTTGAATTGATCAAGCGTGAAAAAGCAGCAGTTGAAGCAGTTGTTGCTCAATATGGAAATGCTTAAAATTCAAAGGTTATAAAAGCTATAAAAACTCAACTTTCTCTTGAAAAAACAAGGGAAGTTGAGTTTTTATTAAGATATTTTTGCTATAATAGGTATAATAAGGAGGAATTTTTGATGATCAAGATTCTATTAGTGGAAGATGACCTAGGCCTTTCAAATTCAGTCTTTGACTTTCTGGATGATTTTGCGGATGTCATGCAGGTTTTTGATGGAGAAGAAGGTCTCTATGAGGCTGAAAGTGGCGTTTATGATTTGATTCTGCTTGATTTGATGTTGCCTGAAAAAAATGGTTTCCAAGTCTTAAAAGAATTACGTGAAAAAGGGATTTCGACTCCTGTTCTGATCATGACAGCCAAGGAAAGTCTCGATGATAAGGGACATGGATTTGAGCTTGGGGCAGATGATTATCTAACAAAACCATTTTATCTAGAAGAACTCAAGATGCGTATCCAGGCCCTGCTCAAACGTTCTGGTAAGTTCAATGAAAACACCCTTTCCTATGGTGATTTGACTGTCAATCTCGCTACTAATGAGGTAAAAGTCAATGAGACTGCTGTTGAATTATTGGGTAAAGAATTTGATCTCTTGGTTTATTTCCTCCAAAATCAAAATGTTATCTTACCAAAAACACAAATTTTTGACCGTTTGTGGGGATTTGACAGTGACACAACCATCTCCGTGGTAGAAGTCTATGTATCAAAAGTTCGTAAAAAATTAAAGGGCTCAGTCTTTGCTGAAAACCTCCAAACCTTGCGTAGTGTTGGGTATATTTTAAAACATGTTTAAAAAAATTAAAAAGAATTGGTATGAGGAGGATTTTAGTTACTTTATTCGTAACTTTGGAGTATTTACTCTGATTTTCTCCGCTATGACCTTGATTATCTTGCAGGTTATGCACTCGAGTCTTTATACCTCAGTTGATGAGAAGCTCTTGTCACTCAGTGCTAATCCTCAGGATGTTATCCAGTTGGCTGTCAACCGTGCGACAGAAGATGTAAAAGATTTGAATAGTGAATCGGTAGGGCCGCCTTCAAATAGTAAACCTACAGTCAGTTCTAATACGGAAGTAATTTTATTGGACTCTAGTTTAAATCAACTAGTAGCTGGAAATCGCTTTTTAGGTCTTGATAGGGTTACATTTAATAAAAAGGATTTGAATCACATTAGACAGCTTCATGTCCAGAATAGCTATGGGCAGGATGAGATTTATCGAGTGATTCTGACTGAGATGAATATTGAATCTGTATCGACCAATATTAAGTATGCAGCTGTTTTAATTAATACCAGTCAGCTAGAGCAAATCAGTCAAAATCATGAGCAGTTAATCGTAGTAGTCATGGCCAGCTTCTGGATTTTATCACTAATAGCTAGTCTTTATCTTGCTCGCGTTAGTGTCAAACCCTTGCTTGAAAGTATGCAGAAGCAGCAGAGTTTTGTCGAAAATGCCAGTCATGAGCTACGTACTCCACTTGCTGTTCTCCAAAATCGTCTAGAAACTCTTTTTCGAAAGCCGGAAGCTACTATTATGGAATCTAGCGAGAGTATTGCTTCTAGTTTAGAAGAAGTTCGAAACATGCGCTTTTTAACAACCAATCTCCTAAATTTAGCCCATCGTGATGATGGTATCAATCCTGAACTAGGAGAGGTACAGCCAGACTTCTTTAACACAACCTTTACCAACTATGAGATGATCGCATCTGAAAATAACCGCGTTTTTCATTTTGAAAATCGTATTCATCGGACCATCATAACAGACAAGCTTCTTCTTAAGCAACTGATGACTACCTTGTTTGACAATGCTGTCAAGTATACTGAAGAAGAAGGAGTTATTCATTTTGTAATCGCTGCTACAGAGCGTAATCTCTATTTGTCAGTGGCTGATGATGGAATTGGTATTTCTGCAGCAGATAAAAAGAAAATTTTTGATCGCTTTTATCGAGTTGACAAGGCTCGTACTCGCCAAAAAGGCGGCTTTGGGTTAGGTTTGTCTTTAGCTAAACAGATTGTTGATGCCTTAAAAGGAACCATTAGTGTTAAGGATAACAAACCACATGGTACGATTTTTGAAGTAAAAATCGCCATCCAAACACCATCCAAGCGTAAAAATAAATAAAAAAAGCTGTGACTTAGAAAGCGGTAGACCAAGTATCGCTTTTCTAGTTGCAGTCTTTTAGTTATCTTATAAAAAATAGGTCGGGACAAAAATCCCGACCTTTTGAATCTAATATAATTTCTTCTTAATCATTGAACGTTGAAAGTTTGATGCCGCTAAACTCAAGGCAATTGCTAGGCTAAAAGCCAGAACTGTATTGAACTTGAGGGCTAAAAAGATAAAGCTAAACAAGGCTAAAAAGACGCAAAAACAAGCAATGTTTACAAAGAAAAGAACTTCCTTCAAACTAGCAACGGAAGTTGTTTCTGGAACATAGTCTTGGTATAGCGTTGTTTGAGTTTCCTCTTCTTCAAACTCATACGATTGATATTTTCTTACGGGCATGATTCTCTCCTTAACAGTACTCTTTCATTTTACCATTTTTCAAGAAAAAAATTATTACAGTAAGGTTACAAAAAGAATAAAGTCTGTTTTCAAATGATGAAACAAATTTCTTGACACTCTTACCCAAAGATGATAGGATGGGTAAACACTCAAAACATCTTGGCTGTTCAAGTTTTTGTAATGAGGAAGCGAAATAAATATAAGTAGCAATTGCTGGTTGTTTCCGTAGATTTAGAACCACTTTGTAGGATGAATGAAAAGATTTGCATGAAAGACAGATTTTTCTGTCTTTTATTTTTGATGCTGAGTGAGCTTTTTCCACTCTTAGAAAAGTAAAAGGAGATTTGCGGTGTATCTTGCTATCAAAGAAATTTTACAGAATAAACTGCGATACAGTTTAATTCTAACAACCATTTTTCTCATTGCTTTTATGGTCTTTTTTATGACTAGTTTGGCTTTAGGACTCGTTCGAAATAATAGGGTTGCTATTGATAATTGGCAAGCAACAGGAGTTGTTCTATCCGATTATGCAAATGATAATCTGACTGCATCCTTTATACCTGAAAAAGACTACAAAGATAAAGTGTCTGGGGATGCTGTTCCCCTAAGCTACATGTTTGCGGTAACAAACCTTGTTAACAACGGTGACAAGATAAATGTCTCTATTTTTGGTCAAGAGTGGAACAGTTTTATCTCGCCAACCTTGATTGAAGGGCGTTACCCAGAAAATGACCAAGAAGTGGTAGTTGATCAGTCTTTTGAAAATTACGGCATCAAACTCGGGGACGCTATTCAACTCAACGGAAGTGAGATAAGTTTTAAGATTGTTGGTTTGACAAGAGAAAATAAATTTTTCACGGAACCTGTTATCTTTACAAGTTTAACAACGTATTGGAATTTACAAGGAACAACAAAAGGCAATCGTTCGATCTCTGCATTGGTATTGCAAAATGATGTAGAAGTGACTGGCGATGGTTTGAAGCAGATTTCTATTCAAAAAATGATTTCGAAAATTCCTGGCTATACCCCTCAGGTCAATGTATTCTCAGGGATGATTCTAGCTATGATTGTCATTACAGGTCTGATTGTTGGGATTTTTATTTATATTATTACTATTCAAAAACTAGGCCTCTATGGGATTATGAGAGCTCAAGGAATTCAGGTTAAAACTATTGTTTGGTCGCTTTTTTGTCAAATTATATTGCTGGCAGGTTTTGGGATCGGTCTAGCCTTATTGGCGATTGTAGGTGTCATTCTTGTTCTACCTGCAACCTTCGTTTTCTATCCAAGTTGGTTAGCATATTTAGGATTGAGTTTGGGAATTTGCTTGATGGCATTACTTGGAGGAGTGATTTCTCTCCCTCGTTTGCTCAAGGTTGATCCAATAACGGCTATTGCAGAATGATAAGGAGACCTACATGACACCATTGATAGAAATGAAGCAAGTGACGAAAAGCTATGGAGAAGGAAATATGAAAGTCATTGCACTACACGAGACGAACTTTCAACTAAATGCAGGTGAATTTGTTGCCATAGTTGGTCCTTCTGGATCTGGTAAAACAACCTTTTTGACCACCTTAGGGCAGTTGCAGGAGCCTTCAGGTGGGAAGATTTTAGTAAAGGGAACAGAAACGGGTAATTTGACTGAAAAAGAGAAAACAGATCTTCGGTTTAAGGAATTTGGTTTTATATTACAGGCTTCAAACCTGATTCCTTTTTTAACTGTTAAGGAACAATTAGACCTAATTGATCGACTAGATAAAGACAAATCTTCGAAAAGTGACCGCCAAGAGTTATTTGATTTGTTGGACCTGAACAAAGTTCAAAATTATTATCCCAAGGCCTTATCTGGGGGAGAACGTCAACGAGCAGCAATTGCCAGAGCACTCTATAACAATCCTAGCATCGTTCTTGCTGACGAACCAACGGCTAGTCTTGATACCCAAAGAGCTTACCAAGTAACGGATATGCTTGCTTCAATTGCACATGAGCAGGGAAGAGGAGTAGTGATGATTACGCATGACACCAGACTTCTCGATAAGGTCGATCGTGTCTTTATCATGAATGATGGTCACCTTGTTGAAGAAATACAAGCATAAAAGAATATAAAGTGAACTCTAGTAAAGGTAGTTCACTTTTTATGTTTCTAAAAGTGAAGAGTATAACTTTTCTTAAAAAATAGATTGCCCATAGCTGATTTTTCAGAAATGTGGTATAATTTTTCTTATGGAAAAGATTATTATTACAGCAACTGCTGAAAGCATTGAACAAGTAAAAGAATTACTAGAGGCGGGAGTTGACCGCATCTATGTTGGTGAGAAAGATTTTGGTCTTCGTTTGCCAACTACCTTTAGTCATGAAGAATTGCGTGAAATCGCAAAAATTGTTCATGATGCCGGTAAGGAATTAATCGTTGCGGTCAATGCTCTTATGCACCAAGACATGATGGACCGTATCAAGCCCTTCTTGGACTTTTTAGAAGAAATCAAAACGGACTATATCACAGTTGGGGACGCAGGTGTCTTTTATGTGGTTAACCGTGATAAATATTCTTTCAAAACGATTTACGATGCCTCAACCATGGTCACAAGTAGTCGTCAGATTAATTTCTGGGGACAAAAAGCAAGAGCGTCAGAAGCAGTTTTGGCGCGTGAAATCCCATCTGCAGAACTTTTCAAAATGCCTGAAATTTTAGAAATTCCTGCTGAAGTTTTGGTTTACGGTGCTAGTGTCATCCACCACTCTAAGCGTCCACTCTTGCAGAATTACTATAATTTTACTCAGATTGATGATGAAAAAACCCGTCAACGTGATTTGTTCCTTGCAGAACCGAGTGACCCAGAGAGTCATTACTCTATTTTTGAGGATAATCATGGAACTCACATTTTTGCCAACAACGACCTTGATTTGATGACCAAATTGCCAGAGTTGGTAGAGCATGGTTTCACTCATTGGAAACTAGAGGGACTTTATACTCCAGGTCAAGATTTTGTTGAGATTGCAAAACTCTTCATCCAAGCCCGTAGCTTGATTCAAGAGGGAAGCTTTACGCATGACCAAGCCTTCTTGTTGGATGAGCAAGTCCGTAAACTCCATCCAAAAAATCGTTTCCTTGACACAGGATTTTATGACTACGATCCTGACATGGTTAAATAAGAATCAAAAACCCGAAATAAAATGTTCGGGTTTTTCTAGTGCAAGGATGAATTTAAAGCGTATTCATGTTATAATAAAAGTAGCTTTTTGTTTGGAGGTGTTTAAGTGGAAAATCTGAAAAAAATAGCAGGCATCAAGGCTGCTGAGTTCGTAACCGACGGAATGGTTGTAGGACTTGGAACAGGCTCGACTGCCTATTATTTCGTAGAGGAGATCGGACGTAGAATTAAAGAAGAAGGACTTCAAATTACAGCCGTAACGACCTCGAGTGTAACAACAAAACAGGCACAAGGATTAAATATCCCACTTAAGTCGATTGATGAGGTGGATGAGGTTGATGTGACTGTTGATGGAGCCGATGAGGTAGATCGCCAGTTTAATGGTATCAAAGGAGGCGGTGGTGCGCTTCTAATGGAAAAAGTAGTTGCGACACCAACCAAACAGTATATCTGGGTGGTAGATGAGAGCAAAATGGTTGAGAAACTGGGCGCTTTCAAACTACCTGTCGAAGTTGTCCAATACGGAGCAGAACAGGTTTTCCGTCGTTTTGAAAAAGCTGGTTACAAGCCAAGTTTTCGTGAAAAAGATGGCCAACGCTTTGTGACGGATATGAAAAATTTCATCATTGATCTTGATTTAGGTGTTATTGAAGATCCGATTGCTTTTGGTCATCAACTGGATCTTCAGGTCGGTATTGTTGAGCACGGTTTATTTAATCAAATGGTTGATAAAGTGATTGTAGCAGGGCAAGCTGGCGTTCAGGTTTTAACTTCAACAAAAGGGAAATAAAGGAGGCAAACGATGTCAAAATTTAAACGTATTCATTTGGTAGTGCTCGATTCTGTAGGAATCGGTGCAGCACCAGATGCTAATAACTTCGTCAATGCAGGGGTTCCAGATGGAGCATCTGATACACTTGGGCATATTTCAAAATCTGTTGGTTTGAATGTTCCTAACATGGCTAAGATTGGTCTTGGGAACATCGAGCGTGAGACAGCCCTTAAAACGGTTCCCGCAGAAGCAAATCCTAGTGGTTACTACACTAAACTTGAGGAAGTGTCATTAGGTAAAGACACCATGACAGGTCACTGGGAAATCATGGGCCTCAATATCACTGAACCTTTCGATACTTTCTGGAATGGATTCCCAGAAGAAATCCTTACAAAGATTGAAGAATTCTCAGGTCGTAAAGTAATCCGTGAAGCAAATAAACCTTACTCAGGAACTGCTGTTATCGATGATTTTGGACCACGCCAAATGGAAACAGGCGAGTTGCTCATCTATACATCAGCTGACCCGGTTCTTCAAATTGCTGCTCACGAAGACATTATTCCTTTGGATGAACTCTACCGTATCTGTGAATACGCTCGTTCGATTACTTTAGAGCGTCCAGCTCTTCTTGGACGTATTATCGCTCGTCCTTATGTTGGTGAGCCTGGAAACTTCACACGTACTGCAAATCGTCGTGACTTGGCTGTATCACCATTTGCTCCAACAGTTTTGGACAAACTTAACGAAGCAGGTATTGATACTTACTCAGTAGGTAAGATTAGCGATATCTTTAATGGTGCTGGGGTGAACCATGATATGGGCCACAATAAGTCTAATAGCCATGGAATTGATACGCTTTTGACAACAATGGGCCTTGCTGAGTTTGAAAAAGGATTCTCATTCACTAACTTGGTCGACTTTGATGCACTTTACGGTCACCGCCGTGATCCACATGGTTACCGCGATTGCTTGCATGAGTTTGATCAACGTTTGCCTGAGCTTATCGCTGCTATGAGAGAAGATGATCTACTCATGATTACTGCAGATCATGGTAATGACCCTACTTATGCAGGTACAGACCATACTCGTGAATACATTCCACTTTTGGTCTGTAGCCCATCACTAAAAGGAAATGGACACCTACCAATCGGTCATTTTGCAGATATTTCTGCGACAATCGCTGATAACTTTGGCGTAGATAAGGCTATGATTGGTGAAAGCTTCTTAGATAAATTGGTTTAAGATGACTCGCTTGGCATTACTGGTTAGAGGGATCAATGTCGGTGGGAAACATAAGGTGGTCATGGCCCAGCTTCGTCAAGAATTGACAGAGTTGGGATTAGAAAATGTTGAAACCTACATCAATAGTGGCAATATTTTCTTTGATACTAGCATGCCTAGAACTCAGTTGGTTGAGAGGCTACAGGATTTCTTTAAAGAACATTATCCATTTATTCAACATTTTTCCTTGTTAAGTCAAGAAGATTACGAAGAGGAGCTTAGAACTCTTCCGGAATGGTGGTTCCAAGAAATAGCTCGAAAGGATGTTCTCTTTTATACTGAGGGACTGGATATCAAGCAAGTTATCGAGAAAGTCGAAAGTATGGAACTGGTAGATGAAGTGCTTCATTTCGGGAAACTGGGAATCTTCTGGGGCAAATTCTCAGAAGAAACCTATAGCAAAACAGCCTATCACAAGTACCTGCTTAAGATGCCTTTCTATCGTAATATTACTATTCGAAATGCAAAAACCTTTGACAAAATCGGTCAATTTTTAAAAGATTATGAAGGAGACAGACAATGACATTATTAGCAAAAATCAATGAAACAGCTGCTTTCTTAAAAGAAAAGGGAGTAAAAGCACCAGAGTTTGGCTTGATTCTTGGATCAGGACTTGGAGAACTTGCTGAAGAAATCGAAAATCCAGTTGTGGTAGACTATGCTGAGATTCCAAACTGGGGACGTTCGACTGTTGTTGGACACGCTGGAAAATTGGTGTACGGTGAACTTGCAGGACGTAAAGTCTTGGCCCTTCAAGGACGTTTCCACTTCTACGAAGGAAATCCTCTTGAAGTCGTTACTTTCCCAGTTCGTGTTATGAAAGTTTTAGGCTGTGAAGGTGTGATTGTTACCAATGCTGCTGGTGGTATCGGCTTTGGTCCTGGTACTTTGATGGCTATCACTGACCACATCAATATGACAGGCCAAAACCCTCTAATCGGTGAAAACTTGGATGACTTCGGTCCACGATTCCCAGACATGTCAAAAGCCTATACTCCAGACTATCGTGCTACAGCTCATGCAGTTGCTGAAAAACTTGGTGTTAAACTTGATGATGGTGTTTATATCGGTGTAACTGGTCCAACGTATGAAACTCCAGCTGAAATCCGTGCATATAAGACACTTGGTGCAGATGCGGTTGGTATGTCCACTGTTCCTGAAGTTATCGTTGCAGCACACTCTGGCTTGAAGGTTCTTGGTATTTCATGTATCACCAACTTTGCTGCTGGTTTCCAAGAAGAACTCAACCACGAAGAAGTGGTAGAAGTTACCGAACGTGTCAAAGGAGACTTTAAAGGATTGCTTAAAGCTATTCTTGCAGAATTGTAAGACTATGAGAGTACGACTCCAAAGTATGCCCTATGGACTGAGAGTGCTTCTAGCCACTTTATCATTAGGAATAGGGACGGGTCTGGTCGGAATTGCCTGTCATTATCTACTAGAAGGGGTGCAAGGGCTGGCTTTTGGCCAAGATGAGTCGGATTTACTCCAGCAATTTCAAGAAGCTGGAGGTCTCCGTAGATTTTTGGTCTTATGTGTGACTGGGTGCTTGGCAGCTGGTTTTTGGTATATCTTGCAAAAGCGTTATAAGATTCTGTCTATTCGCCAGCAAATTGACTTAGCTGGAGACAGGGAACCAGCGCTCTTAGCCCACCTCCTTCATGCAGGTATGCAGGTTGCGATTGTCGGAGCAGGTGCATCGGTCGGAAAAGAAGGAGCACCACGTGAGGTCGGGGCTCTTCTAGCTGATCGCTTGGCGAAAGGTTTTTCTCTAGCCCTCAAAGAGCGAAAAGTCTTGATTGCCTGTGGTGCTGGAGCTGGTTTAGCTGCGGTCTATCAAGTTCCCTTTGCCAGTAGCTTGTTCGTCTTTGAGACCTTAGGACTCGCCTACAGTTGGCAGAACCTTCTACTGGTTTTGACCAGCACTTATCTAGCCACCTGGGTCGCTCAGTCCATCATTGGTCAGGAGGCTATTTATCACCTGTCCGCAGTCTCATGGTCGGCTAGCAGTTTCTTCCAGGCTATTGTGATTGCTTTCTTGGTTACTCCCTTGGCTCTGGTCTTTGCTTTCCTCGCCAAGCGGGCTAGTCACAAACGGCGGAAGGCTGGGACGATTCTTTGGGCTCTTCCTCTAGCCTTTCTAGTGCTGGGGAGCCTAGTAGCCTTTTTCCCTATCTTTATGGGGAATGGCCAGGTACTAGCGCAAGTCCTCTTGTCTAGTCAGTCGATTCCTTATCTTCCACTGGCTCTTGCAGTGAAGGGGCTTCTGGTTTATCTCCTCTTGCGCAATGGTGCGTATGGGGGAACTTTGACACCATCATTTGCCTTAGGGATTGGATCTGGCTATCTAGTGACCTTGCTTTTGACTGTAGTTGGTATTCATCTGGATCCTGCTTTAGGGATGTTACTAGGAGCGACCGTCTTTTTAGGGACGTCCTTAAAAGCTCCTCTGGCAGCTATTGCCCTGAGCCTTGGATTTACAGGCCAAACTTGGAGTTTGACAATTCCGCTTGTACTTGCAGCTAGTCTGTCTTACGTGATTCGAAAGAGATGGGAGAAGAAACGATGAAGGTACATTTTGTACTGCATGAAACCTTTGAAGTGCCGGGCGCTTATCTAAAATGGGCGCAGGAGCGTGGCCATCAAGTGACCACGACCAAAGTCTATGAGAATGAAGCCTTACCAGAGACAGTGGATGAGATCGACTTTTTGATCGTAATGGGAGGACCTCAATCGCCAGATGAAGATCGGGAAACTTTTCCATACTACGATCCTCAGGAAGAGATTGAGCTGATTCAAAAGGCTATGAAGGCAGATCGTTATATTGTTGGTGTCTGTCTTGGTGCTCAACTCCTATCTGTTGCTTATGGCGCAGAGTATGAACATAGTCCAGAGCGTGAGATTGGTGTTTTTCCAATAACGCTAACTGAAGCTGGATTAAAAGACAATCATGTCAAAGTTTTTGGACAAACTTTAAATACTGGTCACTGGCATGGAGATATGCCGGGATTAACAGAGGATGCTATCGTCCTTGCGACCAGTCAAGGCTGTCCACGTCAGATTATTCGCTTTAGTCCTAAACACTATGCCTTCCAAGCTCATTTGGAATTTGATCCAGAAGCAGTAGAGCTCTTAATTGCTGCGGATGGTGAAGAAGTTTTGGAAGAACAAAGCAAGAATTTGACTTATGTTCAAAAGCCTGAAGCTATTCGTGCATATGATTATCAAGAAATGAATGCAAAACTCTATGCATTTTTGGATTCATTAACAAATTAAAAATAATAGAAAGGTAGAGCATGTGTTCAGATTTGAACACGAGCGGAAAGCTTTTCTAATTACTCAATTAAAAAAGAAAGGATGGGTTAACTGTATTCGCTGAACTGAATACGGGCGGAGAACTGTGTAAAAAAGATAAACTGTCTAGCATTTACAATGCGTCGCCAGTTTCCTATTTTTACTTTGTTCTCTGTCGCCTGTCTTGTATATCAAAAAAGAAAGGTAGAGCGTGTGTTCAGATTTGAACACGAGCGGAAAGCTCGGAAAATAGATAATCTGACTGTGAAATCAGGATTTCTCGTCAGATTCCTAATTTTCAGTCGCTTTCTGGTCGCTCTTTGTATCATAAACTATGTCTATCCATATTGCTGCTAAGCAGGGTGAAATTGCTGATAAAATTCTTCTTCCTGGAGATCCTCTTCGTGCGAAATTTATCGCTGAGAACTTTTTAGAAGATGCTGTTTGCTTTAACGAAGTCCGTAACATGTTTGGTTACACTGGGACTTACAAGGGCCATCGTGTATCTGTTATGGGAACAGGGATGGGAATGCCATCAATCTCCATCTATGCGCGTGAATTGATTGTCGATTACGGTGTGAAGAAATTGATCCGTGTCGGAACTGCTGGTTCTTTGAATGAGGATGTTCACGTCCGTGAATTGGTCTTGGCGCAAGCAGCTGCTACCAACTCAAACATCATCCGTAACGACTGGCCACTATATGATTTTCCACAAATCGCTAGCTTTGATTTACTAGATAAAGCCTACCATATCGCCAAAGATCTTGATATGACCACTCACGTTGGTAATGTCTTGTCTTCAGATGTCTTTTACTCAAATTACTTTGAGAAGAATATCGAACTTGGTAAGTGGGGAGTGAAAGCAGTGGAGATGGAAGCAGCAGCCCTTTACTATCTTGCTGCCCAACACCATGTTGATGCTCTTGCCATTATGACGATTTCTGACAGCTTGGTTAACCCAGAAGAAGACACTACAGCTGAAGAGCGCCAAAATACTTTCACAGATATGATGAAGGTTGGTTTGGAAACATTGATTGCTGACTAAAGGTAGGCTATATTCAGAATGATTTCTCTTGTTCTTAAAATGATAACCACCAACAATGAATCAATCCTGAAATAGGTAAGAATAAGGAAATTGAAGAAAGCCTAATTGTGTCAAAGGACCAAAAGTAGTCAGTTAAATATCTAAATCATAATCAAATAAAGTTGAAAGCCTGGTTGACAGAAGCTAAAGGTTTTCAACTTTTTTAGAACAAAAAACTTAAGGAGGGGTAAAATGGATAAAATTGAACAACTACAAGGTATTATTGATCAAAGTCAGAGAATTGTCTTTTTTGGTGGTGCAGGGGTTTCTACAGAGTCTAATATTCCAGATTTTCGAAGTTCTGATGGTGTTTATAGTCTTAAGTTGGGGCGCCATTTTACTGCCGAGCAACTGGTTTCACGCACTATGTTTGAGCGCTATCCAGAGGATTTTTTTGACTTCTACAAAAAGTATCTGGTCTATCCAGATGCCAAGCCAAATTTAGCGCATGATTATCTAGCGTCTTTGGAAAAAACAGGTAAATTAAAGGCGATTGTGACGCAAAATATCGATAGTCTCCATGAAATGGCAGGATCTCAGAATGTTTTGAAATTGCATGGTAGTGCAGATCGAAATTACTGTTTGGGCTGTCATCGATTTTATGATTTGAATGCATTTTTGGCACTTGAAGGTTCAGTTCCTTACTGCTTAGATTGTGGTAAGGTGGTCAAACCTGACGTAACCCTTTATGAGGAACCTCTGGATATGGATGTTTTTAGTCGAGCAGCCCAAGTCATTCAGCAAGCAGATTTATTGATTATTGGAGGAACTTCCTTAGTCGTTTATCCTGCAGCTAGCCTAATCAATTATTTTTCAGGGTCAAATCTTGTCGTTATCAACAAGTCCAGTACTCCTCAAGACAGCCAAGCTGATTTAGTTATCGAAGGTAAGATTGGAGAAGTTTTTTCTAAATTGAGACAATACAAAAACTGGAAGAAGTAGGACTATACTTCCTTCAGTTTTTTTGTATTACGAACTCAGAAACTATGAACAAGGTTCGCTCCATTCCTCAGGGGATCTCATATTTGATTGAGTTCTTCTTGATTGTTGAATAAAATGAAACAGAAAAGAGGCTGGGACAAAAGTCCTAGCCTCTCAATTGTCGAGCAAGACGCAGTGGTTGAGTGGGCTCTACTACGCTGATTTCATCAGCTTTTACAGCCCTACTCAACTGTGCGGATGTGGGATGACGAAATCGAATTCTAACGAATTACCGATTTCTGTCCCACTCTCTTTTTTAGTCATTCAGTCCATGCTGACTTTAATGAAATGTTACTCTATCATTTATTTTTAAGAGCTTTCAAGAAACAATCAATCTCTGCTTGAGAATGGAGAATATGCATCTTTTCTGGGTAAGTATTGTTTAAGTATTGGTATCTATCCCTAGCATTTTTTGTTCGACCATCCCAGAGAATCCAACGAATAAATTCCCAGTTGAATTGCTCGGGGCATCCCTTAGCCATACTTTCTCTCACTTTTCCTCTGTATTTTAAATAGCGCTTAAAGGCTCTTAGCAAACAATTCCAAGCAGAGAAGTTTAAAAAGATGATCTGGTCAGCTTGGTCCATTCTTTCCTCATAACAACACCAAGAGTAATTACCATCAATGACCCAGTTTTCGTTGTTGGCTAGAAAAGTTTTCATTTCGTTCAGCATCCAGTCGCGGTCACTATCTTGCCACCCTGGCTGAAATTGGAGAGTATCCATATGAAGTTTGGGGATAGAGTAGTGATTAGCTAGTTTTTCTGCCAGAGTTGATTTTCCTGATCCAGAATATCCAATGATAGCTATTTTCATAATAATCTCCAGAAAAATTTGCACAAAAAAAGCTCCGAAGAGCTCATTTTGTATGCAGTTAAAGATTAACCAAGTTTAGCTGCAAGACGTGCTTTATCACGGCTAGCTTTGTTTTTGTGGATCAAACCTTTAGTTTCTGCTTTATCGATAGCTGAGCTGGCAGCACGGTAAAGTTCTTCAGATGGGTTTGCTTCAAAAGCTTTGATAGCAGTACGCATAGCTGATTTTTGAGCTGAGTTCTTTTCGTTTTGTTTAACGTTCAATTCAGCGCGTTTGATAGCTGATTTAATGTTTGCCAATGTTCTTACCTCCATTTTTACTAACTATACCATTATATCTGAAAACTTACGTTTTGACAAGGGAAAATTATTTTTTTAAGTAAATTTCATCAATTTCGTGATTTTTAGATTTATGGAGAATGACCTCGGCACGATTTCGTGTCGGTTCAATGTAATTTTGGAGATTGGTGAGGTTGATACTGGTCCAAACTTGGTGAGCAAAATCCTTGACTTCACTAAGAGGAAGTTGAGTGAAACGGTAGTAATAGTTGCCTGGATCATCTTGAGCAAAGCTAAGGAGTTTTAAGAAACGATCCAAATACCAACTTTCAATGTCTTCGACTGCAGCATCGACATAGATTGAAAAGTCAAAGAAATCGGTAATATAGAGACGAGCATTATGTGGATTTTGGAACACATTGATTCCCTCAACAATGACAAAATCAGCAGCTTGAACTCGTTGTTTTTGACCTGGCACTATATCATAGATTTCATGGGAATAAACAGGAATATCAACATCCTGCCCATTTTTAAGTTGGTCTAGGAAATTAAGCAAAGCTTCCATGTCGTAGCTCTCAGGAAAACCTTTACGATTAAGGATATCTTGCTCAATTAAGACACTATTTGAGTATAAAAAACCATCCGTAGTCACTAGTTCAACACTTGCTCCAGGAACGATACGAGACAGCAAAATTTGCAAGAGCCGACTAGTAGTTGATTTACCGACAGCGACACTTCCTGAAACACCAATAATAAAGGGCTGTTTTTTGCTCTCTCTTTGAAGGAAAATGCCTTTTGAGAAGGCAAGGTCTTCTTTGGAACGTTTGTAAATCTGAATCAGATGTGCCAATGGCAGATAGATATCTGTAACGTCTTGAAGGCTAATCTGGTCATTGAAACTCTTAATAGAATCTAACTCTTCCTCGGTCAAGGGAGGAGTTGTTTTGCGATGCAAGGATTGCCAAGTTTCGCGGTTTATCCTTTCAAAATGTAAAAATTCGTTGGTCATTTATTTTCCCCTAGATATTTTGTCTATCATACCATAAAAAGCTAAAAAAATAAAGCGGTTTCTTGAATGTGATAAGTCAGTAGTTTATACTATAAGTAGATAGAGAATGAACAATTTATTGATGAAGTAGGAGCTGCTTTCTCCTGATTTTATCAGCTAATAAAGGGGGCTTTTAGTTCAAAACTCATAGGAGGTGTACTATGAAAATCTTAAAAAGTTACATATTGGAACTCTGTTTTATTTTAAGTTTTGCTTTACCTTTTATAAAAGGAGTCAATGTGGATAATGGTAGACGTTTTGTGGAAATTTATTACGGTTTTACATTTTTAATGGATTATGCCATTGTAACAACTATTTTCATTTGTTCACTCCTCATTGCATGGTTGTTAAGGAAAGGTTGGACAAAATTCCTTGCTGCTGGTAGTTATCTATTTTTGATTTTGTGGATTGCTACAGAGGGTTATTTATTTCGCATGTCAATAGAAGATTTGATACGCCTGTGGACAAGTTTGGAAATCCTGACCCAAACTTATCAGTTTGGCTTTTATCTAAACATCTTCTTGGGAATCCTGTTGATAATTAAGTATTTGAAGGTAAAGCAATAGTAATCAAAATGAATCTGATTATAGACAATAAATTTGTTGTTTTATCCTGACTGTGATACCTTGTAGCTCTCAATGACTTGTCATTCGTTTCCAATAATTGATAGAGATTGAAGAAAAGCGCTTTCTTTGTTAAAATATAAGGGGGAAAACCTATAAAGGAGGTGCTCAGATGAAAACGAGATTAAGAGATAAGATCTTGGTTTTGATCAGCCTATTTGTAGTTGTTTTATGGTTATCACCAAACTGGGTGAATTTCTCCTTTACGATAGGAACTCAGAGCTATAACTGGACCACTTTTGTTTTGTTTATCTTATTACCCCTCATAGGTCTTGGCTACCTTGTGCTAGCTTTCTTTAAAAGAAAGTGCTGGCTCTTCTTTTTTGGTCTTGCTTGCATTTTTGCTTTTCCGATTACCATGGCAGTTGGGAGCTTTTTACTAGGTCCCTAATGTCAATCCGAATTTATATTATTTTTGAGAAAATACAATGTGATTTAAGGGCTTGCTATCTTTGTAAACGATTTACAAATAACTTATTTTTATGGTAAAATAGTGTCATGAGTAAAATGTATTATGCAGAAAATCCAGATGCAGCCCATGATGTTCATGAGCTTAGAGTTGAGCTACTTGGGCAAAAGATGACCTTTTTGACAGATGCTGGTGTCTTTAGTAAAAAAATGATTGACTTTGGAAGTCAGTTGTTGTTAAGATGTTTAGATATTGAAAAAGGTGAAAAAATTCTTGATGTTGGTTGTGGCTATGGTCCGATAGGTTTGTCTTTGGTTAAAGCATATGGTGCCCAAGCAACGATGGTGGATATCAATAATCGTGCCCTGGATTTAGCCCAGCAAAATGCAGTAAAAAACAAGGTTCAAGCGACTATCTTCCAGTCTAATATTTATGAGCAGGTAGAAGGACAATTTGACCATGTCATTTCCAATCCTCCTATACGTGCAGGCAAGCAAGTAGTCCACGAAATCATCGAGAAAAGTATAGACTTTTTAGTAGATGGTGGAGATTTGACGATCGTCATCCAGAAAAAACAAGGAGCTCCTAGTGCCAAAAGTAAGATGGAAGAAGTTTTCGGCAATTGTGAGGTTGTAAAGAAAGATAAGGGATATTATATCCTTAGAAGTGTGAAAGAATGAGAGCAGTAGATCTAATCCAGAAAAAAAGAAACGGCCAAGAACTAAGCTCCAGTGAGATTCAATGGTTGATTGAAGGTTATGTGGCAGGAACTGTTCCTGACTACCAGATGGCCGCTTTTGCTATGGCAGTATATTTTCAGGGAATGACTATAGATGAGATTTCTGACTTGACTATGAACATGGTTAAGACAGGTCAGGAATTTAATTTATCGCCAATCGAAGGCATTAAGGTGGATAAACACTCTACTGGTGGAGTTGGTGATAAGGTAACTTTAATCCTAGCACCCTTGGTAGCTAGTTTTGGTGTTCCAGTTGCTAAGATGAGTGGTAGAGGTCTGGGTCATACTGGTGGGACCATTGATAAGCTAGAATCCATCAAAGGTTTTCAGATTGAACGAAATCAGGATGGATTTATCAAACAAGTTCAGGATATTGGTGTCTCAGTCATTGGCCAGTCCGATCAACTGGTTAAGGCTGATAAATTGCTCTATGCCCTTCGTGATGTGACGGCAACGGTTGATACTATTCCCTTGATTGCTAGCTCAGTCATGAGTAAAAAGATTGCAGCTGGAGCTGACGCCATCTTACTTGACGTTACTGTTGGTGAAGGTGCCTTCATGAAAACAGTGGACGAGGCCCGTGAATTGGCTCAAACTATGGTAAATCTTGGAAAGGCTGTAGGTCGTAAGACAGTAGCAGTCATTACGGACATGAGTCAACCCTTGGGACGTGCCATTGGAAACCGCTTGGAAATACTAGAAGCACTAGAAATTCTTCAAGGTAAGGGACGTGAAGATATTAGTCATTTTATCTGCGAGTTAGCTCAGATTATGCTATCTTTAGCTAATGTTGAAAAAACTGTTGAGGAAGTAAGGCAACATCTTGAAAATGGTAAGGCGCTCCAGAAATTCGAAGAGATGGTTGTAGCTCAGGGTGGAGATTTAGAAGACCTCTATCGTCCAGTAAAGGTTGAGCATGTAGTTGATATTCCTGCTCAGGAGGATGGTATTATCGCAGAACTTCCAGCCATGGAGTTTGGTCTTTTTGCCATGAGATTGGGTGCTGGTCGTGCAGTGAAAACAGACGCCCTTGACTATGAGACGGGGATTGTCTTTGAGAAGAAAGTTGGAGACTTTGTCAGAAAGGGTGAAATTGTTGCAAAAGTATATACAAATGGCAAAATTTCTCCGGAACTAGTTACAGATTTCCAAAAATATGTTAAAATTAAAATAAGTGATGAAGTGATAAAATCGCGTGAAATTATCGAAATCATCTCCTAATTTAAGGAAAAACCGAAATGAAATTAAATAAATACATTGATCATACGCTTTTAAAACAAGATGCAACAGAGGAACAAATTGATCGTTTGCTATCTGAAGCAAGAGAGTACGATTTTGCCAGTGTTTGTGTTAATCCTTGCTGGGTTTCTCATGCAAAAGCTGGTCTAGAAAATACTGATGTTAAGGTTTGTACGGTTGTAGGCTTCCCTCTTGGATCCACAACATCTGCTGTTAAAGCCTTCGAAACCAAAGAAGCTATCCAAAATGGTGCTGATGAGATTGATATGGTTATCAATGTTGGAGCACTCAAGTCTGGGAATGCTGATTTAGTTGAGTCAGATATTCGAGCTGTTGTTGAAGCAAGCGGAGACAAACTGGTTAAGGTTATTATCGAGGCTTGTTTGTTGACTGATGAAGAAAAAGTTCTAGCTTGTCAGCTAGCTCAGAAAGCAGGAGCAGACTTTGTCAAGACGTCAACAGGCTTCTCAACAGGTGGTGCAACCCTACCGGATGTTAAATTAATGCGTCAGACTGTTGGTCCAGACATGGGAGTCAAAGCAGCAGGAGGGGCTCGTTCTTATGCAGATGCTGTAGCCTTTGTTGAAGCAGGAGCTACTCGTATCGGAACATCTTCTGGTGTAGCAATCTTAAAAGGAGAGTTAGCAGATGGCGACTACTGAGTTGATTGATTTAGCGATTGAGACTAGTAAAAATGCCTATGTTCCTTATTCACATTTTCCGATTGGTGCCGTTTTGGTTGCCAAGGACGGAAGTGTATATACAGGATGCAATATTGAAAATGCTAGCTACCCCTTGACCAACTGTGGTGAGAGAACAGCAATCTTTAAAGCTATCTCCGAAGGACAACGTGAGTTTTCAGAACTGATTGTTTACGGTCAAACTGAGAAACCTATTTCTCCTTGCGGAGCTTGTCGCCAAGTTATGGTCGAATTTTTTGAACAAGATCTAAAGGTGACTTTAGTTGCCAAAGATAAATCGACGGTCGAGATGACGGTCGGGGAATTACTTCCATACTCATTTACAGACTTGCATTAGTTAGTCTGCGTCACTCCCTGAGTGACAAGGGTCCTTGTGGCCAATCAATCCATACTTGCAACTTCGTTGCGCATCTTATTTAGGAGGTTCAGTAATGAACAAGAAACAATGGCTAGGCCTTGGTCTAGTTGCAGTAGCAGCATTTGGACTTGCTGCATGTGGTAATCGCTCTTCTCGTAACGCAGCATCTTCATCTTCTGATTTGAAGACTAAAGCAGCTATCGTTACAGATACTGGTGGTGTTGATGATAAATCATTCAACCAATCAGCTTGGGAAGGTCTTCAAGCTTGGGGTAAAGAGCACAATCTTGCAAAAGATAAAGGCTACACATACTTCCAATCAACAAGTGAAGCTGACTACGCTAACAACTTGAACCAAGCAGCAGGAAGCTACAACTTGATTTATGGTGTTGGTTTTGCCCTTCACAATGCGGTTGAAGAAGCAGCGAAAGAACATGCAGACTTGAACTATGTTTTGATTGATGATGTGATTAAAGATCAAAAGAACGTAGCAAGTGTAACATTTGCTGATAATGAAGCAGCTTACCTTGCAGGTGTAGCAGCAGCTAAAACTACTAAAACAAAACAAGTTGGTTTTGTAGGTGGTATGGAATCTGAAGTTATTTCTCGTTTCGCAGCTGGTTTCAAAGCTGGTGTTGAGTCAGTTGACCCATCTATCAAAGTACAAGTAGACTACGCTGGTTCATTTGGTGATGCCGCTAAAGGTAAAACAATCGCTGCAGCTCAATACGCTGCAGGTGCAGACGTAATCTACCAAGCAGCTGGTGGTACTGGTGCAGGTGTCTTCTCAGAAGCTAAATCTTTGAATGAAAGCAAAAACGAAGGCGAAAAAGTTTGGGTTATCGGTGTAGACCGTGACCAAGTTGAAGAAGGTAAATACACTTCTAAAGATGGTAAAGAATCAAACTTCGTGCTTGCTTCTACTTTGAAACAAGTCGGAACAACAGTTCAAGATATTGCAAACAAAACTGAAAAAGGTGAATTCCCTGGCGGTCAAGTGATCGTTTACTCATTGAAGGATAAAGGGGTTGATCTAGTAACAACTAACCTTTCTGAAGAAGGTAAAAAAGCTGTTGAAGATGCAAAAGCTAAAATCCTTGATGGAAGTGTAAAAGTTCCTGAAAAATAATGGATGAAAGTCATTTCTTAGGGGAGCGGCCTGTGGCCGCTTCTTTAAGAATTGAGACAAATTGTTTTGTCTCAATAGAGCTTGCTAAGTTTCTTTAGCAGGTTTTATTGAAATAAAATAAAACTCTGAAAGGAAGAGTACATGGCACACGAAAATGTCATTGAGATGCGTGAAATTACCAAAGTTTTTGGTGAATTTGTCGCTAACGACAAGATTAACCTTGAACTTCGTAAAGGTGAAATTCATGCACTTTTAGGAGAAAATGGAGCTGGTAAGTCCACTCTTATGAACATGCTTGCAGGGCTTCTAGAACCAACTAGTGGTGAAATTGTGGTTAACGGTCAAGTTGTAAAACTAGACTCGCCATCAAAAGCAGCTAGCCTAGGAATTGGGATGGTTCACCAGCACTTTATGTTGGTAGAGGCTTTCACTGTTGCTGAAAATATCATTTTGGGAAGCGAATTAACCAAAAATGGAGTTCTAGATATTGCTCGAGCAAGTCGAGAAATTCTTGAATTATCAGAGCGTTATGGACTAGCTGTAGATCCTTCTGCCAAAGTAGCAGATATCTCTGTTGGGGCTCAACAACGTGTTGAAATTTTGAAGACACTTTATCGTGGTGCCGATATTCTTATCTTTGACGAACCGACTGCCGTTTTAACACCATCAGAAATCGATGAGTTGATGGCTATCATGAAGAACTTGGTCAAAGAAGGCAAATCAATTATCTTGATTACCCACAAGTTGGATGAAATTCGTGCAGTTTCTGACCGCGTTACAGTTATCCGTCGTGGTAAATCAATCGAAACAGTTGAAATTGCGGGTGCGACTAACGCTGACTTGGCTGAGATGATGGTGGGACGTTCTGTTTCCTTCAAAACTGAGAAGCAAGCACCACAACCTAAAGAAGTCGTTCTTTCCATCAAAGACTTGGTTGTTCATGAAAACCGTGGCGTTCCTGCTGTTAAAAATCTTTCACTCGATGTTCGAGCTGGTGAGATTGTCGGAATTGCCGGAATTGATGGAAATGGTCAGTCTGAATTGATCCAAGCTATCACAGGACTTCGTAAGATTGAGTCTGGTAGTGTGGAATTGAAAGGCCAGTCCATTGTAGGATTGCATCCACGTCAAATTACTGAACTGAGCGTTGGTCACGTTCCGGAAGACCGTCACCGTGATGGTTTGGTCTTGGAAATGATGATTTCTGAAAATATCGCTCTTCAAACCTACTATAAAGAACCTCTTAGCAAGAAGGGAATTTTAAATTATACGAATATCCTTGACTATGCAAAAAAATTGATGCAGGAGTTTGATGTTCGTGCTGCTAGTGAGATTGTTCCAGCTTCTGCCCTTTCTGGAGGAAATCAACAAAAAGCAATCATCGCTCGGGAGATTGATCGAAATCCTGATCTCCTTATCGTCAGCCAACCAACTCGTGGTCTGGATGTCGGTGCCATTGAGTACATTCACAAACGCTTGATTGAAGCACGTGATAATGGTAAGGCTGTCCTTGTAGTCAGCTTTGAGTTGGATGAGATTTTAAATGTCTCTGACAGAATTGCCGTTATCCACGATGGTAAGATTCAAGGGATTGTGACACCAGAAACAACCAACAAGCAAGAGCTTGGTGTCTTGATGGCTGGTGGTAACTTGGAAAAGGAGAAGAGTGATGTCTAAAAAATTACAACAAATTTCGGTTCCCTTGATTTCTGTTTTCCTTGGAATCTTGCTTGGAGCCATCGTTATGTGGATTTTTGGCTATGATGCCATCTGGGGCTATGAAGAATTGTTCTATACAGCCTTTGGTAGTGTTCGTGGTATTGGTGAAATTTTCCGTGCTATGGGTCCGTTAGTCTTGATCGCTCTAGGGTTTGCAGTTGCAAGTCGTGCTGGCTTCTTTAACGTTGGGCTTCCTGGGCAAGCCCTCGCGGGTTGGGTTCTTAGTGGCTGGTTTGCCCTGACTCATCCTGATATGCCACGTCCTTTGCTGATTCTCGCAACCATTATCATTGCGCTAGTTGCAGGGGGAATTGTTGGTGCGATTCCAGGTGTTCTTAGAGCTTATCTTGGAACATCTGAGGTTATTGTTACCATCATGATGAACTACATTGTTCTTTATGTGGGAAATGCCTTTATCCACCACTTCCCTAAAGAAATTATGCAAAGTACTGACTCATCCATTCGTGTTAGTGCCAATGCAACTTATCAGACACCATGGCTTGCTGAACTAACAGGAAATTCTCGTATGAACATCGGTATTTTCTTTGCTATCATTGCAGTCGGAGTTATCTGGTTCTTGCTTAAAAAGACAACTCTAGGTTTTGAAATTCGTGCAGTTGGTTTGAACCCAAATGCGTCTGAATATGCAGGTATTTCAGCTAAACGCACCATCATCCTATCAATGATTATCTCAGGTGCCCTTGCAGGTCTAGGTGGAGCAGTAGAAGGACTTGGAACCTTCCAAAACGTTTATGTTCAGGGTTCATCATTAGCGATCGGCTTTAACGGAATGGCGGTTAGTCTACTCGCTGCAAACTCACCAATTGGAATTCTTTTTGCGGCCTTCTTGTTCGGAGTACTTCAAGTTGGAGCACCTGGTATGAATGCTGCACAAGTGCCATCTGAGCTTGTAAGTATCGTTACAGCCTCAATTATCTTCTTTGTCAGCGTTCACTACATCATCGAACGCTTTGTCAAACCAAGAAAACAACTTAAAGGAGGTAAATAAGGATGTCGATTACAACAATGCTAACCCTTATGGTTTCTTCAATGTTGATTTACTCAGCACCACTTATTTTCACAAGTATCGGAGGCGTTTTCTCTGAACGTGGTGGAGTTGTTAACGTTGGACTTGAAGGAATCATGGTCATGGGTGCCTTCTCTGGAGTTGTTTTTAACCTTGAATTTGCACAAGATTTGGGAGCATTAACTCCTTGGTTGGCTCTTCTAGTTGGTGGATTAGTCGGAGCTATCTTTTCACTGATTCACGCAGTAGCTACAGTTCATTTTCGTGCTGACCATGTTGTCAGTGGTACCGTACTTAACTTGATGGCTCCAGCCTTGGCGGTTTTCTTGGTGAAGGTGCTTTATAACAAGGGACAAACGGATAATTTAACGCAAACATTTGGACGTTTTGATTTCCCTCTTTTGGCTAATATCCCAGTTATCGGAGATATCTTCTTCAAGTCAACAAGTTTACTTGGTTACCTAGCAATTGCCTTCTCATTCTTAGCTTGGTTTATCCTCTTTAAGACTCGCTTTGGACTTCGTCTTCGTTCAGTTGGTGAACACCCACAAGCAGCAGATACTTTGGGGATTAATGTCTACAAGATGAGATATCTTGGAGTTGTGATTTCAGGTTTCCTTGGAGGAATCGGTGGAGCTATCTACGCTCAGTCAATTTCCGTTAACTTCTCAGTTACAACCATCGTTGGACCTGGATTTATCGCACTTGCTGCTATGATCTTCGGTAAATGGAATCCTGTTGGTGCTATGCTTTCAAGTCTCTTCTTTGGACTATCACAAAGTTTAGCAGTTATCGGTTCTCAACTTCCTTTCTTGCAAGGAGTTCCAGCCGTTTACTTGCAAATTGCACCATATCTCTTGACCATTGTCGTTCTAGCAACCTTCTTTGGTAAAGCAGTTGCACCGAAGGCGGATGGTATCAACTATATCAAATCTAAATAAACACAAACGAGGTTGGGAAAAATCCCGACCTCGTTTTTTAGTATTTGAAATGAAACTCTGGCGAAAACTTCATTTTTTTGTTCCATCATCTGCTCTATTTTTTAGGGTTTTGATGGGTAAGATTTAGTCCCCAAGGAACAAGATTTTCTGTTTTATTACGAATACGATTGATATTATCTTTGTGGCGGATAATAATTAAACCTGCGAGAGCTAGGATAATCGCTACGAATAATAAATCGTAACTTGGAAGTAGGAAACCGATAAGTGGAAAGAGAATCACCCCAAGTACAGCAGCGAGAGCAGCAGTAACACTAGAGAGAGAAATCATGCTGCCTAGATAAAGGGTTCCGAAGAAGACTACTGCTAGATAGAGGCAAAATAGAGGAGCAAATCCGAAAATAACTCCAGCACTGGTTGCGACAGCTTTACCTCCCTTAAATCCTGCAAAAATTGGGAAAGTATGCCCGATTACGGCTAAGAGACCAAAAATTAGAGGAGAGATTCCTTGTACATGGAAGATAAGGGGAAGTAGGGTTGCGATGGTTCCTTTGAAAAAGTCAATCACGAAGGTTGCCATACCCGCTTTCTTACCTAAAATACGGAAGGTATTGGTTGTTCCAGTATTGCCAGAACCATGTTCACGTATATTTATCTTAAAGAAGGCTAGTCCAATCCAAAGTCCTGAAGGGATAGAACCCAATAAATAAGCTAAAATTAATAATACTATTGTCATCATGCTTCTATTATACCATGAAATAGGAGAGAAACGGAAAGGAATCTTTTCTCATTTTGTGACATCTGATTCTTTATGTAAGTAGAAAATTTTTCTCATGAGCACTATTGTTCGGAAATTAAGGCTAAAGTTTTAAAAATTCATGAAAGTTTCTGAAATTCCTTGATTTTGTGTTTATTTATGCTATAATGAGAACAATTATTTTTAGGAGGTGGAGTATGTCTTACTTATTCGAGATATTACCAAGTTTATTGAGCGGTGCGACAATGACCTTACAAGTTTTTGCACTGGTCTTACTTTTTTCAATCCCTTTAGGCATTTTGGTTGCCTTTTGCTTACAGGTCCATTGGAAACCCCTCCATTACATGATTGATATCTATATCTGGGTGATGCGCGGGACACCCTTGCTCTTGCAACTAATTTTTATTTATTATGTCCTACCAAGTATCGGAATTCGACTCGACCGAGTACCAGCAGCCATTATTGCCTTCACGCTTAATTATGCAGCCTATTTTGCAGAAATATTCCGGGGTGGGATTGCAACCATTCCTCAGGGGCAATACGAAGCAGCTAAGGTTTTGAAATTTAATCCTATTGATACCGTTCGTTATATCATTTTGCCACAGGTGACCAAGATTGTCTTACCAAGTGTATTTAACGAGGTTATGAGTTTGGTTAAGGATACTTCTCTGGTCTATGCACTCGGTATTTCAGATTTAATCCTAGCTAGTCGAACTGCGGCCAATCGTGACGCTAGCTTGATTCCAATGTTTCTAGCAGGAGCTATTTATCTGCTTATGATTGGTATCGTTACAATTCTAGCTAAGAAACTTGAGAAGAAGTTCAGCTACTATAGATAGGAGGTTTTCCATGTTAGAGTTAAGAAATATCAGCAAAAAATTTGGAAAAAAAGAAATTTTATCCAATTTCAGTTTAACAATTCCTGAAAAGCAGATTTTGGCTATCGTTGGTCCTTCTGGTGGTGGAAAGACAACCTTGCTCAGAATGTTAGCTGGACTTGAAACTATTGATTCAGGAGAGATCTTTTATAATGGAGCATCCCTACCATTGGATGAACTTGAGAAGCGTCACTTGTTAGGTTTTGTTTTTCAAGATTTTCAGCTTTTTCCTCACTTATCCGTTATGGAGAACTTGATCTTGTCACCTATTAAGACTATGGGAATGTCTGAAGTAGACGCAAAGAAGAAGGCGGCTGACTTACTCGCTCGTCTAGGGCTTGAAGCTCACGCAGATGCTTATCCATACTCATTATCTGGTGGTCAAAAGCAACGGGTTGCCTTAGCACGTGCAATGATGATAGATCCAGAAGTGATTGGATATGATGAACCAACGTCTGCCCTTGATCCAGAGTTGCGTCTCGAAGTTGAAAAACTGATTTTACAAAATCGAGACTTAGGCATGACGCAGATTGTCGTGACCCACGACCTCCAGTTTGCAGAGAATATTGCTGACCAGATTCTCAAAGTAGAGCCTAAGTAGGAGGTGTCTATGAATCGAAAGAAAATCAGCCTTGTTTTGGTATTCTTTCTGGCTTTTTTCCTTGTAGGATGCACACAAAAAGCTAGCAATCCTAAAGTAGATAATTGGGAAAAATACCAACAACAAGGAACAATTACTATCGGATTTGACAATACTTTTGTTCCTATGGGCTTTGAAGAAAAGAATGGGCAATATGTTGGATTTGATATTGATTTAGCCCAAGCCGTTTCTGAGAAACTGGGGTTCAAGGTACAGTTTCAACCCATTGATTGGGATATGAAGGAAACAGAACTTCAAAACGGCACTATTGATGCAATTTGGAACGGCTATTCAGCAACAGATGAACGCCGTGAAAAGGTTGCTTTTACAATTCCTTATATGGAGAATCAGCAGGTTCTCGTTTCTAAAAAATCGCAAAATATCCAATCAGTGTCTGATATGACAGGCAAGGTTTTGGGAGCCCAAGCAGGTTCCTCTGGTTATATAGATTTTGAAGCTCAACCGGAACTCTTAAAAAATATTGTAAAAGATAAGAAGGCAAACCAATATCAAAGTTTTACAGAAGCCTTGATTGACCTGCAAAATGATCGGATTGATGCCCTCTTAATAGACCGTGTTTACGCCAATTATTATCTTGAAACTGAAGGAATTTTAGACCAGTATGAGATTTTTTCAGCTGGTTTTGAGAGCGAGTCTTTTGCAGTTGGAGTGAGACCAGCTGATAAGACCTTGTTAGCGAATTTGAATCAAGCTTTTGTGGAATTGTATCAAGATGGAAAATTCCAAGAAATTAGCCAAAAATGGTTTGGTGAAGATATTGCAACAAGTCAAGTTAAAGGAAAAGAAAACTGAGACTCTCGTCTTGGTTTCTTTTTTTGAAGAATAAATAATTGAGTTCAAACCTGCTCAATTAGAAAAATTTTGCAAAATCCCTAGAAAACCTGTAAAATAGTAAAGATGAACGAATAGGAGGTTCCTTGTGTCAAAAAAGGAAATCAATATTAACAATTATAATGATGATGCCATTCAGGTGCTAGAAGGGTTGGATGCGGTCCGTAAACGTCCAGGGATGTATATCGGATCGACCGATGGTGCTGGTCTCCACCACCTAGTCTGGGAAATCGTCGATAATGCGGTCGATGAGGCCTTGTCTGGATTTGGTGACCGGATCGATGTGACCATTAATAAAGACGGAAGTTTAACGGTTCAAGACCATGGACGTGGAATGCCGACTGGAATGCACGCTATGGGAATTCCAACGGTAGAGGTTATCTTTACCATCCTTCACGCCGGAGGGAAATTCGGTCAGGGTGGTTATAAGACATCAGGAGGTCTCCACGGGGTTGGATCTTCTGTCGTCAATGCCCTCTCTAGTTGGTTAGAGGTAGAAATTACTCGTGATGGGGCTGTTTACAAACAACGCTTTGAAAATGGAGGCAAGCCAGTTACCACTCTAGAAAAGGTTGGGACTGCACCTAAGTCTAAGACAGGTACTAAAGTTACCTTCATGCCAGATGCCAGTATTTTTTCTACGACAGACTTCAAGTACAATACCATTTCAGAGCGTCTCAATGAGTCAGCCTTTCTTCTGAAAAATGTAACCTTGTCATTAACGGATAAGCGAACAGACGAAGCAATTGAATTCCATTATGAGAATGGTGTGCAGGATTTTGTTTCTTACCTCAATGAAGACAAGGAAACCTTGACGCCAGTTCTTTACTTTGAAGGTGAAGACAACGGTTTCCAAGTGGAAGTAGCCCTCCAGTACAATGATGGATTTTCAGATAACATCTTGTCCTTTGTCAATAACGTCCGTACCAAAGATGGTGGAACGCATGAGACAGGACTTAAGTCTGCTATTACCAAAGTCATGAATGACTATGCGCGAAAAACTGGCCTTCTCAAAGAAAAAGATAAAAACCTAGAAGGTTCGGATTACCGTGAAGGATTAGCGGCTGTTCTTTCTATCCTAGTTCCCGAAGAACATCTTCAGTTTGAAGGACAGACTAAGGATAAACTAGGAAGTCCACTAGCTCGTCCAATCGTTGATAGTATTGTTGCTGAAAAACTGACTTTCTTCCTTATGGAAAATGGGGAATTAGCTTCAAATCTTATTCGTAAAGCTATCAAGGCCCGTGATGCTCGTGAGGCGGCCCGTAAAGCGCGTGATGAGAGCCGAAATGGTAAGAAAAATAAAAAGGACAAGGGCTTGCTTTCTGGAAAATTGACGCCAGCCCAATCTAAAAATCCTGCAAAGAATGAACTCTATCTAGTCGAGGGAGATTCTGCCGGAGGTTCTGCTAAACAAGGTCGTGACCGTAAGTTCCAAGCTATCTTGCCTCTTCGTGGTAAGGTTATCAATACAGCCAAGGCCAAGATGGCGGATATCCTCAAAAATGAAGAAATCAACACCATGATTTATACCATCGGTGCTGGTGTAGGGGCAGATTTCTCCCTTGAAGACGCTAACTATGATAAGATCATTATCATGACCGATGCGGACACCGATGGTGCCCACATTCAAACCCTTCTCTTAACCTTCTTTTATCGCTACATGCGTCCTTTAGTCGAGGCAGGACATGTCTATATCGCCCTTCCTCCTCTTTACAAGATGTCCAAAGGTAAAGGAAAGAAAGAAGAAGTGGCCTACGCTTGGACGGATGGCGAGCTAGAAGAACTTCGCAAGCAGTTCGGTAAAGGTGCAACACTCCAACGATATAAAGGTCTTGGTGAGATGAACGCGGACCAACTCTGGGAAACAACCATGAATCCAGAAACTCGTACCCTCATCCGTGTCACCATTGAAGACCTAGCTCGCGCCGAACGCCGAGTCAATGTCCTCATGGGTGACAAGGTTGAACCACGTCGTAAGTGGATTGAAGATAATGTCAAGTTTACGCTGGAAGAAGCGACAGTGTTTTAAGAAAGTATAGGAAATATTATGGTGAGACAGAATTATTTTGAGTTTATTAAAAGTATGCGCTTTGATGCTAAGAAAGAAATAGACATAGTAAAAAAAATACTGCAAGAAGACATCTATATAAAAAATTATAAAACTAATCTTCAGGAATTTTTTTCCGATGGATATAAAAAGTATTATCCAGTGGAGAAGAAAGGACAGCATGTTACATTTGAAGAAAAATTTACAGTCATTTACCAACGTTTTACCAGTGTTGATTGCCTTTATACTGTTTTTGAATTTATTTTAGATTTATATTCAGAAATAATAAATAAAGATAAATTTGCAAAAAACTATGTGACGTCTAAAGAACTTGAAGAAATAGATGATTATTCAGGTTGGATTCCTGAAACTGATGATCAATTTGAAATCTTGGCTGAAATGAGAGATCATACTTCTCTAATGGATCAATATGACAAGTTACGTCAAAGAATATTGTATTCTCTAGATAAAACAAATCATGAATGGAAAACTCTACAAGATGGTAATATAATTATTGTTGAAAAGAATGTTTATGCCTCGGAAGTTTCTCAGATTGTATCTGAAACTAGTATTGAAGATGCGATAAAGGTTTTAGAATATAATCATTTTTTAAATAAGGGAAATATACAGCGTAAGAAAGAAATACTTCTTTCTTTAGCAGGCTATTTGGAGCCATATCTCAAGGAGTTTGAACATCCTGAAACACTACCTAAAGAATTAAAGGATATTTATAATGAATTAAAAATAGTGTTACAAACAAAAGGGACTGAAACGGATAAGAAAGGCAAAAAGATTCCTAAGAAAATTGCTGTTTTTGATAATCTTTCTGAGATGTATAACAAAGGAGGGTTAAGACATAACAACGATAAGCAATATCATCTAAATATGAATGATGAGGAATTGGAACAATGGTATGATAATATTTATTCTTCCACCTTGTTTGTGATTCTCAGTCTGGAGATGGGAAGAAATTTGTCTAAGTTGAATGAATTGAAAAAGAAATGACTTCATCCCACACGAATAATTATCTTTTCCAGTTTTTAAACAAGAAAGCCCACCTGAAGAATATCTTGTCTAGTGGGAAATAACTCAAAACACACATGTGTGCTTTGAGTTATTGGAGTAAAATACGAATATTTAGATATGTTCTGATTTTTTTTAGAGCAAAAACTTAAAAACATATTATTGAAAGAGGAGTTTTATGAAAAAGAATATGGCATCACGAGTTTGACTGTACGTAATTTATAAAACAACGAATTCTTCCAACTTTTATCTGAGAGTAAGGACGAGTTGGAGGCTTTTACAAAAGCCAATAAGTCTGAGCAGGTTTACGCAACGAAGCTTGGGGATATGGAGAAACTTCTTGAAACTTTGCAAGCTGGTTTGCACCGTTCCAAGGCCAGTCAAACGGTGGCTAGTCTGGAAGCGTCTGATCGTGAGCGTGATGATGCGCTTTCTACCTTGACTGGTTTGGTCAAGGCCTTCTCTCGTGTGAAAGAGGCAAGTAGCAAGGAAGCTTACGAAAAATTCAGCAAATTTTTCAAAAATTATGCTGGGATAACGAGTATGAGCTACGAGAAAGAGACAGAAGCTATTAACCATTTGCTCAAGGAGATAAAAGACACTGACTACCAAACTGCCCTTGCAACCCTGCATTTGACAACTCATGTAGAAACCTTGACAAAGGCGCAGGCTCAGTTTGAGAAAGCCTATAAGGAGCGCTTGGCTGAGCAAAAGGGCAAGGCATCTAGTCAAAACAAGGAAGTCCGAGTGAAACTGCAAGAAATCTATGACTTCCTTGTGGATTTTACTGCAATCAACGCTTATGCTTATCCAGATAAAAAGCAGTATGCCGATCTCCGTGACCATCTCAACGCTATCCGTAGTCGCTATAAAAAACGCAAACCTGCTATGAAGGTAACGGAAGCAGTGGGGAGTATTAATTAAGTCTGACAGATTTGGAGGAATAGAAGATGATTATCAGACCTGCAAGCAGAAAAGATTGTCAAGCTATTTATAGCCTTTATCAAAGTGAAAAATGGATTTCTTTTACAGAGGAAAAAGTGACATCATTATTTTCAACAAATCTGTCCCATTACTTGGTAGTTGAAGAGAACCAGAAAATCCTTGGTTTTGCCCGCTACTTGACAGATGAAGTGATGACGACCTTTTTAGCTGAAATAATTATTGATAAATCCCACCGTAGAAAAAGACTGGGACAGCAGCTGATTGAGGAGATCCACAAAAATTATCCTTTGACACGGATTGAATTAATATCTGAAGCAGATGGATTTTATCGGTCAATAAGTTTTAAACCTGTTGGTACAGGATTTAGAAAATCTGAATGAAAGAGACAGCCAATGACGCTTGACAACAAACTGGGTCTGACAGATTCGCTTGAACTAGCCAAGATGGTTATGCGACGGAGGCTGCCCAAGCCTGTCTAGACTTTGCTTTTCAGCAAGCTGGCTTGTCAGAAGTTTACTCTTTTACATCCTTACTCAATCAACTTTCGCAAAAAGTCATGCAAAAACTGAGCATGGAATTTGTCAAAGAATTTGATAATGAAAAAGCTCCAGCAGACAGTCCGGTTTATAGACATGTCCTTTACAGAATCAAGAGTTTCCACTAAAAAGGCAGGTATTCCCATGAGAACTGAAACTGAAATGATGAATCTGATTTTACAAATAGCTGAAAGTTTAAAAGTCGATGCTGTCGCTTTATCGGGTTCTAGAACAGATGATCAAGCACCAAAAGATGAGTTTCAGGATTACGACGTAGTCTATGTTGTGGACGACTTAGACACTCTAACAAGCAATCTTGCTTGGTTGGACTCCTTTGGCACACGTATCATTGAGCAACATAATGTCCTAGGCAACCGTCGTCTCTATCTCATGCTTTTTGAAGATGGGAATCGCATTGATCTAACTATCTGTCCTAAAGAACACATCAACGAATGGGTGGATAGTGAGGCAGGATTCACAGTTTTAGTAGACGAGAAGGGCTTGTTCGAGTCCTATTCTCCCAGTTCTCAGCGCTTCTGGACAAGTCCAGCTAGTGAGACGGATTTTGAAAAATCTTGCAATGAATTTTGGTGGGTGTCAGCCTACGTGGTTAAAGGAATTTATCGCAAGCAAATCATCTATGCAACGGACCATCTCTATGGTATTTGTCAGCAAGAACTCTTGAAAATCTTAGCTTGGCAGGTCGCAAGAAATAGAGGATTAGTCGACATCGGTAAGAACTACAAGTACCTCTTTAACTACTTGCCTTCTGAGAAGGAGAAGGAATTCTCTGCTCTTCTTGATTTCTCAAGTTTATACAAAATCACTCAGTCTTTATTAGCAACCATGGAATTTTTCCATCAAGAAGCTCAATATCTTGCTCAAAAGATGGGATTTAAGTATGAAAAAGAAGTGGCTGAGAAGATGATGAGATATGCTGAGGAAAAACTTCTAAATCACTTAGAAAATAAAGAACACAATTCAAAACTTTAAACTACAGAGAGGATAGTTTAGTTATATAAAGTAACTGAAATCCTTTTCTATAAAACCTACTCTACATTCTTTGAAAGGAGTTGAACACGCCCTAAATGCTGGGTGAAAACTCCTTATTACTAACTGATGCAACAAATTTTAAACACATTAAATTACAGAAAGGATAGTTTGGTTATTTATAGTAACTGAATACGAGACTAATTTCTGTAAAGTATCCTTCACTGTATAAAAACCTACTCTACATTTTTTGAAAGGAGTTGAACACGCCCTAAATGCTGTGTGAAAAAGATAAATTCTCTTGTGAGCATCGCTCACTGTAAGAATTTCCTATTTTCACTTTGCATTTTACGGGCTTTGTATCCTATATGAGTAATATCCAAAATATGTCCTTAGAGGACATCATGGGAGAGCGCTTTGGTCGCTACTCCAAATACATCATTCAAGACCGGGCTTTGCCAGACATTCGGGATGGATTGAAGCCGGTTCAACGCCGTATTCTTTATTCGATGAATAAGGATGGCAATACTTTTGATAAGAGCTACCGTAAGTCGGCTAAGTCTGTCGGAAATATCATGGGGAATTTCCACCCACACGGGGACTCTTCTATATATGATGCCATGGTTCGTATGTCTCAGGACTGGAAGAACCGTGAGATTCTAGTTGAAATGCATGGTAACAATGGTTCTATGGACGGAGATCCGCCTGCGGCTATGCGTTATACAGAGGCTCGTTTGTCTGAGATTGCAGGCTATCTCCTTCAAGATATCGAGAAAAAGACAGTTCCCTTTGCTTGGAACTTTGATGATACCGAGAAGGAACCAACTGTCTTACCAGCAGCCTTTCCAAACCTCTTAGTCAATGGTTCAACTGGGATTTCAGCTGGGTATGCCACAGATATTCCACCGCATAATTTGGCTGAGGTCATTGACGCTACAGTCTATATGATTGATCATCCGACTGCCAAGGTAGATAAGTTGATGGAATTCTTGCCTGGACCAGACTTCCCTACAGGAGCCATTATTCAAGGACGAGACGAAATCAAAAAGGCCTATGAAACTGGTAAGGGGCGCGTGGTCGTTCGTTCCAAGACTGAAATTGAGAAACTTAAAGGTGGTAAGGAACAAATCGTTGTCACTGAAATTCCCTATGAGATTAATAAGGCTAACTTAGTCAAGAAAATTGATGAAGTCCGTGTCAATAACAAGGTGGCAGGTATCGCTGAGGTTCGTGATGAGTCTGACCGTGATGGTCTTCGCATCGCTATAGAACTCAAAAAAGATGCGAACACGGAACTTGTTCTCAACTACCTTTTCAAGTACACTGACTTGCAAATCAATTACAACTTCAACATGGTGGCGATTGACAATTTCACACCTCGTCAGGTTGGAATTGTACCAATCTTGTCTAGTTATATCGCCCACCGTCGTGAAGTTATCTTGGCGCGTTCTCGCTTTGACAAGGAAAAGGCTGAAAAACGTCTCCATATCGTGGAAGGTTTGATTCGCGTTATCTCAATTTTGGATGAAGTCATTGCCCTTATCCGTGCTTCTGAGAATAAGGCTGATGCCAAGGAAAACCTCAAGGTCAGCTATGATTTTACAGAAGAACAGGCTGAGGCCATTGTTACCTTGCAATTGTATCGTTTGACCAATACAGACGTGGTTGTCTTGCAAGAAGAAGAAGCAGAACTTCGTGAAAAGATTGCTATGCTTGCGGCTATCATCGGTGATGAACGAACTATGTACAATCTCATGAAGAAAGAACTCCGTGAAGTCAAGAAAAAATTTGCGACACCTCGTTTAAGTTCTTTAGAAGATACAGCAAAAGTAATTGAGATTGATACTGCTAGTTTGATTGCTGAAGAAGATACATACGTCAGCGTGACTAAGGCAGGCTATATCAAACGTACCAGTCCTCGTTCTTTCTCAGCTTCAACGCTAGAGGAAATTGGTAAACGGGATGATGACCGATTGCTATTTGTCCAATCTGTTAAAACTACCCAGCATCTCTTAATCTTTACAACGCTTGGAAATGTCATCTATAGACCAGTCCACGAGTTAGCAGATATTCGTTGGAAGGATATCGGAGAGCATCTGAGCCAGTCTATTACAAACTTTGAAACCAATGAAGAAGTTCTATATGTAGATGTCGTGGATCAGTTTGATGATGCGACAACCTACTTTGCAGCAACTCGCCTTGGTCAAATCAAACGTGTCGAACGCAAAGAATTCTCTCCTTGGAGAACCTATCGTTCTAAGTCTGTCAAGTATGCTAAGCTCAAAGATGAGACTGACCAGATTGTAGCTCTTGCACCAATCAAGCTTGATGATGTTCTCTTGATTAGTCGAAACGGTTATGCCCTTCGCTTTAATATCGAAGAGGTTCCAGTCATCGGTGCCAAGGCTGCCGGTGTCAAAGCCATGAATTTGAAAGCTGACGATGTCGTACAATCTGCCTTTATCTGCAACACTTCATCTTTCTATCTTTTGACGCATCGTGGCAGCTTGAAACGTGTTTCTATTGACGAAATTCCAGCAACCAGCCGTGCCAAACGAGGATTACAAGTCTTGCGTGAGTTAAAAAACAAACCGCATCGTGTCTTCTTAGCAGGTGCAGTTGCAGAACAAGGCTTCATCGGTGATCTTTTCAGTACAGAAGTGGAAGAGAACGACCAAACTCTGCTTGTCCAATCTAACAAAGGAACGATCTATGAAAGCCGATTGCAAGACTTGAACCTGTCAGAACGAACCAGCAATGGAAGCTTCATTTCTGATACTATTTCAGATGAAGAAGTTTTTGACGCTTATCTTAAGAAAGCTTATATAGAATTTGAATCTAAGAAATGATAAAAAGCAATGAAAAGCTTTTCATTGAGAAATTTGTTAAGCCATAGATTTAAGAGTTGAATTTGATTATATATACAAAAACGAACAGTGCAGATTCCTAACTGATAGGGACGTAAGCCTGCTCGTTTTCTTGTTTTTTAGTGGTATAGACCACTTGATATTTAAATGTAAAATTTTTAACATATGGTCAATTATTCAAGCTAGATTAATAAAAAATAATATTTTTTTAAGAAAACGATTGCGTCATATTTATTTTTATGTTATACTAATATCGTTTCAAGAAAGCGCGTTCAAGAAATAGTTGGTTTAAATATAAAGGAGTTTTGTATGTCTCAAAATAAACAAGATAAAGGATTTCGTTTTTCTATTCGTAAACGTAGTGTTGGAGTATGTGGTGTTGCCATCGCAACATTTTTGCTAGGTTCTGGCCTTGTATTTCAAACAAATGTAGTAAAAGCAACAGAGCCAAGCGTTGCTGCAGTTGCTGGTGAAAATATTGCTGCTCATAAACCTGCGAGTCAGAGTTCAACTGTTTATGGAGGAGATGCCTCTAGAGCGGTTGATGGTAATCGAGATAATGACTACGGACATCGCTCAGTTACACATACAGATTTTCAAGATCATTCTTGGTGGAAAGTTGATTTAGAGAAAGAAGACTCAGTAGGAACTGTTCGTATTTACAATCGTGGAGACAGTAATGTAGAGGATCGTTTATCTAATTTTGATGTTGTTTTGTTAGATAAAGATGGAAACGAAGTGGCTCGTCAACATGTAGATAGCTTAAATAATCAACCAACAATTGACGTTCAATTCACTGGAGTTAATGCACGATATGTAAAAATTGAATTAAATAAATCTAACACTCCTCTTAGTTTAGCAGAAGTTGAAGTATATCGTGCTGTAGAAGAAGAAAAAGTAGTAGCAGATAAGAAAACAGAAAACAAAGTTGAAACAGAAAATAAAGCTAAAAAAGATTATACTGCAGAGCTAAATAACTATTTATTTGGTTTAAATTATGATAAATTAAATATTTTAACTAGAAAAGGCGAAGCGTTAGAAAATTACACTAATACAAGCACAAAACAACAAGGAAATGAATTTGTGGTTGTGGAAAAAGTGAAGAAAAATCTTTCTAATGGTTCTGCTGATGTTGCCATTAATGGCAACGGAGATATTTTCCTAGGTGCTTTGTTTAAAGCAAATCAAGACCTTCTAGAAAATAAACCACAACAAATTAGTTTAGATCGTAGCAAAGGTAGAATTAGTGTTGATTTACCAGGAATGGTAGGCGGAGATAGCTATGTAGATGCTAATCCAACTGTAAGTGGTATGCAGGAAGGTGTAAATACCTTGTTAAATCGTTGGCATGAAAAATATGCTGGGAATAACCCTGCTCCAGCACGTATGCAGTACGAATCAACTTCTGCTTATAGCATGAATCAATTAAAAGCAAAATTTGGAAGTGACTTTGAAAAAATTGGAGTTAATTTAAAAATTGACTTTGAAGCTGTCAATAAAGGTGAAAAACAAATTGAGGTAGTTGATTTTAAACAAGTTTACTATACTGCTAACTTTGATGCTCCAAAAAATCCATCAGATGTATTTGCCTCAGGAGTAACAGTTGATCAATTGAAAGCACGTGGAATTGATGAAAATACTCCTCCTGTATATGTATCAAGCGTATCATACGGACGTCAAATGTATGTTAAGTTTGAAACAACAAGCAAGAGTACCGAGTTGAAAGCAGCAATCAATGCTGTAATCAAAGGAGTGCCAATTAAACCAGAATCTGAATGGGCACGTGTTTTAAAGAATACAACTGTAACAGTTTCAATCGTAGGTGGAAATGCTGATGGTGCTGCACGTGTTGTGACAGGTACAGTAGAAGATTTGAAGAAATTGATTCAAGAAGGAGCTTCTTTCAGTACGCAAAACCCTGCTGTTCCGATTTCTTATAAGACTGCATTCTTGAAAGATAATCAAGTGGCCACAATTCAAAGCAATACAGATTACATTGAAACTAAAGTGACTTCATACAAAAATGGTTACCTCAATTTACAACATAAGGGAGCTTATATCGCTCGTTACTATGTTTACTGGGATGAAGTAACTTATGATAAGGATGGAGTTGAAAGCATTCGCTCACGTCAATGGGAAGATAATGGTAAAAACAGAACAGCTGGCTTCCAAACTGAACTTCAATTTAAAGGAAATGTACGTAATGTACGCGTGAAGATTCAAGAAAAAACAGGTCTTGCTTGGGAACCATGGCGTACAGTTTACAATCGTACAGACCTTCCTCTTGTTCAAAAACGTACAATTATTAACTCAGGTACAACAATCAGACCAAAATACGATGAAAAAGTTGAAAATAACTAATTTTTCACTTGTAAAAGGAATCAGTCCCAGTGACTGGTTTCTTTTTTAGTGAAATTTTCAGAAAATTACAAAAAATACTTGAATTTTTTAGAGAATAGTGTAGAATAGAATACATAGTTTTGATTAGAATAGAGGAGATTGTCATGACAGTTACGATTGATTGGGAAAATCTCGGTTTTTCCTATATGAAACTACCTTATCGTTATATCGCTTATTTTAAAGATGGACAATGGACTCAAGGAGAATTAACAGAAGACGCAACCTTGCATATTTCCGAATCATCTCCGAGCCTTCACTATGGACAGCAAGCATTTGAAGGGTTAAAAGCCTATCGTACAAAGGATGGTAGTGTTCAACTTTTCCGTCCAGATGAAAATGCTAAACGTCTGCAACGTACCAGTGATCGTCTCTTGATGCCACAAGTTCCAACAGAAATGTTTGTAGAGGCTTGTAAGGCAGTCGTCCGTGCCAATCAAGAATACGTACCACCTTATGGAACGGGTGGAACCCTTTATCTTCGCCCGCTGTTGATTGGTGTCGGAGATATCATCGGGGTAAAACCAGCAGAAGAGTATATCTTTACCATCTTTGCTATGCCGGTTGGAAATTACTTCAAAGGTGGACTAGTGCCAACAAACTTCTTGATTCAAGATGAGTATGACCGTGCTGCACCGAATGGAACAGGAGCTGCTAAGGTCGGAGGTAACTATGCAGCTAGTCTTTTGCCAGGAAAAATGGCTAAATCCCGTCATTTCTCAGATGTTATTTATCTAGATCCATCAACTCATACCAAGATTGAAGAAGTCGGTTCAGCAAACTTCTTTGGGATTACAGCTGATAATGAATTTGTAACGCCATTGAGTCCATCAATCTTGCCATCGATTACTAAGTATTCATTGCTTTATTTAGCAGAGCATCGTTTGGGCTTGAAACCTGTTGAGGGGGATGTGCCAATTGATGACTTAGATCGATTTGTAGAAGCAGGTGCTTGCGGTACTGCAGCAGTAATCTCACCAATTGGAGGAATCCAGCACGGTGACGACTTCCATGTTTTCTACAGTGAGACAGAGGTTGGTCCAGTGACTCGTAAACTATACGATGAATTGACAGGTATCCAATTTGGTGACATTGAAGCACCAGAAGGATGGATTGTAAAAGTAGATTAAAATTATTAAAGGAGATCTTTATGAAAACGAAAAAGTGGATGTTAACAGCAGGCGTGGTCCTGAGTACAGCAGCTCTTCTTGTAGCTTGTGGGAAAGCAGACAAGGAAGCAGATGCCCCTACAACCTTCTCATATGTCTATGGAGTAGACCCATCATCTTTGGACTATAGTATCGCAACTCGTACATCAACGACTGATATCATCGGTAACGTCGTTGATGGATTGTTAGAGAACGACGAATATGGGAATTTGATTCCTTCCCTCGCTGAGGATTGGAGTGTCTCACAAGACGGTTTGACTTATACTTATAAACTTCGTAAAGGGGTTAAATGGTATACTTCAGAAGGTGAAGAATACGCTGAAGTAACTGCGCATGACTTTGTTACTGGGTTGAAACACGTAGCAGATGGCAAATCAGACGGTGTCACTCTTATTCAAAACTCAATCAAGGGCTTGAATGAATATATGACTGGTGAGACTAATGACTTCTCTACAGTCGGTGTTAAGGCAGTAGATGACTATACTGTTGAGTACACTCTAAACGCACCTGAAACTTTCTGGAATTCAAAAGTAACTTCAGCAACTATGTTACCAGTAAATGAAGAATTCCTCAAAGCATCAGGTAAGAATTACGGAACGGTCAGCCCAGCTGGTATTCTTTATAACGGTCCATATATTTTGAAGACATTGACTTCAAAATCTTTAATCGAATATGAAAAGAACCCAAATTATTGGGATAAAGAGAAGGTTAAAATCGAGAAAGTTAAATTAACTTACTATGATGGATCAGACCAAGAATCCTTGATCCGTAGCTTCTCTTCGGGTGTTTACACAACAGCTCGCCTCTTCCCAAGTAGCTCAAACTTTGCTTCTACTTTGGAACAATACGGGGATAAAATTACATATAGTCCACAGGATTCAACTAGTTACTACTTTACCTTTAACGTAAACCGTCAATCTTTCAATAAGACAGCGAAAACAAGTGAAGAACAGAAAACTTCTACAAAAGAAGCAATGCTGAACAAGGACTTCCGTCAAGCAATCAACTTTGCCTTCAACCGTCATTCTTATGCTGCCCAGCTCAATGGTGAAGATGGTGCGGACAAGATTATTCGTAATAGCTTAGTACCAGACAATTTCGTTCAATCTGGTGGTAAAAACTTTGGTGATATCGCTCAAAAAGAATTGGTCAACTATGGAGACCAATGGAAAGGTGTTGAGCTCGTCGACGGAAAAGATACCATCTACAATCCTGACAAAGCCAAAGCTTCATTTGAAAAAGCTAAGAAAGAGTTGGAAGCAAAAGGTGTAACCTTCCCAATTCACTTGGATGTCCCAGTTGAACAGACAGATACCATTGCCGTTCAACAAAGCAATTCCTTCAAGCAATCAATCGAGTCAACTCTTGGTTCTGAAAATGTCGTGATCGATGTTCTTCAGATGACTGATAACGAGAAGGAAAGCATTACATCTCAAGCGCGTGTTCCTGCTCAAAAAGACTATGACTTGAACAGTACTGGATGGGCTCCAAGCTATCAAGACCCAGCAAGTTATCTCAATATCATGGATCCTAAGACTGGTTCCGCTATGAAACACCTTGGTATTACTAAAGGAAAAGACAAGGAAGTAGTAGCTCAACTAGGTTTGGACGAATATAAGAAACTCTTGGATGATGCAGTTTCTGAGAAAAATGACTTAGATAAGAGATATGAAAAATATGCTAAAGCTCAAGCTTGGTTTACTGATAGTTCTCTCTTGATGCCAACAGCTTCATCAGGTGGTTCACCAGTTGTCAGCAATGTCGTTCCATTCTCTAAACCATACTCACAAGTAGGTATTAAGGGTGATCCATACATCTTCAAGGGAATGAAATTGCAAAAAGAGATTGTAACTGCTAAAGAATATCAAGCAGCTCTTGAAAAATGGCAAAAAGAAAAATTGGAATCAAACAATAAATACCAAAAAGAATTAGAAAGTCATGTCAAATAAAACAGACTAGTACTTTTGGAATAAAGGGGCCTATATGGAATGGATTAAACTAATAGGGATATTTATCATTGTGATTGGTTTTATCTATAAGTTAGATACCATCGCAACGGTAGTCTTAGCTAGTTTAGTTACCGCTCTAGTTTCTGGAGTTTCTCTTGTTGAATTCTTGGAAATTTTGGGAAAAGAATTTAGTAATCAACGAGTTCTTACGATTTTTATGGTAACCTTGCCACTGGTAGGTTTATCTGAAACTTTTGGCCTCAAGCAACGTTCGATTGACTTGATTCAAAAGATTAAAGGTCTGACCGTAGGAAGTTTTTATACAGTGTATTTCTTTTTTCGGGAACTCGATAGCTTCTTTGCCATCCGTCTAGGAGGACATCCGCAGTTTGTAAGGCCCTTGGTCCAACCCATGGGACAAGCAGCAGCAGAGTCTCAATTAGGTAGAAAATTAACGGAGCAGGAGAGCGAAGCGCTAAAAGCGCGTGCAGCAGCAAATGATAATTTTGCAAATTTCTTTGCTCAGAACACTTTCGTTGGTGCAGGTGGTGTCCTCTTGGTGGGGGGCACTCTGGACCAATTAGGTTATGAAAGTAATTATGCAGGCATCGCTTCGGCTTCGCTTATTGTTGCAGGAGTGGCCCTACTTGTGGTAGGAATTTACAATTACCTGTTTGATAGAAAACTGCTAGTGAAAAAGCTTAGTAAAGGAAAAGAAGAATGAGCAATCTAGCAAGTCAGTTATTAGAGTTGACCTATATTGTGATTGGTTGTCAATTTCTTCATACGGCTTATTGTAGCTATAAAGATAAAACAAACCCAGTTCGCTTTGGAACAGCTGGGTTTTGGGCTTTATTGGGCATCAGTTTTATCGGTGGCTCTTATCTACCTTCTATCTGTATTGGAGTTATCGTAGTGCTATTAGCACTACTAACTCTCTTTAAACAGGTTCGTATCGGAACCTTACCGTCTCTGGATGAAGTCAAGGCAAACATTGAAGCTAAACGACTAAAGAATAAAATTTTTATTCCGGTCATGTTAATGGCTTTGATTGCTTTGGTATTAGCAAAAATGATCCCTGAGTTTAGTAAGATTGCTATCAGTCTTGCTGCATTTGTCGCAACCATCTCTCTTTTATTGATTACTAAGAGTTCTCCTAGAAGTTTGTTAGCAGAAAACAATCGCATGGTGCAACAAGTTTCAACCAGTGGGATTGTGCCTCAACTTTTAGGTGCTTTAGGGGCAATATTTACCGTAGCAGGAGTTGGAGACCTGATTTCTCACTTGATAAGTGGTTTAGTTCCATCGGGCAGTCGTTTTATGGGAGTGGTAGCTTATGTCCTTGGGATGGTTCTATTTTCCATGATAATGGGGAATGCCTTTGCTGCCTTTACTGTTATTACTGCTGGAATTGGAGTTCCCTTTGTATTTGCCTTGGGAGCTGATCCAATCGTAGCCGCTGCTCTAGCAATGACGGCAGGTTGCTGTGGCACCTTATTGACTCCAATGGCGGCTAACTTTAATGCTTTACCGGCAGCTCTTCTGGATATGAAAGATCCAAATGGCGTTATCAAAGTGCAAGTAGGAGTAGCTATTGTCATGATTATCATACATGTATTTTTGATGTACTTTTTGGCATTTTAGCAAAGGAAATAAAATGAAAATATTAGTAACAGGTTTTGATCCTTTCGGTGGTGAAAAGATCAATCCAGCCTTGGAAGCTGTTAAATCATTACCGTCAGAGATTCATGGCGCAGAGGTTCATTGGGTATCAATCCCAACGGTCTTTTATCAATCAGCAGAGGTTTTAGAAGCAGAAATAGTTCGATATCAACCAGATGTTGTGCTTTGCATCGGCCAAGCAGGAGGAAGAGCGAGTTTAACTCCTGAGAGAGTCGCTATCAATCAAGATGATGCTAGAATTCCTGATAACCAAGGGAATCAACCGATTGACACTCCAATTCGCCTTGATGGAGAAGTTGCCTATTTTAGCACACTCCCTATTAAAGCGATGGTACAAGCCATAAAAGAAGAAGGGCTACCAGCTACAGTTTCAAATACAGCAGGAACTTTTGTTTGCAACCATTTGATGTATCAGGCTCTCTATTTAGCGGATAAGAAATTTCCCCATATGAGAGCAGGTTTTATGCATATTCCCTATATGACAGAACAAGTGTTGAACAAGCCTAATACGGCATCCATGTGCTTAACAGATATTGTCAGAGGTATTGAGGCAGCAATTAGAGCTATCGTAGACTATAAAGATAAGGACTTGAAGTTAGTAGGTGGAACAACCCATTAATAATGAGTCATCTCTAGATAAAAAATTCTATATTTTTTACAAAAACTCTGTGTCAAGCTTGGCTTGGTATAGAGTTTTTTCTTGCCAGTTTTCTAAATTTCTTGTACAATAGGAAGAGTGAAAAGAGGTAGAGTATGAGTAAAAAAGATAAAAAAATTGAAATTCAATTAACGGATGCAACTGTTTTAGTTGGGAAAGAAAAGTATGACGGTTACACTTTAACCATTGGTAAAAAGATCATTGGTGAAATTGCCGAATTAGACAATCAATTTGCGATCATAAAGAATGGAAATGTCGATAGTTTTTATAAAAAACTTGAAAAAGCTGTGGAAATTTTGATTGAAAACTATAATTTAGCAAAATAAAGCTTGTTTTTTGTAAATTTTCATGATATAATAGTTTTTGTTGAACATTGGAGAGATAGCGAAGAGGCTAAACGCGGCGGACTGTAAATCCGCTCCTTCGGGTTCGGGGGTTCGAATCCCTCTCTCTCCATTTCACTTTTGGGGTATAGCCAAGCGGTAAGGCAAGGGACTTTGACTCCCTCATGCGTTGGTTCGAATCCAGCTACCCCAGTTCTTAGGTAATAAATTCAAGATAAAAAGAAAAATATCTTAGGGTATTTTATTTTTATAATTGAAGGACGTGAACGATATAACATGTCTTTGCGGGTGCTTAGGAAAAAATTATAAGTATGTCAAGTTTAAGAAAAGCTTGATTGTTGGAGGATTTTTTAGATGAACGAATTTGAAGATTTGCTAAATAGCGTTAGCCAAGTTGAACCTGGTGATGTTGTTAGTGCTGAAGTATTGACAGTTGATGCTAATCAAGCTAACGTTGCAATCTCAGGAACTGGTGTTGAAGGTGTCTTGACTCTTCGCGAATTGACAAACGATCGCGATGCAGATATCAATGACTTTGTAAAAGTAGGTGAAGTATTGGATGTTCTTGTACTTCGTCAAGTGGTTGGTAAAGATACTGATACAGTAACATACCTTGTATCTAAAAAACGCCTTGAAGCTCGCAAAGCATGGGACAAACTTGTAGGGCGCGAAGAAGAAGTTGTTACAGTTAAAGGAACTCGCGCTGTTAAAGGTGGACTTTCAGTTGAATTTGAAGGCGTACGTGGATTTATCCCAGCTTCAATGTTGGACACTCGTTTTGTACGTAACACTGAGCGTTTTGTAGGTCAAGAGTTTGATGCTAAAATCAAAGAAGTTGATCCTAAAGAAAACCGCTTCATCCTTTCACGTCGTGAAGTTGTAGAAGCAGCAACTGCAGCAGCTCGTGCTGAAGTATTCGGTAAATTGGCTGTTGGTGATGTTGTAACTGGTAAAGTTGCACGTATCACAAGCTTCGGTGCTTTCATCGACCTTGGTGGTGTTGACGGATTGGTTCACTTGACTGAATTGTCACACGAACGTAACGTTTCACCAAAATCAGTTGTAACTGTTGGTGAAGAAGTTGAAGTGAAAATCCTTGATCTTAACGAAGAAGAAGGACGTGTATCACTTTCACTTAAAGCTACAACACCTGGACCATGGGATGGCGTTGAGCAAAAATTGGCTAAAGGTGATGTTGTAGAAGGTACAGTTAAACGTTTGACTGACTTCGGTGCATTTGTTGAAGTATTGCCAGGTATCGATGGACTTGTTCACGTATCACAAATTTCACACAAACGTATTGAAAATCCAAAAGAAGCTCTTAAAGTTGGTCAAGAAGTTACTGTTAAAGTTCTTGAAGTTAACGCTGATGCAGAACGCGTTTCACTTTCTATCAAAGCTCTTGAAGAACGTCCAGCTCAAGAAGAAGGACAAAAAGAAGAAAAACGTGCTCCACGTCCACGTCGTCCAAAACGTCAAGAAAAACGTGATTTTGAACTTCCTGAAACTCAAACAGGATTCTCAATGGCTGACTTGTTCGGAGACATCGAACTTTAATCCATTCAAATTTGAATAAAATCCTTTGTTTTTAAAACAAGGGATTTTTCTTTTTTCTACTAGCATTTTTTGATATAATGGTTTTATGTTATATTCAGAAAAAGAATCACTTTATCAAACAATAAATGAACAGCTCTCTTATCTTTTAGAAGGAGAGCCCAATGTGTTGGCTAATCTATCAAATGCCAGTGCCCTGCTAAAAACAAGCTTTCCCAATACTGTTTTTGCAGGTTTCTATCTATTTGATGGGAATGAACTGATCTTGGGACCCTTTCAAGGTGGAGTTTCATGTGTACGAATCGCTCTTGGAAAAGGTGTTTGTGGAGAGTCTGCAGCTAGTCGTCAAACAGTGATTGTTGGTGATGTTAAAACCTACCCAAACTATATTTCTTGTGATAGTAGTGCTCGTAGTGAAATTGTTGTGCCGATGGTTAAAGAGGGACGTCTTCTGGGCGTTCTAGATTTAGATTCATCTCTTGTTGATGATTATGATGACTTGGATCTGAAATATCTGGAAGAGTTTGTTTCTATTTTGTTAGAGAAAACCGAATGGAATTTTTCAATGTTTGAGGAGAAAGCGTAATGTATCAGGCCCTTTATCGAAAATATAGAAGTCAAACATTTTCACAGTTAGTAGGCCAGGAAATTGTTGCAAAAACTCTGAAACAAGCCGTAGAGCAGGAAAAGATTAGCCATGCCTATCTATTTTCAGGGCCTCGTGGAACTGGAAAAACCAGTGTAGCCAAAATTTTTGCCAAGGCTATGAACTGCCCTAATCAAGAGGGAGGAGAACCTTGCAATAACTGTTATATCTGTCAAGCTGTAACAGACGGTAGCTTGGAAGACGTTATCGAAATGGACGCGGCCTCTAACAATGGAGTGGATGAAATTCGTGATATCCGTGATAAATCAACCTATGCTCCAAGTATAGCTAAGTATAAGGTCTATATCATTGATGAGGTTCATATGCTTTCAACAGGAGCCTTCAATGCCCTTTTGAAAACTCTTGAGGAACCAACTCCAAATGTAGTCTTTATTTTGGCAACGACTGAGCTTCATAAGATTCCTGCAACCATCTTATCTCGGGTTCAGAGATTTGAATTTAAGTCTATCAAGACTCAGGATATTCGAGACCATATCTTCCATATTTTAGAAAAGGAAGGGATTGATTATGAGTCTGAGGCTGTTGAGATTATCGCTCGTAGAGCAGAAGGTGGTATGCGGGATGCTTTGTCCATTTTAGACCAAGCATTGAGCTTGACTCAAGATGCTAGATTAACAACAGCTGTTTCCGAGGAAATTACGGGGACCATTAGTCTAAGTGCTTTGGACGATTATGTGGCTGCTTTGGCACAAAAGGATGTGCCTCGTGCTTTGGAAAATCTTGATTTGATTTTTGATAACGGAAAGAGCATGACACGATTTGTAACGGATTTGTTGCAGTATTTACGAGATATTTTGATTGTCCAAACTGGTGGGGAGAATACTCACTATAGTGATCTCTTTAAGGATAACCTAGGTCTTTCACAGGCTGTTTTGTTCGAGATGATTGGAATTACAACAAGTAGTTTAGCTGATATCAAGGCTAGCTTACAGCCTAAGATTTATGCTGAAATGATGACCATTCGTCTAGCTGAGCTTGAAGTTAAGCCTGAAATAACAGGTCAAGTCGCTGGTGAATTGGCAACACTAAGAGAAGAAGTTGCACGATTGAAACAGGCTCTAGCAAATGTTAATACAAGTCCCAAGCAGGCCACACCAGCACCAAGTCGCCCAGTTAACAGCAAGTCAATTTATCGCGTAGATCGCAATAAGGTTCAGTCTATTCTTCAAGAAGCTGTTGAAAATCCTGATTTAGCCCGTCAAAATCTAATCCGTCTCCAAAATGCTTGGGGAGAAGTTATTGAAAGCTTGTCAGGTCCAGATAAGGCACTTTTAGTCGGTTCTCAACCTGTTGCGGCTAATGAGCACCACGCGATTCTTGCATTTGAATCTAACTTCAATGCTGGCCAAACCATGAAACGTGATAATCTGAACACCATGTTTGGCAATATCCTTAGTCAAGCAGCGGGATTTTCACCAGAGATTCTTGCTATTTCCATGGAAGAATGGAAAGAAGTCAGGGCTGATTTCTCAGCTAAGGCTAAATCGTCACAAGGTCAACCAGTTAAGGAAGAAGTGGAAGAATCTGTCCTTCCTCAAGGATTTGAATTTCTAGCGGATAAAGTGACCATAGAAGAAGACTAAAAGGATATTGTGACATAATACGATGAACAGACAACAATTTATAATCATGGCCTTATTTACTGCTGCTGAGACCTATTTCCTTAATGAATCCATCATGGAGCAACGGTATATTATGGCCTTGCTTTGGGCTATTTTAATTCTAAGAAATTTTAGAGTCAGCTATATTATGGGTAAAATTGTCAACGCTATTGATGACCATTTTCGAGGAAAGAAGTAACCCTCAGCTTCTAGACAAAATTAAAGCCTTTTAGGCTTTTTTTTGTTATACTATTAAAGTATATTTATTGACATTTTATCGTTTTTTACTAGAAAAATAAGGACAATTTTCTAGCAAAAATGGTAAAACGGATTGAAAAAGAAAGGAACTATCATGTCAGTATTAGAGATCAAAGATCTTCACGTTGAAATTGAAGGAAAAGAAATTTTAAAAGGGGTCAATCTGACTCTTAAAACAGGAGAGATTGCAGCTATCATGGGACCAAATGGTACTGGTAAATCAACTCTTTCTGCCGCTATTATGGGAAATCCTAACTATGAAGTAACCAAAGGTGAAGTCTTGTTTGATGGCGTAAATATCCTTGAATTGGAAGTGGACGAGCGTGCGCGTATGGGACTTTTCCTTGCTATGCAATATCCATCAGAAATTCCTGGAATTACCAACGCTGAGTTTCTTCGTGCAGCTATAAATGCTGGTAAAGAAGATGATGAGAAGATTTCAGTGCGTGAGTTTATCACTAAGCTAGACGAAAAAATGGAATTGCTCAACATGAAAGAAGAAATGGCAGAGCGTTACCTCAACGAAGGTTTCTCAGGTGGTGAGAAAAAACGTAACGAAATTCTTCAACTCTTGATGTTGGAACCAACTTTTGCTCTTCTTGATGAGATTGACTCAGGTCTTGATATTGACGCTCTTAAAGTTGTATCTAAAGGTGTGAATGCTATGCGTGGTGAAGGCTTTGGTGCTATGATTATCACTCACTACCAACGTCTTTTGAACTACATCACACCAGACGTGGTACATGTGATGATGGAAGGGCGTGTTGTCCTTTCTGGTGGTCCAGAATTGGCTGCGCGTTTGGAACGTGAAGGATACGCAAAACTAGCTGAAGAACTTGGCTACGACTACAAGGAAGAATTGTAATTCCCTCGTATCTTTTAGGAGAAGTAAATGACTAAAGAAACTATTAAACTTTTTTCAGAAATGCACGCCGAACCAAGCTGGTTGGCTGATCTCCGTCAAAAAGCTTTTGACAAGATTGAGAGCCTAGAATTGCCAGTCATTGAGCGTGTCAAATTCCACCGTTGGAATCTGGGTGATGGAACTATTACAGAAAGTGAACCGTCAGCAAATGTCCCTGACTTCACTGCTCTAGACAATCACTTGAAGTTGGTGCAAGTAGGAACCCAGACTGTTTTTGAACAAACTCCAGTTGAGTTGGCTGAACAAGGAGTGGTCTTTACAGACTTCCATTCAGCTTTAGAAGAAATTCCAGAGCTGATCGAAGAATTCTTCATGTCATCTGTTAAGTATGACGATGACAAGTTGGCAGCTTATCACACTGCGTACTTTAACAGTGGTGCTGTTCTCTATATCCCTGATAACGTAGAAATCACAGAACCAATTGAAGGTATTTTCTACCAAGACAGCGATAGCGATGTGCCATTTAACAAGCATATTCTGATCATTGCAGGTAAAAACTCTAAAATCAGCTACCTCGAACGTTTAGAATCACGCGGTGAGGGTAGTGCTAAGGCGACTGCTAATATCACTGTTGAAGTGATTGCACGTTCTGGTGCTCAAGTGAAATTTGCTGCAATTGATCGTCTTGGTGAGAATGTCACTGCCTACATTAGCCGCCGTGGTAAATTAGGCAACGATGCAAGCATTGACTGGGCTATCGGTGTCATGAACGAAGGAAATGTCGTTGCGGATTTTGATAGTGACTTGATTGGTAACGGTAGCCATGCCGACCTTAAAGTCGTAGCTCTTTCAAGTGGTCGTCAGGTACAAGGAATTGATACGCGAGTGACTAACTATGGTTGCAACTCTATCGGTAATATCCTTCAACATGGGGTTATCCTTGAAAAAGCAACTTTGACCTTCAATGGTATTGGCCACATTATCAAGGGTGCTAAGGGAGCAGATGCGCAACAAGAAAGTCGTGTTCTCATGCTTTCAGACCAAGCGCGTTCAGATGCTAACCCAATTCTTTTAATTGATGAAAATGACGTTACTGCAGGTCACGCGGCTTCTATCGGTCAGGTAGATCCAGAAGATATGTACTACCTCATGAGCCGTGGCTTGGATAAGGCAACTGCAGAACGCTTGGTTGTCCGTGGTTTCCTTGGTTCAGTTATCGTTGAGATTCCAGTCAAGGAAGTTCGTGATGAAATGATTGCAACTATCGAAGAAAAATTGTCAAAACGCTAAGGGGAAGCCTATGTTAGATGTAGAAGTGATTCGTAAGGATTTTCCAATTTTAGACCAGATTGTCAACGATGAACCTCTGGTTTATCTGGATAATGCCGCGACGACACAAAAACCACTAGCAGTTCTGGAAGCCATTAATCGCTACTATAAGCAGGATAATGCCAATGTTCATCGTGGGGTTCATACCTTGGCTGAACGTGCGACAGCTTCCTATGAGGCTGCTCGTGAAACTATTCGTAAGTTTATCAATGCAGGCTCAACAAAGGAAGTTCTCTTTACCAGAGGTACCACAACTAGTCTCAACTGGGTAGCGCGCTTTGCTGGGGAAGTTCTGACTGAGGGAGACCAGGTCTTGATTTCTGTCATGGAACACCATTCCAACATCATTCCTTGGCAGGAAGTCTGTCGTAAGACTGGAGCTGAGCTGGTCTTTGTCTATCTCAAGGATGGAGCTCTGGATATGGAAGACTTGCGTTCTAAATTGACTGACAAAGTTAAATTTGTTTCACTAGCTCACGCATCAAACGTTCTTGGTGTGGTTAATCCTATCAAGGAAATCACTCAAATGGCTCATGAAGTTGGAGCTATTATGGTGGTGGATGGTGCTCAGTCTACACCGCATATGAAGATTGATGTCCAGTACTTGGATGTAGATTTCTTTACTTTCTCAGGTCACAAGATGGCTGGTCCGACAGGCATCGGTGTTCTTTATGGCAAAGAAAAGTATCTGGAACAAATGTCACCGGTGGAGTTTGGTGGCGAGATGATTGATTTCGTTTATGAACAATCTGCAAGCTGGAAGGAATTGCCTTGGAAATTCGAGGCTGGAACTCCTAATATGGCAGGAGCAATTGGACTTGCTGCTGCAGTAGATTATCTTGAAAATCTTGGTATGGCAGCCATTGAAGCCCATGAACAAGAATTGATCACATATGTCTTTCCAAAATTGCAGGCAATTGAAGGATTGACTATCTACGGTTCACAGGACTTGGCTCAGCGTTCAGGTGTCATTGCCTTTAATTTAGGGGATCTTCATCCTCACGACCTTGCGACAGCTCTGGATTATGAAGGTGTAGCAGTTCGTGCCGGTCACCATTGTGCGCAACCCTTGCTCCAGTATTTGGATGTTCCAGCAACAGCTCGTGCAAGTTTTTATATCTACAATACAAAGGCAGATTGCGACAAGCTAGTCGATGCCTTACAAAAGACAAAGGAGTTTTTCAATGGCACTTTCTAAACTAGATAGCCTTTATATGGCAGTTGTAGCGGACCATTCGAAAAATCCACATCACCAAGGTAAGTTAGAAGACGCAGAACAAATCAGTCTCAACAATCCTACCTGTGGTGATGTCATCAATCTCTCTGTCAAGTTTGATGCAGATGATCGCTTGGAAGATATCGCTTTTCTAAACTCTGGTTGTACGATTTCAACTGCCTCTGCTAGTATGATGACAGATGCAGTCTTAGGAAAGACCAAGCAAGAAATCCTAGAGCTTGCAACCATCTTTTCTGAAATGGTTCAAGGTCAAAAGGATGAGCGTCAAGATCAACTTGGAGATGCAGCTTTCTTATCAGGAGTTGCCAAGTTTCCTCAACGAATCAAATGCGCAACCCTAGCTTGGAACGCCCTTAAGAAAACAATTGAAAATCAAGATAATAAATAAGACAAGCTTTCTTTGTCTTATAAATCATAGAAATAAAGAATGAAAGAAAGGATATTATGGCTGAAGAAAGAGTAGAACCAAAACCAATTGACCTTGGTGAATATAAATTTGGTTTCCATGATGATGTAGAGCCTGTCCTATCGACAGGAAAAGGATTGAACGAAGCTGTCATTCGCGAATTATCAGCTGCTAAGGGTGAACCTGAGTGGATGTTAGAATTCCGTTTGAAATCTTATGAAACCTTCAAAAAAATGCCCATGCAAACATGGGGAGCAGACTTGTCAGAGATTGATTTTGATGACTTGATTTACTACCAAAAACCATCTGATAAACCAGCCCGTTCTTGGGATGAAGTTCCTGAAAAAATCAAAGAAACCTTTGAACGTATTGGGATTCCTGAAGCTGAGCGTGCTTATCTTGCTGGAGCTTCTGCCCAGTATGAGTCAGAAGTGGTTTACCACAACATGAAAGAAGAATTTGAGAAGTTAGGAATTATCTTTACAGATACAGATTCTGCCCTCAAAGAGTACCCAGACTTGTTTAAACAATACTTTGCGAAGTTAGTACCGCCGACTGATAACAAGCTGGCTGCCCTCAACTCAGCAGTATGGTCAGGTGGAACCTTTATTTACGTACCAAAAGGTGTCAAGGTAGATATTCCACTTCAAACTTACTTCCGTATCAACAACGAAAATACTGGTCAGTTTGAACGTACCTTGATTATCGTTGATGAAGGAGCAAGTGTTCACTATGTTGAAGGATGTACAGCGCCAACTTATTCAAGTAACAGTTTGCATGCTGCCATTGTAGAAATCTTTGCTTTGGACGGAGCTTACATGCGTTATACAACCATCCAAAACTGGTCTGATAACGTTTATAACTTGGTAACAAAACGTGCCAAAGCCTTGAAAGATGCGACAGTTGAGTGGATCGACGGAAACTTGGGTGCCAAAACAACCATGAAGTACCCATCTGTTTACCTTGATGGAGAAGGGGCGCGTGGAACTATGCTTTCGATTGCCTTTGCCAATGAAGGGCAACACCAAGATACGGGTGCCAAGATGATCCACAATGCACCACATACAAGTTCGTCAATCGTCTCTAAATCCATCGCTAAAGGTGGAGGAAAGGTTGACTACCGTGGACAAGTGACTTTCAACAAGAACTCTAAGAAATCTGTTTCTCACATCGAGTGTGATACCATTATCATGGATGACTTGTCAGCATCAGATACTATTCCGTTTAATGAAATTCACAACTCGCAAGTAGCTTTGGAGCACGAAGCTAAGGTTTCTAAGATTTCAGAAGAACAACTATACTACCTCATGAGTCGTGGTTTGTCAGAATCTGAAGCTACTGAGATGATCGTTATGGGATTTGTAGAACCCTTCACCAAAGAACTTCCAATGGAATACGCAGTTGAGCTTAACCGCTTGATTAGCTATGAGATGGAAGGATCAGTCGGATAAACTTTATGAACAGAAACTGAGGCTGGGACAAAAGTCCTAGCCTCTCAATTGTCTTTGGATTGTCGAGCAAGATGCAGTGGTTGAGTGGACTCTACTACGCTGATTTCATCAGCTTTTACAGCCCTACTCAACTGTGCGGAGGTGGGACGACGAAATCGTATTCTAACGAATTACCGATTTCTGTCCCACTCTCAGTTTTTTTGATGAAAGATGCTAATAAATATTCACAAAAAGTCTTTTGTATGGTAAAATAATACAATCACATAAAGTGGGAGATGAATGATGAATATTTTTAGAACCAAAGACGTTAGTCTAGGTAAGACAGAAATGCATCGCCATTTAAAACTATGGGACTTAATTCTCTTGGGAATTGGTGCTATGGTGGGAACAGGTATTTTTACCATTACAGGGACTGCTGCAGCAACATTAGCAGGACCTGCCCTTGTGGTATCGATTGTAATTTCTGCTATCTGCGTGTCCTTATCTGCACTCTTTTTTGCAGAATTTGCTTCTCGTGTTCCTGCAACGGGTGGAGCATATAGTTATTTATATGCAATTTTGGGTGAATTTCCAGCCTGGATTGCAGGTTGGCTGACTATCATGGAATTTATGACAGCTGTTTCTGGCGTCGCTTCAGGTTGGGCGGCCTATTTTAAGGGTTTGCTTAGCCATTATGGAATTTCCTTGCCACAAGCTTTAAATGGAACTTTTAATCCTGAACATGGTACTTATATTGATTTTTTACCAATTTTAGTAATTCTACTTGTTACAGGCGTTGTACTTTTAAATTCGAAAGCAGCTCTTCGTTTTAATTCTATTCTTGTTGTTTTAAAATTTTCTGCTCTTGCCTTGTTTATCCTTGTTGGAATTTGGTACATTAAACCTGAAAATTGGTCAGATTTTGCACCATTTGGTTTTGGTCAAATTTATGGTGGAAGCACTGGAATTATAGCAGGTGCTTCACTCATGTTCTTTGGATTCTTAGGTTTTGAATCCATTTCTATGGCAGTTGATGAAATTCAAAGTCCACAAAAGAATATTCCACGTGGGATTGTTTTATCCTTAACCATTGTAACCATTCTGTATGCCTTGGTTACTTTGATATTGACAGGTATCGTTCACTATAGCAAGCTCAATGTTGATGATGCAGTGGCTTTTGCTCTTAGAAGTATTGGTATTGGTTGGGCAGCTAATTATGTTTCGCTCGTTGCGATTTTTACCTTGATTACGGTATGTATTTCCATGACCTATGCCTTGTCACGAATGATTTATAGCTTGGCCCGCGATGGACTATTGCCTCAAAGCTTCAAACAAGTAACCAAGACTAGTCGCGTTCCAAAGAATGCAACCATTTTAACAGGTGGAGTTTCAGCGATAGCAGCGGGTATCTTCCCTCTGGCAAGTATCGCAGCCTTTCTCAATATCTGTACTTTAGCCTATCTTATTCTCTTAGCCTATGGAATTATCAAATTGAGAAAAGATAAGGGTATGCCCAAAGAGGGAGAATTTAAAACTCCCCTGGTACCTTTTTTACCAATCTTGTCTATTCTGATTTGCCTCTCATTCATGCTTCAGTATACCCTAGAAACATGGATGGCATTTGGACTAGCTTTATTAATAGGAGTTATTATTTACTTTGTTTATGGATATAACCATTCGACTGTAGCTGAAAATGAATAAAGAAAAAAATCGCGAAATTCGCGATTTTTTTATAACTTTTCGTTTACAAATCGAACAAATCGATTCCACCAAACTTTTAAGAAAAAGGCTTTGTCAACATTTTTTTCTGCAACCATTTCAAAGTTAGGTTTGTCAGTAGTGATGTAACCTTGCCCGACTAGATCTTTATCTTCATAAGTGAGATGGCCAACAACTGTTCCTGCTTCAAGTGGTGCAGTATGTTCAGTAGTATCAGCAGTATAGGTAATAGTTGATTGAGCTCGACTGCCCAAACGTTGAACAATTTTGATATCTTCTTTTGCGACCGCTGTGACTGTGTCATCTTTTCCATCTAAAACAGGACTTTTACTATCCTCATAACTTTCACCCTGCTTGACGATGGTCTGGAGAGCAAAGGTAGAGGAAATATAATCTAAGAGAGAAGAAGTAGCTGTAAAGCGTGCATATGGATTGGTATCTTGGTTGTCAGCATTTAAAACAACAGTAATGATACGCATTCCTTTTTCGACTGTAGTACCTACAAAGGATGCTCCAGCCTTATCAGTCGTACCAGTTTTAAGTCCATCAACACCCCCACGATAGGCAGGCATTCCCTCCAACATATAGTTAGTAGAATTAATGGTCATACCAGCGAAAGTCGAAGAAGGTTTCTTGGTGATTTCTAAGACCTGAGGATACTTGAGGATGAGGTTGCGAGCAACGACAGCAACATCATAAGCGCTCAATTTATTTTCATCATCTTTCTTAGAACCAGGATAGATATTATTCCCAAGAGTTTCATTGTTAAGACCAGTTGTATTGACGAGGGTAGCATCTTGAATCCCCCATTCCAGTAGTTTGGCCTTCATCATATCAACGAAGTCTTTTTCAGAGCCAGCAATTTTTTCAGCTAGGGCAATGGCTGCACTGTTAGCACTGGATACCAGAGTAGCTTCTAGCAATTCCTCAACTGTGTAGTTACGAGCTTCCATAGGAACGTTACTCGCTTCAGAATTAGTAGTGAGCTGGTAAGGATAATCTGAGATTTCTACAGGAGTAGAAAGAGTGATTTTGCCTTGCTCTAGAGCTTCATATACTAGGTAAACGGTAAGTAGTTTACTGATAGAGGCAATTTCAACCGGTTGGGTCGCATCTTTTTCATACAAAATCTTACCACTGTTAGCCTCAACAGCGATGGCATGTTTTGCTGCGACATCAAAATCCTGAGCAAAAACAGTAGTAGCAGAACCAAATGAAATAAGCGTGATTAATGTTAAAAATAATTTCTTCATAGTAACTTTATTCTATCATAAAGACAAAAAATATTCTTGTTTTTATGATGAAGGCTATCAATCTTTTTTGAAATATGGTAAAATAGGGAAAAGAGGAGGTGGCCTATGTTTCGGAGAAACAAACTATTCTTCTGGACAACTGAAATTCTACTAATAACCTTAATTTTCTATCTATGGAAAGAAATGGGTGCTATTATTACACCCTTTGTCAGTGTTGCAAATACAATCATGATTCCTTTTTTACTGGGAGGATTTTTGTATTATCTAACCAACCCAATTGTTATCTTTTTAGAGAAGGAATGTAAAATCAATCGAATCATTGGGATTTTGTTAACCCTTTGTGCCTTAGTTTGTGCACTCGTACTTAGTTTTGTTTATCTGCTGCCGATTTTGATTAATCAGTTAAGTAGCTTAATTTACTCGAGTCAAAACATTTACGGTCGTCTTCAAGATTTAGTCATTGAGTTATCAAAACATCCAGCCCAGCAAAATCTAGATATCCAACAAACTATTCAGCAACTGAACCTCTCTTATGTTGATATTTTGCAAAATATCTTGAACAGTGTGACAAATAGTGTTGGAAGTGTTCTATCTGCACTCGTAAGCACTGTATTGATTATCATCATGACACCAGTTTTCTTGATTTACTTATTACTTGATGGGCATAAATTTTTACCCATGCTAGAAAGAACTATATTAAAACGAGATAAATTGAACATATCTGGTTTATTGACAAACCTAAATACAACTATTTCTCGTTACATTAGTGGAGTGTCTATAGATGCAGTTATTATTGGATGTTTAGCTTTTATCGGTTATAGTGTGATTGGTCTAAGATATGCCTTGGTCTTCGCCATTTTTTCTGGATTGGCTAATTTGATTCCGTATGTAGGACCAAGCATTGGCTTGATTCCAATGATCATCTCAAATCTCTTCACCGATCCTCATAAAATGATTATTGCTGTCATTTATATGTTGATTATTCAGCAAGTTGATGGAAATATTTTATATCCACGTATTGTGGGTGGGGTTATGAAGGTTCACCCGATTACTATTTTAGTCTTGCTTTTATTATCAAGTAATATTTATGGTGTGATTGGGATGATTGTTGCTGTTCCAACCTATTCCATTTTAAAAGAGATTGCTAAATTCTTAGCGCGACTGTATGAAAATCATAAGGAAGCACAAGAAGAAGAGAAGCACTTATCAGAATGAAAGAACTAGATCCGCTCTGGTTCTTTTTTCTAAAAATAAGCCTAGTTATAGATATTTTAAATAAATTGGTAGAGGAAGTAGAGTGAGAATAAGAATAATTCACAAAAACTTTGTAAAACACTTGCAATTTAGCTGAAATTTGATAAAATAGTAAGGAAAGTTAGACTGTATTGCCTACTGTCTATCTATAAAATATATTTTATTGGAGGCTTTTACTCAAATGGCAAAAGAAAAATACGATCGTAGTAAACCACACGTTAACATTGGTACTATCGGACACGTTGACCACGGTAAAACTACCCTAACTGCAGCTATCACAACTGTTTTGGCACGTCGCTTGCCTTCAGCAGTTAACCAACCTAAAGACTATGCGTCTATCGATGCTGCTCCAGAAGAACGCGAACGCGGTATCACAATCAACACTGCGCACGTTGAGTACGAAACTGAAAAACGTCACTACGCTCACATCGACGCTCCAGGACACGCGGACTACGTTAAAAACATGATCACTGGTGCCGCTCAAATGGACGGAGCTATCCTTGTAGTAGCTTCAACTGACGGACCAATGCCACAAACTCGTGAGCACATCCTTCTTTCACGTCAGGTTGGTGTTAAACACCTTATCGTCTTCATGAACAAGATCGACTTGGTTGACGACGAAGAATTGCTTGAATTGGTTGAAATGGAAATCCGTGACCTTCTTTCAGAATACGACTTCCCAGGTGACGATCTTCCAGTTATCCAAGGTTCAGCTCTTAAAGCTCTTGAAGGTGACTCTAAATACGAAGACATCATCATGGAATTGATGAACACTGTTGATGAGTACATTCCAGAACCAGAACGTGACACTGACAAACCATTGCTTCTTCCAGTCGAAGACGTATTCTCAATCACTGGACGTGGTACAGTTGCTTCAGGACGTATCGACCGTGGTACTGTTCGTGTCAACGACGAAATCGAAATCGTTGGTATCAAAGAAGAAACTAAAAAAGCAGTTGTTACTGGTGTTGAAATGTTCCGTAAACAACTTGACGAAGGTCTTGCAGGAGACAACGTAGGTGTCCTTCTTCGTGGTGTTCAACGTGACGAAATCGAACGTGGACAAGTTATCGCTAAACCAGGTTCAATCAACCCACACACTAAATTCAAAGGTGAAGTTTACATCCTTACTAAAGAAGAAGGTGGACGTCACACTCCATTCTTCAACAACTACCGTCCACAATTCTACTTCCGTACTACTGACGTTACAGGTTCAATCGAACTTCCAGCAGGTACTGAAATGGTAATGCCAGGTGATAACGTGACAATCGACGTTGAGTTGATCCACCCAATCGCCGTAGAACAAGGTACTACATTCTCTATCCGTGAGGGTGGACGTACTGTTGGTTCAGGTATGGTTACAGAAATCGAAGCTTAATTCGATTTAGTTCCCAGAAGAACAATTATTTAAGTCAGACACTAAAAGAATCTTGCTATGCAAGGTTCTTTTTTTGCGATCAAAAGTGAGAGAGTTACTTTTTTACAATTTCATAAAATCATGGTAAAATGGTTAAATATTAAATTTGGAGAAAAATATGAAGTACAAGCGTATCGTATTTAAAGTGGGAACTTCATCGCTGACACATAAAGATGGAAGTTTATCTCGCAGTAAAGTAAAAGCTATCACACAACAGCTTGCAATGCTGCATGAAGCAGGTCATGAGCTGATTTTGGTATCTTCTGGGGCTGTTGCAGCAGGTTTTGGAGCATTAGGATTTAAAAAACGACCGACCAAGATTGCGGATAAGCAAGCTTCAGCAGCGGTTGGTCAAGGATTGCTTCTGGAAGAATATACAACAAATTTGCTCTTAAGACAGATTGTTTCAGCGCAAATCTTGCTAACTCAGGATGATTTTGTCGATAAGCGACGTTATAAAAATGCCCATCAAGCTTTGTCAGTCCTACTTAATCGTGGTGCGATTCCTATTATCAATGAAAATGACAGTGTCGTTATTGATGAGCTCAAGGTCGGGGATAATGATACGCTCAGTGCTCAGGTAGCTGCAATGGTGCAGGCAGATCTTTTGGTCCTCTTAACAGATGTAGACGGTCTTTATACTGGTAATCCTAACTCGGATCCAAGAGCTAAACGTCTGGAGAGAATTGAGACCATCAATCGTGAAATTATTGATATGGCTGGTGGATCAGGATCATCTAATGGAACTGGTGGTATGTTGACGAAAATAAAAGCTGCTACCATTGCAACTGAGTCAGGTGTTCCCGTATATATCTGTTCATCCTTGAAAGCTGATGCTATGATAGAGGCGGCAGAGAAGACTTTGGATGGTTCTTTCTTTGTTGCACAGGAAAAGGGACTTCGTACCCAGAAACAATGGCTAGCCTTTTATGCCAAAAGTCAGGGAGCAATTTGGGTTGATAAAGGGGCGGCAGAAGCCCTCTCTCAACATGGAAAGAGTCTCCTTTTATCAGGGGTTGTAGATGTTGAGAGCAATTTTTCTTATGGTGATATTGTAACGGTATTTGATAAGGAAACTGGAAAATCACTCGGAAAAGGTAGAGTGCAACTAGGTGCATCGGGGCTCAAAGATGTCCTTCGTTCTCAAAAAGCCAAGGGAGTTCTGATTCACCGTGATGACTGGATTTCTATTACTCCTGAAATCCAACTACTCTTTACAGAATTTTAGAGGTAAACTATGGTAAGTACACAAGAACAATTTGAACAGGTACAGGCTGTTAAAAAATCGATTAACACAGCTAGTGAAGAGGTGAAAAATCAAGCCTTGCTAGCCATGGCTGATCACTTGTTGGCAGCTACTGAGGAAATTTTAGCGGCCAATGCCCTCGATATGGAAGCGGCTAAGGGGAAAATCTCAGATGTTATGCTGGATCGTCTTTATTTGGATGCAGGGCGTATAGAAGCAATGGCAACTGGGATTCGTGAAGTGGTTGCTTTACCAGATCCAATCGGTGAAGTCCTAGAAAGAAGTCAGCTTGAAAATGGTTTGGTTATTACTAAGAAGCGTGTGGCTATGGGTGTTATTGGCATTATTTATGAAAGTCGTCCTAATGTGACTTCGGATGCAGCTGCCCTTGCTCTCAAGAGTGGAAATGCGGTTGTTCTTCGTAGCGGTAAGGATGCCTACCAAACAGCTCATGCTATTGTTGCAGCCTTGAAGAAGGGCTTGGAGACTACCACCATTCATCCAGACGTCATTCAATTAGTAGAAGATACCAGTCGTGAAAGTAGTTATGCCATGATGAAGGCTAAGGGTTATCTAGATCTTCTTATTCCTCGCGGAGGGGCTGGTTTGATCAATGCTGTGGTTGAGAATGCTATTGTACCTGTTATCGAGACAGGGACTGGGATTGTCCATGTCTATGTGGATAAGGATGCAGACGAAGACAAGGCTCTGTCTATCATCAACAATGCTAAAACCAGTCGTCCTTCTGTTTGTAATGCCATGGAGGTTCTACTGGTTCATGAAGACAAGGCAGCAAGCTTCCTTCCTCGTTTGGAGCAAGTTCTTGTTGACGATCGAAAAGAAACTGGACGGGAACCGATTCAATTCCGCCTAGATAGCAAAGCAATGCAGTTTATTTCAGGTCAACCTGCTGAGGCTCAAGACTTTGACACTGAGTTTTTAGACTATGTCCTAGCTGTTAAAGTAGTTTCTAGTCTTGATGAAGCTGTAGAGCATATCGAAACCCACAGCACCCATCATTCGGATGCGATTGTGACTGAAAATGCTGATGCTATAGCTTACTTTACAGGTCAAGTGGACTCGGCAGCGGTTTATGTCAATGCTTCGACTCGTTTCACAGATGGTGGCCAATTTGGTCTTGGTTGTGAAATGGGGATTTCTACTCAGAAACTACATGCGCGTGGACCAATGGGATTGAAGGAATTGACTAGCTACAAGTATGTGGTTACTGGTGACGGACAGATAAGGGAGTAAGAGATGAAGATTGGATTTATCGGCTTGGGGAATATGGGTTCCAGTTTGGCTAAGGCTGTCTTGCAGGCAAAAACGAGTCATCAGATTCTCCTTGCTAATCGTAGTCAAGCCAAGGTGGAGGCTTTTATTGCCAATTATGGTGGTCTGGCTTCTAGTAATGACGAAATTTTTGCAGAAGCAGATGTGATTTTTCTAGGAGTAAAGCCAGCTCAATTCTCAGAACTGCTTACTCAATATCAGTCAATCCTTGAGAAACGAGAAAGTCTTCTTTTGATTTCCATGGCTGCTGGTTTGACCTTGGAAAAACTCGCTAGTCTTCTTCCAAGTCACCATAGGATTATTCGCATCATGCCTAATACACCTGTTGCTATTGGGCAAGGAGTGATTAGTTATGCCTTGTCTGCAAATTGTCATCCAGAAGACAATGAACTATTTTGTCAACTGTTAGCCAATGCAGGGCAGTTGGTTGAAATAAGTGATGGTTTAATAGATGCAGCAACAGGACTTGCAGGCTGTGGACCAGCCTTTGTCTATCTATTTATCGAAGCTTTGGCAGATGCAGGAGTTCAAACAGGATTACCAAGAGAAACGGCATTGAAAATGGCGGCTCAAACAGTAGTTGGTGCAGGTCAAATGGTCCTAGAAAGTCAGCAACATCCTGGAGTCTTGAAAGACCAAGTTTGCAGTCCAGGTGGTTCAACCATTGCTGGTGTAGCAAGTCTAGAAGAACATGCTTTTAGAGGAACCGTTATGGATGCTGTCAATCAAGCCTACATAAGGACTCAAGAATTAGGTAAATAAGAGGTGAGCGTTAAAACTCACCCTCTTTTTTTCTTACAAAGAAGGAAATGAAAAAAGCTTTTCACAAATCCCCATTTTTTTGATAGAATAGAAGAGAGAAAAATAGAAATGAGTCAGACATGTCAAAAGGATTTTTAGTCTCTCTTGAGGGACCAGAGGGAGCAGGAAAAACAAGCGTTCTTGAAGCCCTAATCCCTGTATTAGAGGATAGGGGAGTGGAAGTTTTAACAACCCGTGAACCAGGTGGGGTCTTAATTGGAGAAAAAATTCGCGAAGTTATCCTAGATCCTAGTCATACTGAAATGGATCCTAAGACTGAGCTTCTCCTCTATATTGCTAGTCGTCGACAACACTTGGTGGAAAAGGTCTTACCAGCACTTGCAGCTGGAAAACTGGTTATCATGGATCGCTTTATCGATAGTTCGGTTGCTTATCAGGGCTTTGGGCGTGGTTTAGATATCGATGCCATTAATTGGCTTAATGAGTTTGCGACTGATGGACTAAAACCTGATTTGACTCTTTATTTTGATATTGAGGTGGAAGAGGGACTGGCACGTATTGCTGCCAACAGTAATCGGGAAGTCAATCGTTTGGACATGGAAGGTCTGGATCTACACCGAAAAGTTCGTCAAGGTTACCTTTCTCTTATTGAAAGAGAAGGAAATCGCATCGAAAAAATCGATGCTAGCCTACCACTTGATCAAGTGATTGAGAATACGCAACAGCTACTTTTTGATAGGATGGGACTACGGAGATGAAACAAGAGCAATTAAGAACTTGTCAACCTCTACAATTTGAACGTTTTGTTCATATTTTAGAGCAAGGGCAACTTAATCATGCCTATCTCTTTTCAGGTAATTTTGGAAGTTTAGAGATGGCCCTTTTCTTGTCTAAAAGTCTCTTTTGTAGTGAGAAAACTGATATTTTACCTTGTGAAAAATGTCGGAATTGTAAATTGATTGAGCAGGAAGAATTTCCTGATGTGACCATCATTAAACCTCTGAATCAAGTCATTAAGACGGAGCGTATTCGAGAATTAGTTGGTCAATTTTCCCAGTCTGGTATTGAAAATCAACGTCAGGTCTTTATTATCGAACAAGCAGAAAAAATGCATGTAAATGCTGCAAATTCACTCTTGAAGGTTATTGAAGAGCCACAAAGTGAGATTTATATTTTCTTTTTGACCGATGATGAGGAACAGATGTTACCAACGATTCGAAGTCGGACACAGATTTTCCAATTTAAGAAGCAAGTCTCTACTTTAATGTCACAGCTTGAAGAGGCTGGTTTAGTAAAAAATAAAGCTAGGTTATTGGCTCAGTTTAGTCAATCACAGGCAGAGGCTGATAAGCTAGTGCATCAAGCAGGATTTTGGACACTAGTAGATGAAAGTGAACGTCTCTTTTCTTGGCTTTTAGCCCATAAAAAAGAATCCTATTTGCAGGTTGCGAAACTAACGAGTTTGGCTGATGATAAAGAAAAGCAAGATCAAGTGCTCAGAATTTTAGAGGTATTAGCTGGTCAGGAGGTTCTCAATGTTTCTGCGCGGAACATCTTGCAAAATCTCGTCCAAACTCGAAAAATGTGGCGGGCCAATGTTAGCTTTCAAAACGCTTTGGAATACCTCGTTTTACAAAAAAATTTAAAGTAAAGATAGATTATAGAAAGGGCTGTAATGAATAAAAAAGAATTATTTGATGCTTTAGATGACTTTTCACAGCAATTGTTGGTAACCTTGGCAGACGTCGAAGCTATCAAGAAAAATCTCAAGAGTTTGGTAGAGGAAAATACAGCTCTTCGTTTAGAAAATGATAAACTGAGAGAACGTTTGGGAGAGGTTGAGGAGACAGCTCCAGCCAAAACGAAACATGTAAGGGAAAATGTCCGTCGTATTTATGAGGACGGTTTTCATGTTTGCCGTGACTTTTATGGTCAACGTCGAGAGCAAGATGCGGAATGCATGTTTTGTGATGAATTGTTATTTAGGGAGTAAGTATGCAGATTCAAAAGAGTTTTAAGGGACATACTCCCTATGGTAAGCTTTATCTAGTCGCAACGCCAATTGGTAATCTAGATGATATGACTTTTCGCGCCATTCATACCTTGAAAGAGGTCGACTGGATCGCGGCAGAAGATACTCGTAATACTGGACTTTTGCTCAAGCATTTTGAGATCTCAACCAAGCAAATTAGTTTTCACGAACATAACGCCAAGGAAAAAATTCCTGATTTGATTGGTTTGTTGAAACAAGGTCAAAATCTTGCCCAAGTATCTGATGCAGGGATGCCTAGTATTTCTGACCCGGGGCATGATTTGGTCAAGGCTGCCATTGAAGAAGATATCGCAGTTGTCACAGTTCCAGGAGCTAGTGCAGGGATTTCTGCCTTGATTGCCAGTGGCTTGGCACCACAACCCCACATCTTTTATGGTTTCTTACCACGAAAATCAGGCCAACAAAAGCAATTTTTCGAAGCCAAAAAAGCTTATCCAGAGACCCAAATTTTCTATGAATCACCTCACCGTGTTGCAGATACACTGGAAAATATGCTAGAAGTCTACGGCGACCGCTCGGTAGTCTTGGTTAGAGAATTGACCAAAATCTTTGAAGAATATCAGCGTGGGACTATTACTGAATTATTAGAAAGCATTGCTGAAACACCACTTAAGGGCGAGTGTCTTCTCATTGTAGAGGGTGCTAGTCAAGAAGTAGAAGATAAGGATGAAGAGGACTTGTTCTTAGAAATCCAAGAGCGTATCCAACAAGGAATCAAGAAAAATCAAGCCATTAAGGAAGTCGCTAAGATTTACCAGTGGAATAAAAGCCAACTCTACGCCGCCTACCACGAATGGGAAGACAATCAAGAAAACAACTAGACAGGGAAGTTTTCCTTCTTCCCTTTTTTTGTTATACTAGAAGAAGAAAAAATAGAAAGATTTGTGGGAGTGAAAAAGTCCTGTGGACTTTTTCAGCCTGAGCCTGAAAACTCGAAAGCGAAGTAAGTCCTGTGGACTTTTTCAGCCTGAGCCTGAAAACTCGAAAGCGAGAAAAGTTCGGTTGGCTTTTTTTATGTGAATCTTTACTTCACACTCCCAAAGAGGTATTAGTGTCGTGTCTCAATCTTATATCAATGTTATCGGTGCTGGTTTGGCAGGTTCTGAAGCAGCCTACCAAATCGCAGAGCGTGGTATTCCAGTTAAACTTTATGAAATGCGTGGTGTCAAGTCAACACCGCAACACAAAACTGACAATTTTGCAGAATTAGTGTGTTCTAATTCCTTGCGTGGAGATGCTCTTACAAATGCTGTAGGTCTCCTCAAGGAAGAAATGCGTCGTCTAGGTTCTCTTATCTTGGAATCAGCAGAAGCAACGCGTGTTCCTGCTGGTGGTGCTCTCGCGGTTGACCGTGACGGTTTTTCTCAAATGGTTACTGAGAAGATTGCCAACCATCCCTTGATTGAGGTCGTTCGTGACGAAATTACAGAATTGCCAACAGATGCTATTACAGTTGTAGCGACTGGACCTTTGACTAGTGATGCACTTGCTGAGAAAATTCATGCTCTTAATGGCGGTGACGGTTTTTATTTTTACGATGCTGCAGCGCCTATTGTGGATGTCAATACAATCGATATGAACAAGGTTTATCTCAAATCTCGTTATGATAAGGGAGAAGCTGCCTATCTCAATGCTCCGATGACCAAGCAAGAGTTTATGGATTTCCATGAAGCTTTGGTTAATGCAGAAGAAGCACCTCTTAACTCTTTTGAAAAAGAAAAATACTTTGAAGGCTGTATGCCAATCGAAGTCATGGCTAAACGAGGCATCAAAACCATGCTCTATGGACCCATGAAGCCAGTTGGTTTGGAGTATCCAGACGATTACACAGGTCCTCGTGATGGAGAATTTAAAACTCCTTATGCGGTCGTTCAGCTTCGTCAGGACAATGCTGCAGGTAGTCTTTATAACATCGTTGGTTTCCAAACTCACCTTAAATGGGGAGAACAAAAGCGTGTCTTCCAAATGATTCCAGGTCTTGAAAATGCGGAGTTTGTTCGTTATGGGGTCATGCACCGCAATTCTTATATGGATTCACCAAATCTTCTTGAACAGACCTACCGTTCTAAGAAACAACCAAACCTCTTCTTTGCTGGTCAAATGACGGGTGTGGAAGGCTATGTTGAATCAGCAGCATCAGGCTTAGTTGCTGGGGTTAACGCTGCTCGTCTTTTCAAGGGTGAAAGTGAAGCTATCTTCCCAGAGACCACAGCGATTGGAAGTCTGGCTCATTATATCACTCACGCTGATAGCAAACATTTTCAACCAATGAATGTCAATTTTGGGATTATCAAAGAGTTGGAAGGCGAGCGTATCCGTGATAAGAAGGCTCGTTATGAAAAAATTGCAGAGCGTGCCCTTAACGATTTAGAGGAATTTTTAACGGTCTAATTTTTTTGAAAGAATTGCTCATGATACTATAAAAATCTTAGAAATTGTGATAAAATAGGTAGGATAAAAAAAGGAGAGTGAAAATGGCGAATCCCAAGTATAAACGTATTTTAATTAAGTTATCAGGTGAAGCCCTTGCCGGTGAACGTGGCGTAGGGATTGATATCCAAACAGTTCAAACAATCGCAAAAGAGATTCAAGAAGTTCATAGCTTAGGTATCGAAATTGCCCTTGTTATCGGTGGAGGAAATCTCTGGCGTGGAGAACCTGCTGCAGAAGCAGGTATGGACCGTGTTCAGGCAGATTACACTGGAATGCTTGGGACTGTTATGAATGCTCTTGTGATGGCAGATTCATTGCAACAAGTCGGTGTTGATACACGTGTACAAACAGCTATTGCTATGCAACAAGTAGCAGAGCCTTATGTACGTGGACGTGCCCTTCGTCACCTTGAAAAAGGCCGTATCGTTATCTTTGGTGCTGGAATTGGTTCACCATACTTCTCAACAGATACAACAGCGGCCCTTCGTGCAGCTGAAATCGAAGCAGATGCCATCCTTATGGCTAAAAATGGTGTCGACGGTGTTTACAATGCCGATCCTAAGAAAGATAAGACAGCCGTTAAGTTTGAAGAATTGACCCACCGTGACGTTATCAACAAAGGTCTTCGTATCATGGACTCAACAGCTTCAACCCTCTCAATGGACAACGACATTGACTTGGTTGTCTTCAATATGAACCAACCAGGCAACATCAAACGTGTTGTATTTGGTGAAAATATCGGAACTACAGTTTCAAATAATATCGAAGAAAAGGAATAAGAAATCATTATGGCAAACGCAATCGTAGAAAAAGCAAAAGAGAGAATGACCCAATCTCACCACTCACTTGCTCGTGAGTTTGGAAGTATTCGTGCTGGACGTGCTAATGCTAGCTTGCTTGACCGCATCCACGTTGAGTACTATGGTGTTGAAACACCACTTAACCAAATTGCTTCTATCACAATCCCAGAAGCGCGTGTCTTGTTGGTAACACCATTTGACAAATCATCTTTGAAAGATATCGAACGTGCTTTGAATGCTTCAGACCTAGGTATCACACCAGCTAACGATGGTTCTGTTATTCGCTTGGTAATCCCAGCTCTTACAGAAGAAACTCGTCGCGACCTTGCTAAAGAAGTGAAAAAAGTGGGTGAGAATGCTAAAGTTGCTATCCGTAATATCCGTCGTGATGCTATGGACGAAGCTAAGAAACAAGAAAAAGCAAAAGAAATCACTGAAGACGAATTGAAGACTCTTGAAAAAGATATTCAAAAAGCAACAGACGATGCTGTTAAACACATCGATGAAATGACTGCCAACAAAGAAAAAGAAATCTTGGAAGTCTAAGAAATAAACAGAAAAACTCAGTTGGCATTGCTGGCTGAGTTTTATTCGAAAGAAGGAAATATGAATACAAATCTTGCAAGTTTTATCGTTGGACTCATCATCGATGAAAATGACCGTTTTTACTTTGTTCAAAAGGATGGTCAAACATATGCCCTAGCTAAAGAAGAAGGTCAGCATACAGTTGGTGATACGGTCAAAGGTTTTGCTTACACAGATATGAAGCAAAAATTGCGTCTCACTACTACAGAAGTGACTGCAACTCAGGAACAATTTGGTTGGGGAACAGTAACAGAGGTTCGTAAGGACCTTGGGGTTTTTGTTGATACAGGATTACCAGACAAGGAAATCGTTGTGTCACTAGATATTCTTCCTGAACTTAAAGAGCTCTGGCCTAAGAAGGGTGATCGACTTTATATTCGTCTAGAAGTGGATAAGAAGGACCGTATCTGGGGAATCTTAGCTTATCAGGAAGATTTCCAACGATTGGCACGTCCTGCCTACAATAACATGCAGAATCAAAATTGGCCTGCAATTGTATACCGTCTCAAATTATCAGGAACCTTCGTCTATTTACCAGAGAACAACATGCTTGGATTTATCCATCCAAGTGAGCGCTATGCAGAACCACGTTTGGGCCAAGTGCTAGATACGCGTGTCATTGGTTTCCGTGAGGTTGACCGAATGCTTAATCTCTCTTTAAAACCACGCTCTTTTGAGATGTTGGAAAATGATGCGCAGATGATCTTGACTTATTTGGAAAGCAATGGTGGCTTCATGACCTTGAATGATAAGTCATCACCAGATGATATCAAGGCTACTTTCGGTATTTCAAAAGGTCAGTTTAAAAAAGCACTCGGTGGTTTGATGAAGGCTGGCAAAATCAAGCAAGATCAGTTTGGTACCGAATTAATTTAGGGAGGCTTATGAGAAAATCATTTTATACTTGGCTCATGACAGAACGAAATCCTAAAAGTAATAGTCCTAAAGCCATTTTAGCGGATCTGGCTTTTGAGGAGTCCGCCTTTCCGAAACATACAGATGATTTCGATCAAGTGAGTCGTTTTTTAGAGGAACATGCTAGCTTTTCCTTTAATATGGGAGACTTCGATCGTATCTGGCAGGAATATTTAGAACATTAAGGCTACTAGATGAGGTTTGGGATAGTAATTTCTCAGCCTCTTTGCTATAATATAGTCATTCAGTTTATCTTTTATGAGGATTTTCCTTATTTTGACAAGTTTCGTTTACCATTACGAATTGTCAGAGTGATAGGATTTTTGAAAGTTATTTCATACTTAAAAGAAAACAAAATGATAAAACGAAATAAGAGAATTAGAGAGGTTCTTTGTTTGAAGGAACATTCAATAGATATTCAACTGAGTCATCCAGATGACCTATTTCACCTTTTTGGATCCAATGAGCGCCACCTTCGTCTGATGGAAGATGAGTTAGATGTCATCATCCATGCCCGTACAGAGATTGTACAAGTCTTGGGAGCAGAGAATGCTTGTGAGGAAGCCCGCCAAGTTATCCAAGCCTTAATGGTCTTGGTTAATCGTGGAATGACTGTCGGAACTCCTGACGTGGTGACAGCCATTACCATGGTTAAGAATAATGAAATCGATAAGTTTGTCGCCCTCTATGAAGAAGAGATTATCAAGGATAATACAGGTAAGCCCATCCGTGTTAAAACCTTGGGTCAAAAGCTTTATGTGGATAGTGTCAAGCAACACGATGTGACCTTTGGGATTGGGCCGGCAGGAACAGGTAAGACCTTCTTAGCAGTGACTTTGGCCGTAACAGCTCTCAAGCGTGGACAAGTCAAGCGAATCATATTGACACGTCCAGCAGTGGAAGCGGGAGAGAGCCTTGGATTTCTTCCAGGTGATCTCAAGGAAAAGGTAGATCCTTACCTTCGTCCTGTTTACGATGCCTTGTACCAGATTCTTGGGAAGGATCAAACAACCCGTCTCATGGAACGTGAAATTATTGAAATTGCTCCTCTAGCCTATATGCGTGGACGTACCTTGGATGATGCCTTCGTCATCTTGGATGAAGCGCAAAATACAACCATCATGCAGATGAAGATGTTCTTGACTCGTCTTGGATTTAACTCGAAAATGATTGTCAATGGGGATATTAGCCAGATTGACCTACCTCGGAACGTCAAGTCAGGTTTGATTGATGCTCAAGAAAAACTTAAGAGCATTCACCAGATTGACTTTGTACACTTCTCGGCTAAGGATGTGGTTCGTCATCCGGTTGTTGCTCAGATTATCAGAGCCTATGAACCTCTACCTGTCAAAGCTGAAGAAAACCAAGAAGAAACAGAATAAGGAAAAAGGACCTAGGCAAAAACTAGCTTCTAAATAAAACCACACAGTGATTTCAGTCGTGAATACAATCAAGCTGAAAGAAACACTGTGTGGTTTTTGAATAGGTGGACGTTTTAGATGCTAGATTCTTTGCCAATTTGGTGTGATTCATGCTCATGAAGATGAATCCTATCTCTGTTGCGACAGCTTGTTTACCTCTGACATGCACTCTGCGCACGCCGAAAACTACCAAAAACGGGTTCAACATCAATTTTCCGTTTGGCATAAATTTGAGAGCCTTCTTCACTATGTAATGTTTGCGTAAGGAGTTCCTTAAAGTAATTCCAAGTTGGATTATAATGGATTTGTTTCTGATTCCCACTATCCGTTTTAGCCAAGTGTTCTAACTCAGGAGTGTTTTGAACTTTATCCGCCTCATAAATCTTGAAATCACGTTGAAAATCATACTTATCGGTTTGACTAGAGTAGTTCTTAAAGGAATAAACTAGGCCATCGGGCTTTATAAACTGGTCCGTGTCTTCAAGATATTCCCAGTTCATTGGGGTATCTCTACTCGTTTAGTACTTTTTAGTCAATTTTGATTAGGTTGTTGGCATGTTTACTGGAGCGGAAGTTATTAATCGTTTTATAGCTAACATAGGTATCTTGGCTCAATCATTTCATGGGAATGACTTCTTCGTTCATTTGAACGATTTTACGTCCAAAGAACACTTGACGACCATAAGCGAATATGGTCATCTTCATGAGCATGGTTGGATGAAAGGCAGGGCGGCCAGTGTGAGAGGTCTATTTCAGTAATACTTGACTAAGGGATATTGTCAACAAATGGGCTAATCATTCTCGCTTCGTGAGTTGATGGAATATCGTAGGCAAGATTCACTTCCAAACTTAACTGAGTTTTTGGTGGTTTTAGTAGTGGTTCAACTTGATTGCTACTACTTTTGATGGTGTGAATGTATTTATAATGTATTCCAGTTAACCACGAAAGCTTTGGACTCTACAAAATTAACACACATTAATAAAAAAATTAACCTGTATTAATTTTTTCTTGACTTAACTTTTTTTAATTGATATACTATTTTTCAGAGAGCTAACAATTATATATAAATGTACTACTCTATTTCCTAGATAATACTTCATAAAACTTTTTATAACAAAGGCTAGCAAAGTTAAAGTTTACTATCTATTGGAATTTAAATAAATATGTAAGGAATTAAAATGAAAAAAAGTACAGTATTGTCATTAACTACAGCTGCAGTTATTTTAGCAGCATATGTCCCTAATGAGGTAGTCTTAGCAGACACATCTAGCTCTGAAGATACTTTAACTATCTCTGATACAGAAAAAGTAGTAGTAGATAAGGAAGCAGAAAATAAAGAAAAACATGAAAATATTCATAATGCTATAGAGACTTCAAAGGATACCGAAGAGAAGAAAACAACAATTATTGAGGAAAAAGAAGTTGTTAGTAAAAATCCTGAGATAGATAACAAAACTAGCAATGAAGAAGAAAAAATCAAAGAAGATTCCAATCAATTCCAAGGAAATCGTGCGGAATCATTTGTAAATAAAAACACAGAAAATCCCCAAAAAGAAGATAGACTTGTCTATATTGCTGAATTTAAAGATAAAGAATCTGGAGAAAAAGCAATCAAGGAACTATCAAATCTTAAGGATACAAAAGTTTTATATACTTATGATACGGTTTTTAATGGTGTTGCAATAGAAACAACTCCAGATAATCTGGACAAAATTAAACTAATAGAAGGTATCTCATCGGTTGAACGATCACAAAAAGTCCAGCCAATGATGAATCATGCTAGAAAGGAAATTGGAGTTGAAGAGGCAATTGATTACCTAAAGTCTATCAATGCTCCATTTGGTAAAAATTTTGATGGTAGAGGTATGGTCATTTCAAATATCGATACCGGGACAGATTATAGGCATAAGGCCATGAGGATTGATGATGATGCTAAAGGCTCAATGAGATTCAAAAAAGAAGACTTAAAAGGTACTGATAAAAATTTCTGGTTGAGTGATAAAATCCCTCATGCTTTCAATTATTATAATGGTGGTAAAATTACTGTAGAAAAAGCTGATGATGGAAGCGATTATTTTGATCCACATGGAATGCATATTGCAGGGATTCTTGCGGGAAATGATACTGAAAAAGATATCAAAAACTTTAACGGAATAGATGGAATTGCGCCTAATGCACAGATTTTCTCTTATAAAATGTACTCTGACGCAGGATCTGGCTTCGCAGGAGATGAAACAATGTTTCATGCTATTGAAGATTCCATCAAACACAATGTCGATGTTGTTTCAGTATCATCTGGCTTTACAGGAACAGGTCTTGTAGGTGAGAAATATTGGGAAGCTATTAGAGCGTTAAGAAAAGCAGGCATTCCAATGGTTGTAGCTACGGGGAACTATGCGACTTCTGCTTCAAGTTCTTCATGGGATTTAGTGGCAAATAATAATCTGAAAATGACAGATACTGGAAATGTAACGCGAACTGCAGCACATGAAGATGCGATAGCGGTCGCTTCTGCTAAAAATCAGACAGTTGAGTTTGATAAAGTCAACATAGGTGGAGAAAATTTTAAATACAGAAATATAGGAGCCTTTTTTGATAAGAATAAAATCACAACAAATGAAGACGGTTCAAAAGCTCCTAGTAAATTAAACTTTGTATATATAGGCAAAGGTCAAGACAAAGATTTGATAGGATTGGATCTTAAGGGCAAAATTGCAGTAATGGATCGAATTTATACCAAGGATTTAAAAAATGCTTTTAAACGAGCAACGGATAAGGGCGCACGCGCCATTATGGTTGTAAATACTGTAAATTACTACAATAGAGATAATTGGACAGAGCTCCCAGCTATGGGATATGAGGAGGATGAAGGAACTACTAGTCAAGTTTTCTCAATTTCAGGAGATGATGGTGTAAAGCTATGGAACATGATTAACCCTGGTAAAAAAACAGAGGTCAAAAGAAATAAAAAGGAAGACTTTAAAGATAAATTGGAGCAATACTATCCAATTGATATGGAAAGTTATAATTCTAATAAACCGAATGTAGGTGACGAAAAAGAGATTGACTTTAAGTTTGCACCTGACACAGACAAAGAACTCTATAAAGAAGATATCATAGTTCCAGCAGGGTCCACATCTTGGGGGCCAAGAATAGATTTACTTTTAAAACCGGATGTTTCAGCACCTGGTAAAAATATTAAATCTACTCTTAATGTCATTAATGGAAAATCAACTTATGGTTATATGTCAGGGACTAGTATGGCAACTCCAATCGTAGCAGCTTCTACTGTTTTGATTAAACCCAAGTTAAAGGAAATGCTTGAAAGACCTGTGTTGAAAAATCTTAAGGGAGATGACAAAATAGATCTTACAAGTCTTACAAAAATTGCCCTACAAAATACTGCGCGACCTATGATGGACGCAACGTCTTGGAAAGAAAAAAGTCAATACTTTGCATCACCTAGACAACAGGGAGCAGGTCTAATTAATGTTGCCAATGCTTTAAGAAATGAGGTCGTAGCGACTTTCAAAAATACGGATTCTAAAGGTTTGGTAAACTCTTATGGTTCTATTTCTCTTAAAGAAATAAAAGGAGATAAAAAATACTTTACAATTAAGCTTCACAATACATCAAACAGACCTTTGACCTTTAAAGTTTCAGCATCTGCTATAACTACAGATGCTCTAACTGACAGACTAAAACTCGATGAAACATACAAAGATGAAAAATCTCCAGATGGTAAGCAAATTGTTCCAGAAATCCACCCAGAAAAAATCAAAGGAGCAAATATTACATTTGAGCATGACACTTTCACTATAAGCCCAAATTCTAGCTTTGATTTAAATGCGGTTATAAACGTTGGAGAGGCTAAAAACAAAAATAAATTTGTAGAATCATTTATTCATTTTGAGTCAGTGGAAGAAATGGAAGCTTTAAACTCTAACGGGAAGAAAACAAATTTCCAACCTTCTTTATCGATGCCTCTAATGGGATTTGCTGGAAATTGGAACAAGGAACCAATTCTTGATAAATGGGCCTGGGAAGAAGGTTCAAAATCAAAAACAATGGAAGGTTATGATGATGATGGTAAACCAAAAATTCCAGGAACCTTAAATAAGGGAATTGGTGGAGAACATGGTATAGATAAATTTAATCCAGCAGGAGTTATACAAAATAGAAAAGATAAAAATACAACATCCCTAGATCAAAATCCAGAATTATTTGCTTTCAATAACGAAGGGATCAACGCACCATCATCAAGTGGTTCTAATATTGCTAAAATTTATCCTTTAGATTCAAATGGAAATCCTCAAGATGCTCAACTTGAGAGAGGATTAACACCTTCTCCACTTGTATTAAGAAGTGCAGAAGAAGGATTGATTTCAATAGTAAATACAAATAAAGAGGGAGAAAATCAAATTGACTTAAAAGTCATTTCGAGAGAACACTTTATTAAAGGAATTTTAAACTCTAAAAGAAATGATGCAAAGGGAATCAAATCTTCTAAGCTAAAAGTTTGGGGTGACTTGAAGTGGGATGGACTCATCTATAACCCTAGAGGTAGAGAAGAAAATGCACCAGAAAGCAAGGATAGCAAAGATCCTGCTACTAAGATAAGAGGTCAATTTGAACCGATTGCGGAAGGTCAATATTTCTATAAATTTAAATATAGATTAACTAAAGATTATCCATGGCAAGTTTCCTATATTCCTGTAAAAATTGATAACACAGCACCTAAGATTGTTTCTGTTGATTTTTCAAATCCTGAAAAAATTAAGCTGATCACAAAGGATACTTATCACAAGGTAAAAGAGCAATACAAGAATGAAACTTTATTTGCGAGAGATCAGAAAGAACATCCTGAAAAATTTGAAGAGATTGCAAACGAAGTTTGGTATGCTGGCGCCGCTCTTGTTAATGAAGATGGAGAGGTTGAGAAAAATCTTGAAGTAACTTATGCAGGTGAGGGTCAAGGAAGAAACAGAAAACTTGACAAAGATGGAAATACCATTTATGAAATTAATGGTGCAGGAGATTTAAGAGGAAAAATCATTGAAGTCATTGCATTAGATGGATCTAGCAATTTTACAAAGATTCATAGAATTAAATTTGCTGATCATGCTGATGAAAGGGGAATGATTTCCTATTATCTAGTAGATCCTGATCAAGATTCATCTAAATACCAAAAACTTGGCGAGATTGCCGAATCTAAATTTAAAAATTTAGAAAATAGAAAAGAGGATAGTCTTAAAAAAGATACAACTGAAGTAGAACATCATCAAGAAAATGAAGAATCTATCGAAGAAAAATCTAGTTTGACTATTCATAAAACGATTTCAACAATTAGAGAGTTTGAAAGTAAAGACTTGAAAAAACTCATTAAAAAGAAATTTAGAGAAGTTGATGACTTTACAAGTGAAACTGGTAAGAGGACAGAAGAATACGATTATAAATACGATGATAAGGGAAATATCATTGCTTATGACGATGGTAGCGCCTTAGAATATGAAACTGAAAAACTTGACGAAATCAAATCAAAAATTTATGGTGTTCTAAGCCCGTCTAAAGATGGACACTTTGAAATTCTTGGAAAGATAAGTAATGTTTCTAAAAATGCCAAGGTATATTATGGTAATAAATATAAATCGATAGAAATCAAAACGACCAAGTATGATTCCCACTCAAAAACGATGACATTTGATTTATACGCTAATATTAATGATATTGTGGATGGATTAGCTTTTTCAGGAGATATGAGATTCTTTGTGAAAGATGATGATCAGATAAAAGCTGAAACTAAAATTAGAATGCCTGAAAAAAATAAGGAAACTAAGACAGAATATCCCTATGCATCAAGTTATGGGAATGTAATAGAATTAGGAGAAGGAGATCTTTCAAAAAACAAACCAAACAATTTAACGGACATGGAATCTGGTAAAATCTATTCTGATTCAGAAAAACAACAATATCTGTTAAAGGATAACATCATTCTAAGAAAAGGCTATGCACTAAAAGTGACTACCTATAATCCTGGAAAAACAGATATGTTAGAAGGAAATGGAGTCTATAACAAGGAAGATATAGCAAAAATCCAAAAGGCCAATCCTAATCTAAGAGTCTTATCAGAAAAAACAATTTATGCTGATAGTAGAAATGTTGAAGATGGAAGAAGTACTCAATCAGTATTAATGTCGGCTTTGGACGGTTTTAACATTGTAAGGTATCAAGTGTTTACATTTAAAATGAATGATAAAGGGGAAGCAATCGATAAAGATGGAAATCTTGTGACAGATTCCTCTAAACTTGTATTATTTGGTAAGGATGATAAAGAGTATACAGGAGAGGATATGTCCAATGTAGAAGCTATAAAAGAAGATGGCTCTACGTTATTTATTGATGCAAAACCAGTAAATCTTTCAATGGACAAGAACTACTTTAATCCATCTAAATCTAATAAAATTTATGTACGAAATCCAGAATTTTATTTAAGAGGTAAGATTTCTGATAAGGGTGGTTTTAACTGGGAGTTGAGAGTTAATGAATCTGTTGTAGATAATTATTTAATCTACGGAGATTTACACATTGATAACACTAGAGATTTTAACGTTAAGCTTAATGTTAAAGACGGTGACATCATGGACTGGGGAATGAAAGACTATAAAGCAAACGGATTCCCAGATAAGGTAACAGATATGGATGGAAATGTTTATCTTAAAACTGGCTATAGCGATTTGAATGCGAAAGCGGTTGGAGTACACTATCAATTTTTATATGATAATGTCAAACCCGAAGTAAACATTGATCCTAAGGGAAATACTAGTATTGAATATGCTGACGGAAAATCTGTAGTCTTTAACATCAATGATAAAAGAAATAATGGATTCGATGGTGAGATTCAAGACAAACATATTTATGTAAATGGAAAAGAATATAAATCATTTGATGATATTAAACAACTAACAGATAAGACACTAAACATTAAGATTGTTGTAAAAGATTTTGCAAGAAATACGACCGTAAAAGAATTCATTTTAAACAAAGATACGGGAGAGGTGAGCGAATTAAAAGCTCATACGGTGACTGTGACCATTCAAAATGGAAAAGAAATGAGTTCAACGATAGTGTCGGAAGAAGATTTCATTTTACCTGTCTATAAGGGTAAATTAGAAAAAGGCTATCAATTTGATGGTTGGGAAATTTCTGGTGTCGAAGGGAAAAAAGACGTTGGCTATGTTATTAATGTGTCAAAAGATATCCTTATAAAACCTGTATTCAAGAAAATAGAGGAGAAAAAGGAGGAGGAAAATAAACCTACTTTTGATGTATCCAAAAAGAAAGAAAAAACACAATCTGATTCAACTAATGATGTCAACAGTATTGTTCCTGATAAAAATGATAAAAACTTTGAAATTAAGAAGGATGTTTATCTTAATGAACAAGACAGCATAGCTAATAAATATACCGATATCGATAGTAAATCAACTACTAACAATTCTGATAGGTTGCCAAAAACTGGAACAGTTAGAGAAGTCTTCACGTTATTAGTTGCCGGAATAATATTTACCGTAGGTGCATTTCTTGGATTGAAGAAAAAAGATCAAGATTAAGACAAAAGCTATAGATAAAAAATGGTTTATGTACTGAGATTAGCTAGTGTGATAATGAAACAGTTTTGTGAAAATAGCCATTTTTAACTCAATTAGTTAGTTTGCTTTGATATTGATACCCTTTTTGGATTTATGAATGGACTTAGTTTAGGTAAGTAATGAATTGATTGAAAGGGTTAGTATTGACAAATATTGATCACATTGATTAGAAAATAGAGTCTATCAAAATTTAAATTATAAACCATGACATGAGAAAACGAGCATCTCCAAGAACGGAAATGCTCGTTTTTGAGATTTAGAAGCTAGTTTTTATGTAGCTTCTTATTTTTGTAGTTTTAATTTATAAATTGTTTTAGACAAGTTCACTGATTGAAGTGAAGTCACGATCCAAGCCTTCTGCAACTGGTTGGCTAGTGAGGTATCCTTGATAGGTTGTTACACCTTCAAGCAAGCCTGCGTCTTCAAGGATAGCTTTCTTAAATCCTTTCCCTGCCAAGGCTTCGATATAAGGAAGAGTCACATTTGTAAGGGCGATGGTAGATGTGCGAGCAACAGCTCCAGGAATGTTGGCAACCGCATAGTGAAGAACACCATGTTTTTCATAGACAGGTTCATCATGAGTTGTCACACGGTCAGCTGTTGCAATAACACCACCTTGGTCTACAGCAACGTCGACGATGACAGAACCAGGACGCATTTGTTTGACCATTTCATCTGTTACCAATTTTGGTGCCTTGGCACCAGGAATCAAGACAGCACCGATCACAACGTCTGCTTCACGCACACTTGCTTCGATATTAAATGGGTTAGACATCAAAGTTTGGATTTGGTGACCAAAGACGTCTTCAAGGACTGAGAGGCGTTTAGCGCTGATATCAAGAATGGTTACTTGAGCTCCCAAACCTAGCGCAATGCGAGCTGCGTGTGTACCAACGACACCACCACCGATAATGGTTACTTTTCCTTTAGGAACACCAGGGACACCACCGAGTAGAACTCCTGAACCGCCAGCTTGTTTCGTCAAGAAGTGGGCTCCGATTTGGACTGCCATACGACCAGCTACCTCACTCATTGGAACAAGAAGTGGGAGTTGTCCTTGAGTATCACGGACTGTCTCATAAGCAACACCAGTTGTTTTAGCTGCAAGCATAGCATCAGCCAATTCTGGAGCAGCAGCCATGTGTAAGTAGGTGAAAAGAAGTAAATCCTCACGCAAGAACTGGTACTCACTAGCAAGGGGTTCTTTTACTTTGACCACTAATTCTGCTGCCCAGGCTTCAGCAGCAGTTGCGACAATTTCTGCTCCTTGCTTTTCATAGTCAGTATCAGCAAAGCCAGATCCAAGACCTGCATTTGTTTCGATGAGGACTCGGTGACCACGACCAACAAGACTCTGTACACCAGCAGGTGTCAAAGCAACACGATTTTCATTATTTTTAATTTCCTTTGGAATTCCAATTAACATAGGATAACTCACTTTCTATTAAGCTGTTTCAATTTATGTATCACATCATTCGTCAGAGTTTTTGTGATGACTTTATTGTATATGAAACCGTTTTAAAAGGCAAGGGAAATTATTGATTTGTATTGTATTTTTTGTTAAGCTTTTAGAAAATAAACTTAATTTAGTGAGGGACAAGCTGCGTGATTATTTATGAAGATGCCAATATAGATTCTTCTCTTATTCACTTTACATCCGCATTTAATATCTATGCGGGACGATGGGAGATTATTGGTGACTATAGAAGAAGGGAGGAGTATTTACAGTATTTGATTTCGCAATTATATGATTATTCAACTAAAAATAAATTTAATCTATATTTAGTATTAGGAGATGATTACTTTAATGATAATACTAGAATATCCCAATATTATAAACTTTGGAAATTGCTAAAAAAGCAACACCTAGAAGTTAGAAATTCAATTTATTCTGATGAGATTATGATTACGAAAAATCATAAAGTGAAATTTTTTGGTGGAATTCAAATATTAGGTAGAGAGTCTGTTCCAGATATTGTTTCAATCTTGCTAGCAAAACAAACGGCTCATTTATTATTGTTGCCAGAGGGACTTGAAGTTACAACTTTTTTACAGTCAGGTTTTTCAAAGATAATAGCTGAAAATAGCGAGTATATTGAAAATGTGGTTGGTAGTGGTGGAATAGTTTTATTTCGTGAAGGTTATTTTGACGATAGGAACACAGGCTTTATAGGTTTTGGAGGATTACCCTTAATTACTAAAGATTTATTTGGAAAATAGGTAACAATAATTGGAAGTTTATGAATGAAACTAAGAGAGTAACATTTTTATAATTAGAAAATATCTTTGAAAGAAGTGTTTTTTTCATTATCCACATGAAAAACTTGTAAACCTATTTCTTTTATGCTATTCTTTTAGCAACCTATTTTCGGAGGTGTAATCATGGAATCACTATTTATCAAACTAGCTAAGCATCCAATTATCGAAACAGAACGCTTAGTGCTTAGACCAGTAACGCTCGATGATGCAGAAGCTATGTTTGAGTATGCCTCAGATATAGAAAATACACGCTATACTTTTCCAACCAATCAAAGTTTAGAGGAAACCAAGAATAATATTGCCCAGTTTTATCTAGCCAATCCCTTGGGGCGATGGGGAATTGAACTAAAAAGTACTGGAGAGTTTATCGGAACTATTGACCTGCACAAGATGGACACTGTTCTTAAGAAGGCAGCCATTGGTTATATTATCCATCAAAAATATTGGAATCAAGGTTTGACGACAGAAGCCAACAGAGCTGTAATTGAACTGGCTTTTGAAAAGATTGGGATGAATAAGTTGACGGCCCTTCACGATAAGGATAATCCTGCGTCAGGAAAAGTCATGGAGAAATCAGGTATGCACTTCTCCCACGAAGAACCATATGCTAGAATGGACTATAAAGAACCAGGACGAATTGTAACACGTGTACATTACATTTTAACCAAGGAGGATTATTTTGCAAATAAGTAAGCAGTTGAAAAGATTTTTCAGCTGTTTTTTCTTTCTCTTACGAATAAGCTAAGAGAGGAGAAAATATGGAAGAACTTATTGAGAAAATCAAAGAATATAAAATTATCGTTATCTGTGTTAGTTTGGGTTTGGTCTTGGGTGGATTTTTCCTCCTAAAACCAGTCGCTCAAACACCTGCTAAGGAAAGTAATTTGCAGTCTGAAGTTATAGCTGTTCCAAAGGATTCGACGGATGAAAAGGAAGATGGAAATCAGAAGGAAGAAGTGGTGGAGCAAGATCTGATTACTGTCGATGTCAAAGGGGCTGTCAAAACACCAGGGATTTATGATTTGCCAGTTGGAAGTCGTATCAATGATGCTGTTCAAAAAGCTGGTGGACTGACAGATAATGCAGACAATAAATCTATCAATCTTGCTCAGAAAATTAGTGACGAAGCACTTGTCTATGTTCCAACTAAGGAAGAAGCTACCAGTCAAGCAACACAATCAAATGCTTCTAACAGCAAGGAAAATAAGAAAGTCAATCTCAATAAAGCCAGTTTAGAGGAACTGAAACAAGTCAAAGGCTTAGGTGCTAAACGTGCTCAAGATATTATTGACCATCGTGATTCCAACGGTAAGTTTAAGTCAGTTGATGAGCTCAAAAAGGTTTCTGGTATTGGTGCAAAAACGATAGAAAAGTTAAAAGAGTATGTTACAGTGGATTAGTCGCTTTCCAATTCCAAAAATCTATCTTAGTTTTCTTTTGCTATGGCTCTATTATGCAATCTTTTCAGCAAATTTCTTAGCACTTTTGGGCTTTGTCTTTTTACTAGTTTGCCTCTTTTTCCAATTTCCATGGAAGACGGTAACCAAGGTCCTCTTGATTTGCAGCATATTTGGGAGTTGGTTTATTTTTCAAAAATGGCAGCAAGAAGAAGCCAATCGGAATCTTGTAGACACGGTTGATACAGTGCGAATATTACCGGATACCATCAAAGTAAATGGAGATAGCTTATCTTTTCGTGGCAAGGCTGAGGGCAGACTCTTTCAGGTTTATTATAAACTCCAGTCAGAAGCTGAAAAGGAAAAATATCAAGAGTTGTCTGATCTGCATGAAATGGTTGTGAAAGGCAAGTTAGCTAGTCCTCAAGGAGCCAGTAATTTTGCGGGTTTTGATTATCGAAACTATCTCAAAACGCAAGGAATTTATCAGACCTTAACCATATCCGAAATTGTGGAATTAAAGCAAATTTCCAGTTGGGATATTGGAGAAAATCTATCTAGTTTGCGAAGAAAAGCAGTTGTCTGGATTAAACGGAATTTTCCTGACCCCATGCGCAACTATATGACAGGTCTTTTATTGGGACACTTAGATACAGACTTTGAGGAAATGAACGAACTTTATTCCAGTCTAGGGATTATTCACCTGTTTGCTTTATCTGGAATGCAAGTGGGATTTTTCATGGATGCTTTTAAAAAGTCACTCTTGCGATTGGGCTTGACACAAGAGAAGTTCAAATGGCTAACTTATCCCTTTTCTTTGTTTTATGCAGGCTTGACAGGATTTTCAGCTTCAGTTATTCGTAGTCTTCTACAAAAGCTATTGGCTCAGCATGGCTTTAAGTCACTGGATAATTTTGCTTTAACGATTCTTATTCTATTTTTAATCATACCGAACTTTTTCTTAACTGCTGGGGGAGTTCTTTCCTGTGCGTATGCCTTTATTCTGACAATGACTGGTGAGGAAGTAGCAGGGATAAAAGGTTTGATTAGAGAGAGTTGTATTATTTCCTTGGGAATTCTGCCAATTCTATCTTTTTATTTTTCAGAATTTCAACCATGGTCCATTCTCTTGACATTTGTCTTTTCATTCTTGTTTGACATGTTCCTATTGCCACTTTTATCGATTCTCTTCTGTCTGTCATTTATATATCCCATCACCCAGTTCAACTTTCTATTTGAATGGCTAGAAAACATCATACGCTATATTTCTCAGCTATCTACGAGGCCTCTTGTTTTTGGTCAGCCGAGTCTTTGGATTTTAATCCTTCTTTTGATTTCTTTAGCTCTCATCTACGACTATCGAAAGAATTTGAAAAAAATATCTATGCTTGTCATAGTTGCCAGCTCACTCTTTTTAGTAACCAAGCATCCACTAGAAAATGAAATCACAGTCCTAGATATGGAACAGGGGCGAAGCATTTTCCTAAGAGACATGTCAGGGAAGACCATACTACTGGATGTTGGTGAAAAGCTAGCAGTTGAAAAGAAAGAAGTCTGGCAGGAGAAAGCTATTACCAGCAATGCCAAACGTAGTTTAATCCCTTATCTGAAAAGTCGAGGAGTGGCCAAGATTGATCAGCTTGTTTTAACGAAAAGTGAACCTAAGCAACTAGATCATGTGTTAGAAATTAGTAAAGCCTTCAATCTTGGAGAGATTCTAGTAACTGAAGAAACTTTATCTAAGAGAGAATTTATGGATAAGTTGAAGGAGAGCAAAGTCAAGATAGTTGCCATCAAAACTGGACAGCAGTTACCTATTTTTGGGAGTAATTTGGAAGTAATCGCAACTCAAAATAAGGATAAAAGTGATTCAATTACAATGTATGGAAAGTTACTAAACCAAACCTTTCTAGTTACTGGAAATACAGAGGAAAAGTTCTTGACGAGTCATTCCTCAAAACTCCAAGCAGATGTAGTAATAACTCATCAGCAAGCATCGAAGAAAAAGACAGATGGTGAGGTCTTCAAAACTTTACAAGCTAAAATCACAGTCATTTCAATAGACAAGAAAAAATCATTTAAACTTAAAAATGGGGAGAATAACCAAGAAGATAAAGAACTTGAGAATTTGGTATTAAAAACTGATAAAAAGGGTGCTATACGTTTTAAAGGCTGGACTACTTGGAATGTTGAAACTGTTCAATAATGTTTTCAGAGACAACTAAACATTAAAATTGTCTAAACAATCATTCAAGGCTTGATTTTGAATCCTGTTTACTATAAAATAGTTAAGATTGGTGTCAAACTTTTATATTGCAAATAGGAGAAAAAATGACAAAAACTTTGAAACGTCCTGAGGTTCTATCACCTGCAGGAACTCTTGAAAAACTAAAAGTAGCTGTTCAATACGGAGCAGATGCTGTCTTTATCGGTGGTCAGGCCTATGGTCTACGTAGCCGTGCTGGTAACTTCACTTTCGAACAAATGGAAGAAGGAGTTCAGTTCGCGGCTAAGTATGGAGCTAAGGTATATGTGGCTGCTAATATGGTTATGCACGAAGGAAATGAAGAAGGTGCCGGAGAATGGTTCCGTAAGTTGCGTGATATTGGAATTGCAGCTGTTATCGTTTCTGACCCTGCCTTAATCATGATTGCAGCAACAGAAGCACCAGGACTTGAAATTCACCTTTCAACACAAGCTAGTGCGACCAACTATGAAACTCTTGAATTCTGGAAAGAACTTGGATTGACTCGCGTTGTTTTGGCGCGTGAGGTTTCTATGGAAGAATTGGCAGAAATTCGCAAACGTACAGACGTAGAGATTGAAGCCTTCGTACATGGTGCGATGTGTATTTCATACTCTGGTCGTTGTACCCTTTCTAACCATATGAGTATGCGTGACGCCAACCGTGGTGGATGTTCACAATCTTGCCGTTGGAAATATGACCTTTACGATATGCCATTTGGTAAAGAACGTAAGAGTCTCAAGGGAGAAATTCCTGAAGAATTCTCTATGTCTGCGGTTGATATGTCGATGATTGACCATATTCCAGATATGATTGAAAATGGTGTGGATAGTTTGAAGATTGAAGGTCGTATGAAGTCTATCCACTATGTTTCAACGGTGACAAACTGCTACAAGGCTGCGGTTGATGCCTACCTTGAAAGTCCTGAAAAGTTTGAAGCTATCAAGCAAGACTTGATTGATGAAATGTGGAAGGTTGCCCAACGTGAATTGGCTACAGGTTTCTACTACGGGACACCATCTGAAAATGAACAATTGTTTGGTGCTCGTCGTAAGATTCCAGAATACAAGTTTGTTGCTGAAGTAGTAGCTTATGATGATGCAACACAAACAGCAACTATTCGCCAACGTAACGTTATCAACGAAGGTGACCAAGTTGAGTTTTACGGTCCAGGTTTCCGTCATTTTGAAACCTACATCGAAGACCTTCATGATTCAAAAGGAAATAAAATCGACCGTGCACCAAACCCAATGGAACTCTTGACCATCAAGGTTCCTCAACCAGTACAAGCAGGTGATATGGTGCGTGCTTTGAAAGAAGGCTTGATCAATCTTTACAAAGAAGATGGAACAAGCGTTACTGTTCGTGCCTAGATAAGGGAAAATCATGGTTCAAGCTCAGGGATTACTGGTAGATGATGAAAGCAGATGTGTTCATTATCATACTGACAAAGATATCGTTGCGCTCCAGTGTTATGAGTGTCAGAAATACTATGCTTGTTATCAATGCCACAATGCATTAGAAACACACACATTTTCTCCCTACCCTTTAAGACTTAAACAGGATAAACCCATCTTATGTGGTTCCTGTAAGAAGACACTAACTTATGAGGAGTATAGAGAAAAGGGGAGCTGTCCTTATTGTGCAGCACTCTTTAATCCAGCTTGCCAGAGTCACCATTCCTATTATTTTAAATAAGAAACGATAAATCCAGGTTGTAAAACTTGGATTTTTGTTTTCAGAAAAACAGGAAAGATAAGGAAAACAATCTGAAAAGACATTAAAATTTTCTATAAAATTGACTTGAAAATCGTAAAAATAGAAATAAATGATTAGAAACGCTTTCAATGCTAGTAAAAAGTTGACAAAAGCAAATTTTAGGACTAAACTAGGGAAGTAAATTTATTTAAAAAAGGAGAATTCGTCATGAATTTAACATTTTTCGGTCTATGTCTTGCCTGTATGGGTGTATCTCTTGCAGAAGGATTTTTGATGAACGGTTTGTTCAAATCTGCAGCACGCCAACCAGATATCATCCCACAATTGCGTAGTTTGATGATCATGGGGATCGCCTTTATCGAAGGAACATTCTTTGTAACTCTCGTATTTTCATTTATCATCAAATAAAGAGAAGTATAAAATGGAAAAGGGAGGATTCTAGATGGAAGAAAGTATCAATCCAACCATCAATATTGGTCCTGTTACCTTTGATTTAACCTTGACAGCATTGACTTTGTTGTCTGTGGCACTTATTTTTAGCTTTATCTATTGGGCAAGTCGTAATATGACTGTAAAACCCAAAGGAAAGCAAAATGTACTCGAGTATCTCTATGACTTTGTAGTCGGATTTACAGAACCTAACGTAGGTTCACGGTACATGAAAGATTACTCACTCTTTTACTTGTGTTTATTTCTTTTTATGGTTATCGCAAATAATCTTGGTTTGATGGCGAAACTTCAAACTACAGATGGGACAAACCTTTGGACATCGCCAACAGCAAATCTCCAGTTTGACTTGGCTTTGTCATTCGGAATTATCCTGATGACCCATATTGAAGGAATTCGTCGTCGCGGTGTTAAAAAATATCTAAAAGGTTTTGTAACCCCAGGTTTCATGACACCGATGAATCTCCTTGAAGAAGTCACGAATTTCCTATCACTTGCCTTGCGGGTGTTCGGGAATATCTTTGCCGGAGAAGTGATGGCAAGCTTGCTGATTACTCTCTCTCATCAGGCACTTTATTGGTATCCAGTCGCATTTGTTACCAATCTTGTCTGGACGGCATTTTCTGTGTTTATTTCCTGTGTTCAGGCCTATGTATTCACAGTCTTGTCTTCTATGTATCTAGGAAATAAAATTAATGATGAAGAGTAGAAAGGAGTAAATGATGCACGTAACAGTAGGTGAATTGATTGGTAACTTTATTTTAATTGCTGGCTCTTTTATCCTTTTGATCGTCTTAGTCAAAAAATTCGCATGGTCAAACTTGACAAGTGTCTTCGAAGAACGAGCAGAAAAGATTACTGCTGATATTGATGGTGCTGAACAAGCTCGTCAAAAAGCAGAAACTCTTGCTCAAAAGCGTGAAGATGAATTAGCAGGTAGCCGAAGCGAAGCTAAAACTATCATCGAAAATGCTAAGGAGACAGCTGAAAAGAGCAAATCAGATATTCTGGCTGAAGCTAAGCTAGAAGCTGGCCGCTTGAAAGAAAAAGCTAACCAAGAAATTGCGCAAAACAAAGCTGAGGCTTTACAAAGCGTTAAAGGTGAGGTAGCAGATTTGACAGTTAGTCTAGCTGGAAAAATTATCTCACAAAACCTTGACGGTCATGCCCATAAAGAACTCATTGATCAGTATATCGATCAGCTAGGAGAAGCTTAATGGACAAAAAGACAGTAAAGGTAATTGAAAAATACAGCATGCCTTTTGTCCAATTGGTGATTGAAAAAGGAGAAGAAGATTCTATCTTCTCAGACTTGACCCAGATTAAGCAAGTCGCTGAAGAAACAGACTTGCCTTCTTTTTTGGCTCAGGTAGATGTTGATGAGTCTGACAAGGAAAAAACAGTCAGTTATTTCCAAGATTCTGCATCGCCATTATTACAAAACTTCATTCAAGTTCTGTTGTACAATCATCGATCAAATCTTTTTTATGATGTGATTGTAGATTGTTTAAACCGTCTTGAGAGAGAAACGAATCGTTTTGAAGTAACGATTATGTCTGCTCATCCTTTAACGGATGAACAAAAAGAACGTTTGCTTCCAATTATAGAGAAAAAGATGTCTTTAAAAGTGCGTAGCATTAAAGAAGAAATCGACGATAGTTTAATCGGTGGTTTTGTTATTATCGCCAATCACAAGACAATTGATGTTAGTATTAAACAACAACTTAAAGTTGTTAAGGAAAATTTGAAATAGAAAGTGGTGTTCTTTTGGCAATTAACGCACAAGAAATCAGCGCTTTAATTAAGCAACAAATTGAAAATTTCAAACCCAATTTTGATGTGACTGAAACTGGTGTTGTAACCTACATCGGTGACGGAATTGCGCGTGCTCATGGCCTTGAAAATGCCATGAGTGGAGAGTTGTTGATTTTTGAAAACGGCTCTTATGGTATGGCGCAAAACTTAGAATCAACTGATGTTGGTATTATTATCCTTGGAGACTTTACAGATATCCGCGAAGGCGACACCATTCGTCGTACAGGGAAAATCATGGAAGTTCCAGTTGGTGATAGCTTGATTGGACGTGTCGTGGATCCACTTGGTCGTCCAGTAGATGGGCTTGGTCCAATCGACACAAACAAGACTCGTCCAGTTGAAGCACCAGCACCTGGGGTAATGCAACGTAAATCAGTATCAGAACCATTGCAAACTGGTTTGAAAGCTATTGATGCCCTTGTTCCAATCGGTCGTGGACAACGTGAGTTGATTATCGGTGACCGTCAAACAGGGAAAACCACCATCGCTATCGATGCAATCTTGAACCAAAAAGGTCAAGATATGATTTGTATCTATGTAGCGATTGGTCAAAAAGAATCAACAGTTCGTACACAAGTAGAAACACTTCGCCAGTACGGAGCCTTGGATTACACAATCGTCGTGACAGCGTCAGCTTCACAACCTTCTCCATTGCTTTTCCTTGCACCTTATGCAGGGGTTGCTATGGCCGAAGAATTTATGTACCAAGGTAAGCATGTCTTGATCGTTTATGATGACTTATCTAAACAAGCGGTAGCTTATCGTGAACTTTCTCTCTTGCTCCGTCGTCCGCCAGGTCGTGAAGCCTTCCCAGGGGATGTCTTCTACCTTCATAGCCGTCTACTTGAACGTTCAGCTAAAGTTTCGGATGAATTGGGTGGAGGATCTATCACAGCCCTTCCGTTTATCGAGACACAAGCCGGAGATATCTCAGCCTATATCGCTACAAACGTAATCTCTATTACAGATGGACAAATCTTCCTTGGCGATGGACTCTTTAATGCAGGTATCCGTCCAGCTATTGATGCAGGTTCTTCCGTATCTCGTGTTGGTGGTTCTGCACAGATTAAGGCCATGAAGAAAGTTGCTGGTACACTCCGTATCGACCTTGCTTCATACCGTGAGTTGGAAGCCTTCACTAAATTTGGTTCTGACTTGGATGCGGCTACTCAGGCTAAATTGAACCGTGGTCGTCGTACTGTAGAAGTATTGAAACAACCTGTTCACAAACCATTACCTGTTGAGAAACAAGTTACTATTCTCTATGCTTTGACCCATGGTTTCTTGGATACAATTCCTGTAGACGATATCGTTCGTTTCGAAGAAGAGTTCCATATGTTCTTTGATGCTCAACATCCTGAGATTTTGGAAACCATTCGTGAAACAAAAGACTTGCCAGATGAAGCAGTCTTGGATGCTGCGATTACTGAGTTTCTCAATCAATCAAGCTTCCAATAAGAATAGAGGTGTCAGATGGCAGTATCTCTAAATGATATTAAAACAAAAATCGCCTCAACAAAAAATACTAGTCAAATTACTAACGCTATGCAGATGGTTTCTGCAGCTAAGTTAGGTCGTTCTGAAGAAGCAGCTCGTAACTTCCAAGTTTATGCACAAAAAGTACGTAAACTGGTTACAGATATCCTTCACGGAGATGGCGCTGGCGGATCAACGAATCCAATGTTGATCAGTCGCCCCGTCAAAAAAACAGGCTATATCGTCATTACATCTGACCGTGGTCTCGTTGGAGGATATAATTCTTCAATCTTAAAAGCTGTCATGGAAATCCAGCAAGAATACCATCCTTCAGGTGATGATTTTGAAGTCATCTGTATTGGTGGTATGGGAGCCGATTTCTTCAAATCACGTGGTATTCAACCTATCTATGAATTGCGTGGACTTGCAAGCCAACCAAGTTTTGATGAAGTTCGTAAGATTATCTCTAAAACGATTGAAATGTATCAAAATGAACTTTTTGATGAGCTCTACGTTTGCTACAACCACCACGTGAATACATTGACAAGTCAAATGCGTGTAGAACAGATGCTTCCAATCGTGGACTTGGATCCAAATGAAGCAGATGATAACTATAGCTTGACCTTTGACCTTGAAACAAGTCGTGAAGAAATCTTGGATCAATTGCTACCACAGTTTGCAGAAAGTATGATTTATGGTGCTATTATTGATGCCAAGACAGCTGAAAATGCTGCCGGTATGACAGCCATGCAAACAGCGACTGATAATGCAAAAAAAGTGATTAATGATTTGACAATCCAGTATAACCGTGCCAGACAGGCGGCGATTACACAAGAAATCACAGAAATCGTGGCAGGAGCTAGCGCTTTAGAATAAAGCCATCCTGCTCATATCAATGAACTTAGGACCTAGCAAAACTAGGAACCGACAGTATCTTATATAGAATAGGAGAAGGAGATGAGTTCAGGTAAAATTGCTCAGGTTATCGGACCCGTTGTAGACGTTTTGTTTGCAGCAGGTGAAAAACTACCTGAGATTAACAATGCACTTGTCGTCTACAAAAATGACGAAAAGAAAACAAAAATCGTCCTTGAAGTAGCCTTAGAGTTGGGAGATGGTATGATTCGTACCATCGCCATGGAATCAACAGATGGTTTGACTCGTGGAATGGAAGTATTGGACACAGGTCGTCCAATCTCTGTACCAGTAGGTAAAGAAACCTTGGGACGTGTCTTCAACGTTTTGGGAGATACCATTGACTTGGAAGCTCCTTTTGGAGAAGACGCAGAGCGCCAGCCAATTCATAAAAAAGCACCTACTTTTGATGAGTTGTCTACCTCTTCAGAAATCCTCGAAACAGGGATTAAGGTTATCGACCTTCTTGCCCCATATCTTAAAGGTGGTAAGGTCGGGCTCTTCGGTGGTGCCGGAGTTGGTAAGACAGTCTTGATCCAAGAATTGATCCACAACATTGCCCAAGAACACGGTGGTATCTCAGTATTTACTGGTGTTGGGGAACGTACTCGTGAAGGGAACGACCTATATTGGGAAATGAAAGAATCAGGCGTTATCGAGAAAACAGCCATGGTATTTGGTCAGATGAATGAGCCACCAGGAGCACGTATGCGTGTTGCTCTTACTGGTTTGACAATCGCTGAATACTTCCGTGATGTTGAAGGCCAAGACGTTCTTCTCTTCATTGACAACATCTTCCGTTTCACACAAGCTGGTTCAGAAGTATCTGCCCTTTTGGGTCGTATGCCTTCAGCCGTTGGTTACCAGCCAACACTCGCAACTGAAATGGGTCAATTGCAAGAACGTATCACTTCAACTAAGAAAGGTTCTGTAACCTCTATCCAGGCTATCTACGTGCCAGCGGATGACTATACTGACCCAGCGCCAGCAACAGCCTTCGCTCACTTGGATTCAACTACCAACTTGGAACGTAAATTGGTTCAATTGGGTATCTACCCAGCCGTTGACCCACTTGCTTCAAGTTCACGTGCCTTGGCACCTGAAATCGTTGGAGAAGAACACTACGCAGTTGCGGCTGAGGTCAAACGTGTTCTTCAACGTTACCATGAGTTGCAAGATATCATTGCGATCCTTGGTATGGATGAACTTTCTGATGAAGAAAAGACTTTGGTTGCTCGTGCCCGTCGTATTCAGTTCTTCCTTTCACAAAACTTCAACGTTGCGGAACAATTTACTGGTCAACCAGGTTCTTATGTTCCAGTAGCGGAAACAGTTCGTGGATTTAAGGAAATTCTTGACGGAAAACACGATCATCTCCCAGAAGATGCCTTCCGTGGAGTAGGTTCAATCGAAGATGTTATTGCTAAGGCTGAAAAAATGGGATTTTAAGAGGTGATCTATGGCTCAGTTAACTGTCCAGATCGTGACACCAGATGGCCTCGTCTATGATCACCATGCCAGCTTTGTATCGGTTCGAACTCTGGATGGTGAGATGGGGATCTTGCCACGACATCAAAATATGATTGCGGTATTAGCAGTTGATGAAGTTAAAGTCAAACGTATTGATGATGATTCTCATGTCAACTGGATAGCAGTAAACGGAGGAATCATTGAGATTGCTAATGATGTCATTACCATTATTGCAGACTCAGCTGAGCGTGCTCGTGATATCGATATTAGCCGTGCAGAACGTGCCAAACTTCGTGCAGAACGTGAAATCGAAGAAGCGCAAGACAAACACTTGATTGACCAAGAGCGTCGTGCTAAGATTGCATTACAACGTGCTATTAACCGAATCAATGTCGGAAATAAATTATAAAAAAATGAACTTGATTCTCAAATCAAGTTCATTTTTTATGTTTAAAATGTGACGCAAACCGCTTCGGGAACGTGGAAATCATTGGAAAGTTCTGCAAGACGACCAGTCTCTGGATTACGTTTAAAGACAGTTGTATTATCAGAATCCTGGTGAACGGCGATGAGGAATTCTTGGTCTGGTGAGAGAATAAAGTCACGAGGAGTTTTTCCGTTTGTAGGAACGAATTCCAACAATTCTAAACTACCATCAGCGAGAATAGTGTAAACTACAATAGAATCGTGACCACGGTTTGATGCATACAGATATTTTCCATCTTGTGAGAGACGAATGGCAGCAGTTCCATTAAAGTCATTAAATCCTTCAGGAAGAGTAGAAATAACTTGCATTTTTTCAAATGCACCAACACCATCATAAATCAATACTTCAATTGTACTATTGAGTTCACAGATGAGATAAGCAATCTTGTAGTGGTTGTGAAAAACAAGGTGACGTGCACCAGCACCGGGACTACAATTGTAGGTAGTTAGCTTATTTAGTTTTCCTTCTGGATTGACATCATAAGTAGTAACCTCATCAGTACCTAAGTCGCAAGTGACTAAATATTGATCTGGTGTTAAATCTGTAAAGTGTACATGTGGAGAAGTTTGATTTGCATGAGGACCATGGCCACTATGTTGGTCCATGTCAGTCAATACAAGACTGCCATCCTCTTTTCGTTTATAGACCAAAACTTGTCCCTTGTGGTAGTTGGCACCATATACTAGGCCACGTTTCTCATCGACAGCAACATAACAGTGAGGGGCACCTTCTTCGACTACATGATTTAGTAAAGTACCATCAGTCTGATAAGCAGCGATACCACCTTTCCCGTCTTTACTACCTACTGAATAGAGGTGATTTTTTTGATCAAATGCAAGATAGGTCGGACTCGGCTCAGCAGCAAATAGTTTAAGATTGGATAGTTGCCCAGTTTCTGTATCAAAATCAGCTTGATAAATCCCTTGGGATAAACGACGTGTGTAAGTTCCGAAATAAATTGTTTCAATCATAGCTATACCTCTAAATAAAGATGTTTCTATTATATCATAAATTGGGAGACCTGAAGAAAATAGTGAAAAAAGTATGAAACATCTAAGTATAAAATTAGTAAAAAGCAAGGTCGCTTTGTTAAAGTTCTCAATCGTCACCTCAACACTTTAAAAACAGTTTATTCCCTATAAAAATGGTATAATGAAAGGACAAAGGAAAGGAAGTAGATATGGAACAAAAAGAGAAACATTTTAATTTATCTTGGTTTTTTAAATGGTTTTTAGATAATAAGGCTGTTACAGTTTTTTTGGTAGCCTTGTTACTAGGTCTGAATATTTTTATTTTAAGTAAGATTAGTTTTTTATTTATCCCTGTCGTTGATTTTTTATCAGTGGTTATGTTGCCTGTTATTTTATCAGGATTACTTTTTTATCTCTTAAATCCACTGGTGGATTTGATGGAGAAGTATAAGATAAATCGTGTCTTAGCCATTAGTATTATCTTTGTCATTATTGCCATACTCTTGATTATTGGTCTGGCCGTTGCGATTCCAAATCTTCAACGTCAAGTAGTTATTTTTGCGAAAAATGTACCAAATTATCTCGAAGATGCTGACAGAGTTATTGATGATCTTGTAACTAAGCGGTTACCAGATGACTTTAGACCTCAACTAGAACAGGTTCTGGCTCAATTCTCAACACAAGCAACTGCTTGGGCAAGTAATATTTCATCAAAAGCTGTGAACTGGGTGAGTGCTCTTATTAGTGGAACGTCACAAGTTATTGTTGCTTTGATTATCATGCCCTTTATGCTCTTTTATCTCCTTAGAGATGGAAAAGGTTTGAGAGATCATATCACTCAATTCTTACCAAATAAATTGAGAGAACCAGTAGGTAAGGTTCTAACGGATGTGAACCAACAACTTTCTAACTATGTTAGAGGACAAATTACTGTTGCTGTTATCGTAGCAATTATGTTTATCATCTTCTTTAAGATTATTGGTTTGAGATATGCAGTGACTCTTGGAATTACTGCTGGGGTTTTAAATCTTATCCCTTATCTTGGAAGTTTCCTTGCCATGCTACCAGCTCTGGTCTTAGGTTTAATTGCTGGACCAGTTATGCTCTTGAAAGTTATTATCGTTTTTATCGTAGAGCAGACAATTGAAGGTCGTTTTGTATCTCCATTGATTTTAGGTAGTCAATTAAACATCCATCCAATCACTATTCTATTTGTTTTGTTGACGTCTGGTTCTATGTTTGGTGTTTGGGGAGTCCTACTAGGAATTCCTGTTTATGCTTCAGCAAAAGTTGTTATTTCAGCGATTTTTGAATGGTATAAAAAAGTTAGTGGTCTGTATGAGTTAGAAGAGGAGGTTGAAGGTGAGCAATAGTCAAGAAATGCTTGAAGCTTTGGATCAGCAAGATTTAACAAGAGCTGATCACTATTTTCAAAAAGCCTTGGTAGAAGACTCGGATGATCTTCTTCTGGAACTGGCTTATTATCTAGAAGGTATTGGTTTTTATCCACAAGCTCGTCAAATCTATGAAAAACTAGCTCCAATATTTCCAGAAGTTAATCTCAATCTAGCTAGTATCGCAAGCGAAGACGGACAAATTGAAGAAGCGTTTGCCTATCTAGAAGAAATTCAACCCAATAGCGATTCTTATGTATCTGCGCTTGTTTTAAAGGCTGATTTCTATCAAATGGAAGGATTGACGGATGTAGCTCGAGAGAAGCTCTTAGAAGCTCTTAATTACTCTGATGATCCTTTATTGATTTTTGGGCTAGCAGAATTAGATAGTGAACTTGGAAATGATTTAGAAGCGATTAAGGGCTATGCTCAACTGGATAATCGTGAAATATATGAGCAGACAGGGATTTCGACCTATCAACGAATTGGCACTGCCTATGCTCGACTTGGAAAGTTTGAATCAGCCATAGAGTTTTTAGAAAAAGCTTTAGAGTTAGAGTATGAAGATCAGACTGCATTTGAATTAGCAAGTCTTTACTTTGATCAAGAGGAATTTCAAAAGGCAGTTTTATATTTTAAACAGCTGGATACTATATCTCCAGATTTTGAAGGGTATGAATATGGTTATAGTCAGGCTCTACATAAGGAACATCAGACTGAGCAAGCCTTACTGATTGCTCAACAAGGTTTGGAAAAAAACCCATTCGAGACACGTTTACTACTCCTTGCTTCACAATTATCTTACGAATTGCATCAACCTGAACAGGCAGAGGCTTATCTTCTTCAAGCCCAAGAAGATGCGGAAGACCAAGAAGAAATCCTCTTGCGACTAGCAACCATGTATCAGGAGCAAGAACGGTATGAGGATATTCTAGCCTTAGAAGTATATGAGCCAGAAAATCTCTTGACTAAGTGGATGATTGCACGGAGTTACCAAGAAACTGAAGATTTGGATGCTGCCTATGAATCTTATCAGGCATTGGTTCCAGAACTCAAGGAAAATCCTGAGTTTTTAGAGCAATACATTCATCTATTACGCGAACTTGGAAGGTTTGAAGAAGCAAGAGAACAGATTCAACACTATCTCAAGTTGGTTCCTGATGACATACAAATGCAAGATTTGTATGAACGTTTATGATAAATGAACAGTAGTCGTCTTAGCAGGCGACTATTTTTATAAAAATAAAGATTTAAAAATCTATAAATTCCATCATAAAAATGAATAGATACAGTATGAATTTTTAGCTTTTTTTTGATATAATTGTTATAGTTAAATTGAAAAAACTCACTCAAAAAGTGAAACATAGAAAGATTTGAATTATGACACAAGTAAAAATCGTAACAGATTCTTCTGTTACTATTGAACCAGAAGTGGTCAAAGAATTAAATATTACCGTCGTTCCGCTCTCTGTAATGATTGATAGTGTTCTTTATTCGGATGCTGATCTTGAAGAAGGGGAATTTCTTCGCTTGATGAAAGAGAGTAAAAATCTGCCTAAAACAAGTCAACCTCCTGTTGGACTCTTTGCTGAGATTTTTGATGAGTTGAGTAAAGACGGTAGTCAAATTTTAGCCATTCATATGTCTCATGCCTTATCAGGAACTGTCGAAGCAGCTCGTCAGGGTGCAAGTTTGTCAACGGCTAATGTGACCGTATTGGATAGTTCCTTTACTGATCAAGCCCTAAAATTTCAAGTGGTTGAAGCAGCTAAGTTAGCTCAAGAAGGACAAGATATTGAGACAATTGTGGCTCATGTTGAAGAAGTGAAGAAGAACACAGAGCTCTATATTGGTGTTTCTACCTTGGAAAACCTTGTTAAAGGTGGTCGTATTGGCCGAGTGACAGGTCTTTTAAGCTCTCTATTAAATATCCGAGTAGTCATGCAGATGAAAGATGATGAATTGCAACCAATCGTTAAAGGACGTGGAGCTAAAACTTTTAAGAAATGGTTGGATGAACTAGTTGCAAAACTGTCAGAGCGTTCTGTTGCAGAAATTGGTATTTCCTATTCTGGAACTCGGGACTGGGCAGAAGAGATGAAAGAAATCCTACAACCATTCGTTGAAAAACCAATCTCTGTACTTGAAACAGGTTCTATTATCCAGACCCATACAGGTGAAAATGCTTGGGCTATTTTGGTCAGATACGAGTCCTAAAAAAATAAAGAAAATAGCAAGAAATAGCGTTTTTGACTTGACCTACAAGAGAATTTAGGATATGATTGTAATTGTTAATTAGAAAATATTTGGAGGAATTATTAACATGGCAAACAAACAAGATTTGATCGCTAAAGTAGCAGAAGCTACAGAATTGACAAAGAAAGACTCAGCAGCAGCAGTTGATGCTGTATTTGCAGCAGTAGCTGATTACCTTGCAGCTGGTGAAAAAGTTCAATTGATCGGTTTTGGTAATTTCGAAGTTCGTGAGCGTGCAGCACGTAAAGGTCGCAACCCGCAAACTGGTAAAGAAATCACTATCGCAGCTTCAAAAGTTCCAGCATTCAAAGCTGGTAAAGCTCTTAAAGACGCTGTTAAATAATGAATTTAGAAAAAGCCTATTGTATCAAGCTTTCTAGCTTGGTCAATAGGCTTTTTTTGTAGTTTTGGGGCAAAAAAGGGGCAGGAAAGAACAGTATTTTCTATACCAGTCATAGATTTTAAGCTCTACTATTGGTAAGAATAGTGAGGCTGAGAAGCCTATCTCAAGTTTGACTTGCAAAGAAAAGATTTAGGCCACCATCCATACAATTGTCACTAAATGGATAGCAAAAAAGGATGGTGAGAAGAGTTTCCTTTCAACCACTGATTCCTTTATAGAATTTCTTGACAGAGTTAGTGAGAGGGTTTACAATTAAATAAAAGAAGTTAGGAGGAAAGGAAGATGATTATTTCAACTACGGGAATTGAAGGGAAGAAAATCCTAGCCTACAAAGGAATCGTCTTTGGTGAAGTGGTTGCTGGCGTTAATATGTTCAAAGATATGGCTGCTGGCTTCCGTAATGTTTTTGGAGGACGAGCTGGTAGTTATGAAGGCGAGTTGACTCAAGCAAGAGAAGAAGCTCTAGCGGAAATGATGGAGCGTGCAAGTGAACGTGGAGCAAATGCTATTATAGGTATAAAAATGGACTATGAAACTTTAGGTGCTGAAAATGGTATGCTAATGGTCACTTGTAGTGGTACAGCAGTTGTGGTTGACTCCTAATTTGAAGAAACAAAAAAAGAACAGTCGGAACTGTTCTTTTTATGATTATTTGAGACCGTATTTTTTGTTGAAACGATCCACGCGTCCATCTGCTTGAGTGAACTTTTGACGTCCAGTGTAGAATGGGTGTGAGTCTGATGAAATTTCCACACGGATCAATGGGTAAGTTTCGCCTTCGAACTCAACAGTTTCGTTAGAGCGTTTTGTTGAACCGCTAAGGAATTGGTAACCAGTAGTTGTGTCCATGAAGACAACTGGGCGATATTCTGGATGGATATCTTTTTTCATTTTGCAATATTTCCTTTCTGCCATGGTCTCTTTGCGAGCCATAGATTGTTACCATACTAGTCTATCAGATTCTGATAAGTTTGGCAAGCTTTTTATCTATTTTTTCAGTAAGTTTTTTAATTTTTGGTAGATGACTTCATTTTCCTCTAGGCTATAGGAGTTAGCACCACTTGCAAGTGGGTGACCTCCACCATCATGTTCTTTTGCAACACCATTGATTGGAACGAATTTACTGCGAAGTCGAACGCGATAGTGGCCATCTGCTTGTTCCACAAATATTCCCCAAAGATTAACTGTATCGATACGGCCTGGAGCTCCAACAATGGCTGCTGTTTCAGAATCTGTTACTTGATATGTTTTTAGAATTTCTTGAGTCAGTATGACACGTGCGACACCATTTTCATCAACTTCTAGGTGATCATAGACATAACCTTGAAGTTTAGCAATTTTAAAGCTCATAGTGTCCATTTTACGTGTTAATTCAGCATAGTCAAAGTTATGTTCTCTTAGTTTACTAGCAATTCGAAGGGTACGAGCAGAAGTAGACGGATAAAGGAAACGGCCGGTATCACCAATAATTCCAGCACAGAGCATTTTAGCAGCGTAGTCGGATAATTCTAGGTTAGTTGCTTCAGCAAAGAGAGCAATCATCTCACTGGCACTGCTAGAGTTGGTATCTACCCAAACAAGATCTCCATAGACTTCGTCATTTGGATGGTGATCAATTTTAATAATGGTTTCAGCATTAGTATAACGTTTATCATCGATACGAGCGGTATTTGCTGTATCACAGATGATAGCAAGCGCACCTTGATAATCCTTGTCTTCTACCTGATCCATCTTTGTAAGCCATGTTAAGGTTGGCTCATCATAACCGACTACCCTGATATTTTTTTCTGGGAAATGGTGTTCCAGAAGTGCTTTGAGTCCAACCTGACTTCCTAAGGCATCAGGATCTGGTTTCATGTGACGGTGAATGATAATGGTATCATATGCTTTAATTTTTTCTAAAATTTGATGGCAAATTTCCATAAGTAACCTCAATTCTTTCTTATTTCATTGTAGCACAAGAGTTTTTATTTTTAAAATGAAAAAGATGTGATATAATGGAGAAAGATAAATGGAGGAGGACGATATGGCATTAGCAAAAATTGTATTTGCCAGTATGACCGGTAATACCGAAGAAATTGCAGATATTGTAGCAGATAAATTGCGTGAATTGGGCTTAGAGGTGGATGTTGATGAGTGTACAACTGTTGACGCATCTGACTTTCTTGAAGCAGATATCGCGATCGTTGCAACCTACACTTACGGTGATGGAGAGTTACCGGATGAGATGATGGACTTCTACGAAGACCTAGCAGATCTTAACTTGAGTGGCAAAATCTACGGTGTGGTAGGATCAGGCGATACTTTCTACGATGAGTTCTGTAAAGCTGTTGATGACTTTGATCGTGTATTTGTGGCAACAGGAGCTGAAAAGGGATCAGAGTGTGTCAAAGTGGACCTCTCTGCAGAAGAAGAAGATATCGAACGCTTGGAACAATTTGCAGAAGAATTGGCTGCTAAAGTAGGATAAGCATGAAGTTGCACTGATGAAAGTTGTCAGTGCAGTTTTTGTTAGTTGTCCCTAGGAATGAACTAGCCCATTTAGAAGCTTTTTATAAATTGATTCAAATTAAGAAGGAGACTCTATGGATTTAGATATTATTAGACAAGAAATCGATCAAATTGATGATCAAATCGTAAAACTCTTAGAAGAAAGAATGCATCTAGTTGAGGGTGTAGTTGCTTATAAAAAAGCTTCAGGAAAAGCTATTCTAGATACTAAAAGAGAAGAAGCTATCTTTGAGAAGGTCAGAAGTCATGTCAGCAATACAAAATACGAAGAGACAATCGTTGAGACTTTTTCAGATATTCTCAAACGTTCGCGCGATTATCAGGATAAAAACATCAAATGAAAAAAGAACAATTTTACCCATTAGGAATCTTTCTAGCTGCCATGCTAGGAGGACTTGTCCGATATCAGATTTCGAGATGGTTGCCAGCTAGCCCAGATTTTCCTTGGGGAACTCTCTTTGCTAACTATCTAGGAATTTTCTGCTTAGTCTATCTAGTAAAAGGTTATCTAGTTTATAAGGGTAGCAGTAAAGGTGTCATTTTAGCACTTGGAACTGGCTTCTGTGGAGGTTTAACGACTTTTTCAAGCCTCATGTTAGATGGCGTGAAATTGCTGGATACAGGTTCTTACCTAAGTCTAGTAATCTATCTAGTTCTAAGCATTGGTGGAGGTCTTTTATTGGCTTATTGTTTAGGGAGGAAGAAATGGTAGTATTATATCTAGCGCTTGCTTGTGGACTAGGTGCTCTTGTGCGTTATTTCTTTTCACGTTATAATCAGGGTTCAGTACTGCCTCTAGGAACTCTCATAGCTAATCTACTGGGCTGTTTTTTGATTGGCTTATTTTACAACCATGTGGAGTCTAAAGAAGTCTATCTTATCCTTGCCACAGGATTTTGTGGAGGTCTAACCACTTTTTCAACCTTGAATGATGAACTCCAAAAACTCTTGGCTGATAAGAAGGTCTTTTACAGTTATTTTCTCTTGACCTACTTAGGTGGTTTGCTTGTTATTTTTTTAGGAATTTTACTGTAAATTTCTTTACTTTTTTTAAGAAATTTGGTAAACTGTATCTTGTGTGTAATGGACGCACAAAAATACAGTTTATCCGCTGAGGAAGATTCCTCAAGATTGACAAAGATAGGAGAATAAAATGAATCCATTAATCCAAAGCTTGACAGAAGGTCAACTTCGTACTGATATCCCATCATTCCGTCCTGGTGACACTGTTCGTGTACACGCGAAAGTTGTCGAAGGTAACCGTGAACGTATCCAGATTTTTGAAGGTGTTGTTATTGCACGTAAAGGTGCGGGCATCTCAGAAAACTACACAGTTCGTAAAATCTCTAACGGTGTAGGTGTTGAACGTATCTTCCCAATCCACACTCCACGTGTTGAGAAGATCGAAGTTGTTCGTTACGGTAAAGTACGTCGTGCGAAATTGTACTACTTGCGTGCTCTTCAAGGTAAAGCAGCTCGTATCAAAGAAATCCGTCGTTAATTCGACAAAAAAACTCTGCTTATTCGGCAGAGTTTTTCTCTAGCTCCCTTAGTTCAATGGATATAACAACTCCCTCCTAAGGAGTAGTTGCAGGTTCGATTCCTGCAGGGGGCATTTTGGGAAGCGTAAAGAAGCATAAAGAATATTCAAAGTGTTTATTTATAGGCAATCATCACAATTTATTTTTTTAAAATAGGATAGTATATTTACATTTTTTGACCAAAACTTGACCAAAATAAAGATTTAAGTAACTGTACAACCAATACTGGAAATTGAGTTCTAACATAGTAAAAACCGCTCTGGTGAGCGGTTTTCATGTATCCGTATCTTCCTACAGTACCCAAGTTCGAATGGCATGGGCTACGCCAGATTCGTCATTAGATTTAGTGATGTATTTGGCGATTTTTTTGATTTCTGGATTTCCATTTTCCATGACAACAGGGTTACCAACGACTTCCAGCATGGCACGGTCATTTTCTTCGTCACCGATAGCCATGGTTTCATCTTTGGTCAATCCTAGTTTTTCAGCCAAGTGAGTGATGGCTGAACCCTTATCTACATTCTTTTTAAGGAGTTCGAGGTAGAAAGGAGCGGATTTGTTGATGGAGTAGCGTTCGTAAAATTCGGCTGGAATCTTTTCAATCGCAGCATCGAGAATCTCTGGTTCATCGATAAACATACACTTGACGATTTCCTTGCCAGCCATTTCTTCAGGTGTACGGTAGAAAATCGGCATGTTGACAAGGGTTGATTCGTGAACAGTGTATTTTCCTATATTACGATTGGCTGTGTAGATGCCATCCTTGGTAATAGCATGCATGTGGACACCGAGTTTGCGACTGAGAAATTCCATATCCAGATAATCCTCATAGGTCAAGGATTCGCTGATAATCTCATGGCCAGTAGCAGTTTCTTGGACAAGAGCACCGTTGAAGGTCACTACATAGTCACCTTCATCTCTTAATTTCAAGTCATCTAGAAGTTTGGCAACCCCTGCGATAGGACGTCCAGTTGCAATCATAACTTTGACACCAGCTTGTTTGGCATCTTGAATAGCGGCAAATACTTCAGGAGTGATTTCCTTTTGACTGTTGACAAGGGTTCCGTCGATATCGACAGCGATTAGTTTAATACTCATAAATTTCCTCTTTTAGTTTTTATTTGGGGTAAAATGATCGTTCTCAATCAAGTGTAGAAATTGCTGGGTAATACTTGCGAAGATGCTGTTTTGGTCTAACATTTCTTTCGGAAAATAAAAACGATTATCTCCGTGGCGACTACCAGCAAGGGATTGAACGATAGGAGACAGGCTAGAGAGTTCTGCTAGTTCTCCATTTTTTTGTATAATCTCAATCTGCGTTCGTGGATTTTCAGATTCAGGACGATAGATATCATAAGGAAGGTCAAAGTTCTTATGAATAGCTGTGTAATAGTCAGGATCAAAGCCGATATCTTCTACCAGTTTTCTCATAGATGCAAGCTGTTCTTGATCTTCTTGTGAAAAGGTGATGGATTTAAAGACCTTGCGATTGACAAAGCGTTGTGACAGGTCAGCTAAAATCTTGTCAGAACTGGTCATCCATAGTTGGAAATAGGTATTCATAACTCCGTCATCCAAGGACAGATAGTCAGCCAAGCTAACATTCTTTTCGAAAAATGGGAGTAGATGAGGAGAAGTTCGAGCAAAGAATTCTTTGTTGTCTGGATAAAGTTCTTTAGCACGTTTCAAAAGATTCTGCAGAAGGACTTCCATAGCACGTGTGGCAGGATGGAAATAAACCTGCATATACATTTGATAGCGACTTAGAACATAGTCTTCGATGGCATGCATGCCGTTTCGTTGAAAGGCAATTCCGTTCTCGATAGGGCGAATAACTCGTAAGATACGTGTTAGGTCAAATTCCCCATAAGAAGCCCCTGTAAAATAGGAGTCACGTAAGAGATAGTCCATGCGATCTGCATCGATTTGACTCGAAATCAGCTGGACCACCTGTTTATTTGGATAAGTATGGTCTATAACACTAGCTACCTTTTTGGGGAAATCTGGAGCTACCTGTAAAAGAACCTGGTGAATCTCTGTTTCGGGGCTTTGGATAATTTCCTGCGTAATCGCCTCATGATCGGTATCAAAGAGATTTTCAAAAGTATGCGAATAGGCACCATGTCCTAGGTCATGAAGGAGTGCTGCAGTCATGGTTAGGAGGGACTCCGAAGGATCCCATTCTTTAGGATACTTTTCCTCAAAAATCTCGGTGATGCGTCGTGCAATCTCGTAAACACCCAGACAGTGAGAGAAACGACTATGTTCTCCACCATGAAAGGTATAACTGGATGTTCCGAGCTGCTTGATACGACGAAGCCGTTGAAATTCTTTGGTATTGATTAAGTCATAGATAATCTGATTATCAACATGGATATAATTGTGAACAGGGTCACGAAATACTTTTTCATTCATAAAACCATTATAGCAAAAAGCTACAGTTTTTGGTAAAATAGTAGGATAAGAGTGAAGAAAGAGGACTTGAAGTGAAGATTCGAATGAGAAATACCATCCAATTTGATGAACAATTGGAAGTGATCGACCAACTTTATGACGTTGAGTTACGTGAGAAAGGTGATTTTTCCTATCTCCTTTTTTACAATGAAGAGAAAGAAAAAGTGGTACTCAAGTTTAATGATACAGAGTTGGTGATGTCTCGATTTTCCAATCCTAAGACCATCATGCGTTTTCTGAAGGAAGCTGATAGTTTAGCCTATATTCCTACACCAATGGGGATACAGGAGTTTATCATCCAAACAAGCCATTATCAAGTTGAACAACAAAAGATTGAACTAGCCTATCAACTACAAAACAAAGAAGGAAATCCATTTGCGGACTATCGCTTAGAAATTACTTGGGGATAAAAAGTGGAGGAGAAATCAGTGGATAAAGTTTCGATTTCCTAGTTCTAAATCAGCTAGCAGGTCAAAGTTTTTTTGCTAATAAAAAATGAGGTTGGGATTTTTGTCCCAGCCTCTATTTGATATAGAGTTCTTGATTTTTCAAGACGATTTCACGTACACTTGCAAATTTCTTCAGTTTTTTGAGGTCTTCTGGATGCGTTACAAGTGTGATTACATAGCCCTCTTTGCCCATACGACCCGTACGTCCAGCGCGGTGAGTGTAGGTTTCCATATCTCTAGGAACGTCAAAGTTAACCACGCATTCCAAGCTATCAATGTCGATACCACGAGCTAGAAGGTCTGTTGCAAGAAGCAGTGTTAGCTGATTATCTTTGAATTTTTCTAAGATAACTTTTCTGAACTTAACGTTGACATCGCTAGCTAGAGAAACAGCTAAAACATCGCGATACTGTAATTTTTCCTCGGAACTTCCAAGGTCTGATAAGCTATTAAAGAAGACGAGTCCACGGAAGTCTTCAACCTGTGCCAGTTTACGAAGCATATCTACTCGATGACGTTGATCTACTTGCATGTAGAAGTGTTGAATGTTGTCCAACTTTTGATCAGAGAGGTCGATGGTGCGCGTGTTAGGCGCAATCTTATCTTGGTCAAACTTGGTAGTGGCACTCATATAGATGAGTTGGTGGTCGCGAGGTGCGTAGTGAGTAATCTTTTCTACAAAGTGAATCTGAGAATCATCTAGCAACTGGTCAAACTCATCAAGAATAATCGTTTCCACGTTCATCATCTTGATCTTCTTCAATTTAATCAGTTCAAAGATACGACCAGGAGTTCCAATTAGAATTTCTGGTCCTTTTTTTAGTCGTTCAATTTGGCGTTTCTGACTCGAACCTGACAGGAAGAGCTGAGCAGTCAAGCCAATAGCTTCACCCCAGGTTTTAGTTACCTCAAAAATCTGACCAGCCAGTTCAGTATTTGGTGCTAAAATCAATAGTTGTTGCGCTTTTTTCTTTTGGAGACGAAGAAGACTTGGTAGGAGATAAGCAAGGGTCTTACCAGTTCCTGTTGGACTGACTCCAAGGAGGGTTTGACCGTCTAAAATCGGATCAAAAAGCTGAGTTTGAATGGGGGTGAATTCTTGAAAGCCGAGTTGTTCGGTTAGCTCTTGCCATTCTTTAGGTAGTTTGGTTTTCATTTTTCTGCCTCAAATCTAATGCCAGCAGTCTGGCGCATGGTGTAGAGTAGCTTATGGACGTGTGTTGCATCATCCAACCAAGCTTGGTAAAGTTCTAGGTTTGGCTGTTTGATCATGATCGCGAAAGCAGCGACCTCCTCAGTCATGGTATGAGGTGCCTGCTGAATAGGTAGATGTGTTTCATTACCTTGATGATCTGTAAAAATAGCTGAGAGAACATGTTCAATAGTGTTGAGTGTCAAGGTTCCATCTGTTGTATATATTTCGCAAGGCAGATTAGAAGTAATGTTTTTACCAGCCTTGATATGAACTTGATATTCAGGATATGATAAGACTCCGTCTCCGTTTAGATCAATAGTGTTGTCAAGTTGCTGAGCTTGATAGGTCGCATCAAGTGCCTTTCCAAACAAGCGAACCGCAGCATAGATCGGATAAATTCCCAAGTCCATGAGAGCCCCACCAGCAAAACGGTCTGAAAATACATTCGGAGTGTTTCCAGAAAGAAGGTCAGGCATCTTAGAAGAATACTTGGCATAGTTAAAATCTGCACCTAAAACTTGCTTATCTGCTAAAAAGTTTTTAATAACAGTGAAGGCTTCCTCATGATAGTTTCTTGCTGCTTCAAAGATAAAACATTGATTTTCTTGAGCTATTTCAACTAAATTCTGCCATTCTTGTGGTTGAGTCACCGCTGGTTTTTCAAGGATAACATGTTTGCCAGCAGATAAAGCGGCCTTGGCTTGAGTATAATGCAGAGAATTGGGACTTGCGATATAGACAACATTAAATTCAGACTGGAAGAAATCCTCTAAATTATCAAATAGACTAACATCTGTATAGGAACTAGCAAATTGCTGAGCAGTCGTGAGCTTTCTTGAATAAACAGCCACTAACTGGAATTCCTGACTAGCGTGAGCAGCTTCTATAAAGTGGTGACTGATTGCACCAGTGCCGATAATACCAAGTTTAAGCATGAAATCTCCTTTTCTACAAGTAATGACTGCTTTCATTATATCACAGATAGACTAAACTAGCCAAAGGGAGACAATTCTTTTATTTGACACTTCGAATTTTCCTCAAAAAATGGTACAATAGATTCAGAAAAAATAGGAGTGTAGTATGAGATTATTACCTATGAGAAAAATTTCTCGTCATTCAAAAAGATTGGCGCTTTTTTTGACTTTTTGTGCGGGTTATGTAGATGCCTATACCTTTATCATACGTGGGAATACTCTAGTTGCAGGTCAAACAGGGAATGTCGTTTTCCTTTCCGTCGGTCTCATTCAGGACAATGTTTCAGATGCCAGCGCCAAGGTAATGACCTTGATTTCTTTCATGGTGGGTGTCTTCCTCTTGACAGTCTATAAAGAAAAGTTGAGGATTGTAAGAAAACCAATTCTGTCTCTTATCCCACTAGCAATTTTATCTTTGATTATAGGATTTGTTCCCTTGACGGTTGATAATATATATATAGTACCACCGTTAGCATTTTGTATGGGACTTGTAACAACAGCTTTCGGAGAAGTTTCAGGAATTGCATACAACAATGCATTTATGACCGGAAATATCAAACGAACCATGTTAGCATTTGGTGAATATGTTCGCACAAAACATACACCTTTTTTAAGAGAAGGTCTCATCTTTGTTAGCTTGCTGTCGAGTTTTGTGCTTGGGGTTGTTGTATCAGCTTATCTGAGTATTTTTTATGAAGAAAAAACAATTTTAGGGATTCCAATCATGATGAGTATTTTTTATCTAAGTATGCTTTTTGCGTCTTGGAGGAAAAAAATAAGAGAAAAAGTTTAAATTCGATGATAAATACTTGTCAAAAACTAGGAATCATGCTATACTTGAAGAGTTGACTATGCACGATCCTGTGCAACCGCACGAACATCGTTGCTCGTCGTATAACAAATTTAAACTTCGTCATTATCGCCTTGCCTAACATAAGTTATGTCTTCGGCTTCGGCTCAATTCCTAGTTTATTCTTTGTTATACTTAGAGCTCTTCTTTTAAGTGGTTCGTCCCACGATGCTAGGCGAGTCTTCACAAAAATACGGGGAAACCCAAAAAATCATAGGAGGTGCATAATGAGCACATACGCAATTATCAAAACTGGCGGAAAACAAGTTAAAGTTGAAGTTGGTCAAGCAGTTTACGTTGAAAAATTGAACGTTGAAGCTGGTCAAGAAGTTACTTTTAACGAAGTTGTTCTTGTTGGTGGTGAAAACACTGTTGTCGGAACTCCACTTGTTGCTGGAGCTACTGTAGTTGGAACTGTTGAAAAACAAGGAAAACAAAAGAAAGTTGTTACTTACAAGTACAAACCTAAAAAAGGTAGCCACCGTAAACAAGGTCACCGTCAACCATATACTAAAGTTGTCATCAACGCAATCAACGCTTAATTTTAAGGAGAACACATGATACAAGCAGTCTTTGAGAGAGCCGAAGATGGCGAGCTGAGGAGTGCGGAGATTACTGGACACGCCAAAATTGGCGAAAACGGCTTTGACGTCGTGTGTGCATCGGTTTCTACGCTTGCCACTAACTTTGTCAATTCTATTGAGAAATTTGCAGGCTATGAACCAATCTTACAATTAAACGAAGATGAAGATGGTTATCTAATGGTGGAAATTCCTAAAGATATCCCTTCACATCAGAGAGAAATGACTCAGTTATTCTTTGAATCATTTTTCTTAGGAATGGCAAACTTATCGGAGGACTCTTCTGAGTTCGTCCAAACCAGAGTTATCACAGAAAACTAACACGGAGGAAAACATTATGTTAAAAATGACTCTTACTAACATGCAACTTTTCGCCCACAAAAAAGGTGGAGGTTCTACATCAAACGGACGTGATTCACAAGCGAAACGTCTTGGAGCTAAAGCAGCTGACGGACAAACTGTAACAGGTGGATCTATCCTTTACCGTCAACGTGGTACACACATCTATCCAGGTGTAAACGTTGGACGTGGTGGAGACGATACTTTGTTCGCTAAAGTTGAGGGCGTAGTACGCTTTGAACGTAAAGGTCGCGATAAAAAACAAGTTTCTGTTTACCCAATCGCAAAATAAAAAGGTCCAGTGAACCTTTTTATCCCGAGCCTTGAAATGTAAATGTAAAGGTGAGGAAGCTAGAAGTAGCATAAAATAAGGCTTTCCGAGTTTTCGGAGAGCCTATTTTTTTATCCAAAAAGAATATAAGAAATTCAAACCCTGCTCCTTCGTATTTTATATATAAAACAAAGTATGAAAACGTAACGCAATTTTAAGACTTTTTTGTAAATTAAGAGTATAATTAAAGTGTGTTACCTTTTTATAAAATAACAAGCTAATATAATAAATTTTAGCTTGCATATTTTTAAAATTTTATTTCAAGGAGGAATCATGGAAAAGTATTTTGGTGAAAAACAGCAGCGTTTTTCATTTAGAAAATTATCAGTAGGACTTGTATCTGCAACGATTTCAAGTTTATTTTTTATGTCTGTATTAGCTAGTTCATCTATAGAAGCTCAAGAGACTAAAGGTGTTCACTATAAATATGTGACAGAGTCAGAGTTATCATCAGAAGAAAAGAAACAGCTTGTCTATGACATTCCGACATACATGGAGAATGATGATGAAACTTATTATCTTGTTTATAAATTAAATTCCCAAAATCAATTGGGAGAATTGCCAAATACTGGAAGTAAGAATGATGTTCAAACCTTGGTTGCTGGTGCTAGCTTAGCTGCTCTGGGGATTTTAATTTTTGCCGTTTCTAAGAAAAAGGTTAAGAATAAAACAGTATTACATTTAGTATTGGTTGCAGGGATAGGAAACGGTGTCCTAGTATCAGCTCATGCTTTAGAAAATAATCTCTTACTGAATTACAATACTGACTATGAATTAACCTCAGGAGAAAAATTACCTCTTCCTAAAGACATTTCTGGTTACACATATATCGGATATATCAAAGAGGAAAACATAACTTCTGAATCTAAAGTAAGCAATCAAGAGAAATCAGTAGCTACTCCTAAAAATCAACAAAAGGTAGATTATAGTGTTACACCAAATTTTGTAGAACATCCATCAACAGTACAGGCTATTCAGGAACAAACACCTGTTTCTTCAACTAAGCCGACAGAAGTTCAAGTAGTTGAAAAACCTCTTTCTACTGAATTAACGAATCCAAGAAAAGAAGAGAAACAATCTTCAGATTCTCAAGAACAATTAGCCAAACATAAGGATGTACAAGCTGGAACTCTGGTAACCGACAAGGGGGAGCCAGCGATCCAGCCAGAGTTACCAGAAGCAGTTGTAAGTGACAAGGGTGAGCCTGCAGTCCAACCCGCCTTACCAGAAGCGGTTGTAACTGACAAAGGTGAGCCTGCAGTCCAAGCAGAATTACCCGAAGCAGTTGTAAGCGCCAAAGGTGAACCGGAAGATCAATCTGAATTGCCAGAAGCAGTTGTAAGCGCCAAAGGTGAGCCTGAAGTTCAACCTGAATTGCCAAAAGCAGTTGTAAGTGACAAAGATGAACCTGAAGTTCAACCCGCGCTGCCAGAGGCTGTAGTAACCGATAAGGATGAGCCTGCAATTCAGCCAGAGTTACCAGAAGCGGTTGTAACTGACAAAGGTGAGCCGGAAGTTCAACCCGCCTTGCCAGAAGCAGTTGTTACTGATAAAGGAGAACCGGAAGTTCAACCTGAATTGCCAGAAGCAGTTATAACAGACAAAGGTAAACCTGAAGTTCAACCTGCGTTACCAGAAGCAGTC